>NZ_JBVHTR010000009.1:0-287557 GCF_055565775.1 Streptomyces sp. NPDC028331 | reverse complement strand
AGCGTGAGGGAAACGCCCGGTTACATTCCGAACCCGGAAGCTAAGCCTCACAGCGCCGATGGTACTGCAGGGGGGACCCTGTGGGAGAGTAGGACACCGCCGAACAATTCTTCAGAGCTGGTCCCCGAGCTTCGGTTCGGGGACCAGCTCTTTTGTGTTGCCCGTCACTTCGCGTTCACTCTGCCCCAGCAGCATCCCAGTCATGGGTACTGCTGGAATGCTCACGGCCGCGGGTGTCGGCCGCGGTGACGAGGTCATCGTGCCGGCGTTCGGCAACATCGAGGTGGCTGAGGCCGTGGCCTCGGCGGGTGCGACGCCGGTCTTCGCGGACATAGACCCGGCGACGTACTGCCTGGACCCGGCCGCGGTGGAGGCCGTGGTGACCTCCCAGAGCGTCGCGGTCGTCGTCGTGCACCGATTCGGTCGGTCGGCCGATGTCACCGCCCTCCACCAGATTGGGCAGCGGCACGGTCTCCTCGTGCTGGAGCAGGGCGAGTCCGAGACGCCGTACACCGAGGTGGCGCAGCGGCGAGAGCGGGCCGCATACCTCGGCAAGCGGCTGCGGGGCGTGCGTACGCCCGAGGACGGCGGCGGCCACACCTACCAGCAGTACGTCGTGCGGGTGCCGGGCAACGGCCGACCCGACCGCGATGCCTTCGCACGGGCCGTGCGGGCCAGGGGAGTCGAGTGCCGGGTGCCGGTGAAGACGCCCCTGCACCGCATGCCGGCGTTCCGGCGTGACGTGTATCTGCCGGAGACCGAGCGGGCCGCCGACGAGACGCTCTCCCTTCCGGTGGACGCGTCCTTGACGAAGCGTGAGATGAACAGGATCGTCTCCGCGTGCAACGCCCTGGGCGGACTGCTCCAGCCCGCTTTCTGAACCGGTGCCCTGATGGTTGGGAGCACACGTCAGTTCGGGGTATGATCTATTCCGTTGCCGCGAGGGAAACCTCGAAAACGCGACAAGCCCCTATAGCTCAGTCGGCAGAGCGTCTCCATGGTAAGGAGAAGGTCAACGGTTCGATTCCGTTTGGGGGCTCCACGAAAAGGCCTCGCCCATCGGGCGGGGCCTTTCTCATGTCCCGGGACATCAGCCCTTTGTCCCGGTAGATAAGTCCTTCGTCCCGGGACAGTCCTTCGTCGCGGTACACGAGTCCTTCGTCCCGGGACATCAGTCCTTCGGGAGATCCGGCATCCGCATCGCCAGAATGGCCATGTCGTCCGACGGGGCGTCGGAGGCGAAGCGTTCGACCGCGCGCATGATGCGGGCCGCCACCGCGCCCGCCGTGAGACCCGTGCAGGTCGTCAGCACGTCGGCGAGGCCGTCGTCGCCCAGCATGCGCCGGCCCTCGCGGCGTTCGGTGACACCGTCCGTCACGCACAGCAGGACGTCGCCCGGGTCGAGCGTCACCGTCTGCTCGTACAGCTCCAGGTCCTCCATGACGCCGAGGAGCGGCTGCGGTTCGGCCGCCGGTTCCACCGTGCCGTCCTGGCGCAGCCGGAGCGGCAGCGGATGTCCGGCGCACACCACCTTCAGCACGGCGCTGCCGTCCTCCTGCGGCCACAACTCGCCGTAGAGGAGGGTCAGGAAGCGGCTGCGGGCGCCCTCGTCGAGGATCGCGGAGTTCAGGCGCTCCAGGACGGCGGGGCCGCCGAAGCCCTCGCGGGCCAGCAGGCGCAGGGCATGGCGGGCCAGACCCGTGACCGCGGCCGCCTCCGGTCCCGTGCCGCAGACGTCGCCGATGGCGAAGCCGTACGCGCCGTCGCGGATCGGGAACAGGTCGTAGAAGTCGCCGCCGACCTCGTTGCCCTCGCCGGCCGCGCGGTAGATGACCTCCACCTCGACGCCGTCGATGTGGGGGAGCCCCGGGGGGAGCAGGCTGCGCTGCAGGGACTGGCTGATGGCCGTGCGTTCCGAGTACAGCCGGGCGTTGTCCAGGGCGAGGGCGGCCCGGCGGCTCAAGTCCTCGGCCAGCTCCAGGATCTCCTGCCGGAAGTGTTCGTCCGTCGGCTTGCCCAGCGTGAGCATGCCGATGACCCGGTTGCGGGCCACCAGGGGCAGTACGACCGTTTCGCCGCCGACCGCGGAGGCCGTCGCCAGCGTCGTGCCGATGCCGGAGCTGACCGTGGCGGGCTCGCCGAGGCCGAGGCTGCGCATGGAGGTGCGCAGCGCCGCCTGGTGGGCCGCCTCCGCGGGCGCCGTCCAGATCCGGGCGCCCGGTGTGGGGATCGGTTCCGGAGGCGGGATCTTGGACAGGAGAGCCTTGAGTCCGTCGATGCGGTCCTCGTCCTCGTGCAGGACGTAGGACAGGTACGGCTCGGACGCCTGGTCCGCGATCGTGTACACCGCGCACCAGGTGGCCAGGGTGGGGATCGTCATCTGGGCCATCAGCGCCAGCGTCTGGTCCCGGTCCAGGGTGCCGGCGAGCAGGTCGGAGGCCTCCACGAGGAAGCTCAGGGAGCCGCGGCGCAGCCGTTCCAGCTCGCCGAGGCGGGCCGACTCCACGGCGAGGGCGATGCGGTCCGCGGCGAACTGCAGGCGCAGCGCCTCCTCGTTGGAGTACCGGGACGGTGCCTCCGCCGCCACGCCGAGGGAGCCGGTCAGGCGGCCCTCGACCTTCAGCGGGACCGTCACCACGGAGCGCATGCCGGTGCCGTTCAGCAGGGGTACCGCGCCCGGTACGGCCGCCAGGTCGTCGTGGACGGCCGGCATGCGGGCCGAGCCGTAGCGGCCGGGGCCGGCCTCGACGGGGACGCGGGCGAAGCGCTGGCGGGCGGAGGGCAGGCCGGTGGAGGCGCGCACCTCCAGCTCTGTCTCGTCGTCGGTGGCCAGCAGCAGGAAGGCCGCGTCGCCGTCGAGCATGTCGCGGGCGCGTTCCACCGTGCGCTGGAGCAGGCCGTCGAGGTCGTCGGGGGCGGGGGAGCCGATGAAGACCTCGAAGGGGTCCGCGTTCTGGCCCTCCGCGGCCGTGGTCGTGTCGGGTGCCGCGCCGCGCAGCGGGGTCTGCAGGACGGCCCGCTCGTGGTCGCGCACCAGCAGGCAGACCGTGGACGGCTCGCCGGCCGTGTCGCGTACCCGCAGGTGGGAGGCGTAGACGGGGATGACGCGGCCGTCGGCGCAGCGGATGCCGTAGCTGCCCTCCCAGCGGGAGAGCTGGAGGGCTTCGGCGATGCCCGTGCCGGTGCCGGGGGTGTGCGGCCAGGCCGCGAGGTCGGTGAGCGGTTTGCCGGTGACCTGCTCGGCGGCGTACCCGAAGAGTTCCTCGGCGTCCTCGTTCCAGGCGCTGATGCAGCCGGAGCGGTCGATCTGGACGACCGCGACGCGGACCCGGCCGTCGGCAAGCGGCAGCAGGTCGGCGGGGAGGGCGGGGCCCGCCGCGCGGGTGCCGACCGGGCGATCGGGCAGGTCGAGCTGGAACCAGACCTGTTTGTGCGTGGGCGTGTACTCCACGCCCCAGCGGCGGGCCAGGGCGGCGCAGAGCTGCAGTCCGCGGCCGCCCTCCCGGTCGGGGCTGCCCATGTCGACGGCGGTCGACTGCAGGGGGAGCTCGCGTTCCGGATAGCGGTCGGCGACCTCGATGCGTACGCCGTCGTCGCTGCGCAGGCACAGGACGTCCGCGGAGGTGCCCGCGTGGACGACCGCGTTGGTGACGAGTTCGCTGGTGAGGACCACGGCGTCGTCGACGATGTCGGCGAAGCCCCAGCCCTGGAGGGTGTCGCGGACGAAGGACCGGGCACCGGCGACCGATCGTCCGACGGGCTCGAAGCTGGCGGCCGCGCGCGCGGTGATCACAGAACTCCTCGTCCGGTTCTCGACGTGCAGGGCTCCAGGGCCGACCCCCTCCTGCCGAGGCAGTGGCTGGTCCTCCCTCTGCCGGGGATCCTGGGGTGGTCCCCCGGGATGCAGTCCGGTGGTCATGGTGCGGTGCCCCTCCGATGCCTGCCCGCTCATGCTCGTGCCACCGCCCAGGCCGGTCGACCGCTGCGGCTGGACAGCCGCATGCAAGGTTACTTACCTTCGCCGTCCATGCCGATGCCGGTCGCCGGTGTTTACGTCCGGAGGGTGTGCGGAGCATGTGCGAAGCTGCCGAACTGTTATGGCCTGGTTCCGGCATGGTGAAACACTGGGCAAGCTTCTAGGAGAAGGTCCGGGCAGGCCGAGTGTCTTTCGCCACGCCGGGCAGGAGCACGCGCGTGTGCCTGGCTGGATCGGGCAGGACTACGCATCGGTAACCGGTACGGCGAGCAGTACCCCTGAGCACAGTGATGGTCGACCCCTGCGGGAGGGACACAGTGGAGTCTGGCGCAGCGACGCGTGGCACGAAAACGCGCGCGAAAGGCGGACAGTCCCTGGGCAACCAGCGCGCGGGGCGTGGTGGAACCACCGCCGTGGACACGGCGGCCCTGAACCGGCTGCTGGCGGCCCTGGTGTCGATGAGGGACGGCAATTTCCGCAAGCGGCTGACCGTCTCCGGTGACGGGGTCATGTCGGAGATCGCCGCCGTCTTCAACGAGGTGGCCGACCGGAACATGCATCTGACCGGTGAGCTGGCGCGGGTGCGGCGGGTGGTCGGGCGGGAGGGCAAGCTCACCGAGCGGCTGGAGACGGGGGCCTGTGAGGGCTCCTGGGCGTCGGCGATCGAGGCGTCCAACGCGCTCGTCGACGATCTCGTACACCCCGTCGCCGAGGTCGGCCGGGTGCTGTCCGCGGTGGCGGACGGCGACCTGTCGCCGCGCATGGAGCTGCGGACGCCGGGTCCGGAGGGGGCGGGGCATCCGCTGCGCGGTGAGTTCCTGAAGGTCGCCCGCACGGTCAACAACCTGGTCGACCAGTTGTCGACGTTCACCGACGAGGTGACGCGGGTGGCCATCGAGGTGGGCACCGAGGGCAAGCTGGGCGGTCAGGCCCGGCTGCGCGGTATGTCGGGTTCGTGGAAGGACCTGACGGAGTCCGTCAACACGATGGCGTACCGGCTCACCGCGCAGGTGCGCGACATCGCCCTGGTGACGACCGCGGTCGCCAAGGGTGATCTGTCCCGGAAGGTCACGGTTCACGTGGCCGGCGAGATGCTGGAGCTGAAGAACACCGTCAACACGATGGTCGAGCAGCTCTCCGCGTTCTCCTCCGAGGTGACGCGAGTGGCCCGCGAGGTGGGCACCGAGGGCATCCTGGGCGGCCAGGCGCAGGTGCCGGGCGTCGCCGGGGTGTGGAAGGACCTCACCGACTCGGTGAACGTGATGGCCGGCAACCTGACGGCGCAGGTGCGCGGGATCGCTCAGGTCACCACGGCCGTCGCCAACGGCGACCTGTCGCAGAAGGTCACCGTGCCGGCGCGCGGCGAGGTCGCGCGCCTCGCCGAGACGATCAACCAGATGACCGAGACGCTGCGGATCTTCGCGGACGAGGTCACGCGCGTGGCCAACGAGGTGGGCGCCGAGGGGCAGCTCGGCGGTCAGGCGAACGTGCCGGGTGCGGCGGGAACGTGGAAGGACCTCACCGATTCGGTGAACACGGTCTTCCGGAATCTGACCACCCAGGTGCGGGACATCGCCGCGGTGACGACGGCGGTGGCCAACGGCGACATGTCGCAGAAGGTCACGGTCGACGTGGCCGGCGAGATGCTGGAGCTGAAGAACACCGTCAACGGCATGGTCGACCAGCTCTCGGCGTTCGGTGCCGAGGTCACGCGCGTGGCGCGGGAGATCGGCGTCGAGGGCGAGCTGGGCGGTCAGGCGCAGGTGCCGGGCGCGGCCGGTACGTGGAAGGACCTGACGGACTCCGTCAACACCGCCTTCCGCAACCTCACCGGCCAGGTCCGCAACATCGCCCAGGTGACGACGGCGGTGGCCAACGGCGACCTGTCGCAGAAGGTCACCGTGGACGTCTCCGGTGAGATGCTCCAGCTCAAGAACACCGTGAACACGATGGTGGACCAGCTCTCGTCGTTCGCCGACCAGGTCACGCGGATGGCGCGGGACGTGGGCACCGAGGGCCGGCTCGGCGGTCAGGCCGTCGTCCCCGGCGTGAGCGGCACGTGGAAGGAACTGACCGACTCCGTCAACTTCATGGCGGGCAACCTCACCTCCCAGGTGCGGCAGATCGCCCAGGTGACGACGGCGGTCGCGCGCGGTGACCTGTCGCAGAAGATCGACGTGGACGCGCGCGGGGAGATCCTGGAGCTGAAGAACACCATCAACACGATGGTCGACCAGCTCTCCGCCTTCGCCGAGCAGGTGACGCGGGTGGCCCGCGAGGTGGGCACGGAGGGCCGGCTGGGCGGTCAGGCGCAGGTCCCGGGCGTTGCCGGTGTGTGGCGCGACCTGACGGACTCCGTGAACGGCATGGCGGGCAACCTCACCGCGCAGGTGCGCAACATCGCGCAGGTGGCGACCGCCGTGGCGCGCGGTGACCTGTCGCAGAAGATCACGGTGGACGCGCGGGGCGAGATCCTGGAGCTGAAGAACACCCTGAACACGATGGTGGACCAGCTGTCGTCGTTCGCCCAGGAGGTCACGCGCGTGGCCCGGGAGGTCGGTACGGAGGGCATCCTCGGCGGTCAGGCCGAGGTGCAGGGCGTCTCCGGCACCTGGAAGGACCTCACGCAGTCCGTGAACGGCATGGCGAACAACCTGACCATGCAGGTGCGCAACATCGCGGAGGTGACGACCGCGGTCGCCAAGGGCGACCTGTCCAAGAAGATCACCGTCGACGCCAAGGGCGAGATCCTCGAGCTGGTCACCACCGTCAACACGATGGTGGACCAGCTGTCGTCGTTCGCCGAGCAGGTGACCCGGGTGGCCCGCGAGGTGGGCACCGAGGGCATCCTGGGCGGCCAGGCGCACGTCCCGGGCGTCACGGGCATCTGGAAGGACCTCAGCGACAACGTCAACCTCATGGCCAACAACCTGACCATGCAGGTGCGGAACATCTCCCAGGTCGCGGCGGCGGTCGCCAACGGCGACCTGACGCGGACGGTGACGATCGAGGCGCGCGGTGAGGTCGCGCAGCTCGCCGACACCTTCAACACGATGGTGAAGACGCTGAGTTCGTTCGCCGACCAGGTCACCAAGGTGGCCCGCGAGGTGGGCACGGACGGCATCCTGGGCGGTCAGGCCTACGTTCCGGGTGTGGCGGGCACCTGGAAGGACCTCACCGAGTCCGTGAACCAGATGGCGTCCAACCTGACCGGCCAGGTGCGCAACATCGCCATGGTGACCACGGCGATCGCCAAGGGCGACCTGACCAAGAAGATCGACATCGACGCCCGCGGTGAGATCCTCGAGCTGAAGACCACCATCAACACGATGGTCGACCAGCTTTCCTCCTTCGCCGAGGAGGTCACGCGCGTGGCCCGCGAGGTGGGCACCGAGGGGCAGCTCGGCGGCCAGGCACGCGTGCGTGACGTCGACGGCACCTGGCGGGACCTCACGGAGTCCGTGAACGAGATGGCCGGGAACCTGACCCGGCAGGTGCGCGCCATCGCGCGCGTGGCGACCGCGGTGACGCGCGGCGACCTCAACCTGAAGATCGACGTGGACGCCTCCGGGGAGATCCAGGAGCTTCAGGACTACATCAACAAGATGATCGCCAACCTGCGCGACACCACGATCGCCAACAAGGAGCAGGACTGGCTCAAGGGCAACCTGGCCCGCATCTCCGCGCTGATGCAGGGCCGCCGCGACCTGGAGGACGTGGCCTCGCTGATCATGAGCGAGCTGACGCCGGTGGTGTCCGCGCAGCACGGGGCGTTCTTCGTCGCCATGCCGCTGGTCGACGGCCAGGACGTGAGCGCCGAGAGCGACGACCAGTACGAGCTGCGCATGCTCGGGTCGTACGGCTATTCGATGGGCTCGATGCCGACGTCGTTCCGGCCGGGTGAGGCGCTGATCGGAACGGCGGCCATGGAGAAGCGCACCATCCTGGTGGAGAACGCGCCCAGCGGCTACCTGAAGATCTCCTCCGGGCTCGGGGAGGCGCCGCCCGCCCAGGTGATCGTCATTCCGGTGCTCTTCGAGGGGAAGGTGCTCGGCGTCATCGAGCTGGCGTCCTTCACGCCGTTCACACAGATCCAGAAGGACTTCCTCAACCAGATCGCCGAGATGATCGCGACCAGCGTCAACACCATCTCCGTCAACACCAAGACGGAGGTGCTGCTGAAGCAGTCGCAGGAGCTGACCGAGCAGCTCAGGCTGCGGTCGGAGGAGTTGGAGCAGCGGCAGAAGGCCCTCCAGGCGTCCAACGCGGAACTGGAGGAGAAGGCCGAGCTGCTCGCCCAGCAGAACCGCGACATCGAGGTCAAGAACACCGAGATCGAGGAGGCGCGGCAGGTCCTGGAGGAGCGCGCCGAGCAGCTCGCGGTGTCCATGCGCTACAAGAGCGAGTTCCTGGCCAACATGTCGCACGAGCTGCGCACGCCGCTCAACTCGCTGCTGATCCTGGCCAAGCTGCTGGCCGACAACGCGGAGGGCAACCTCTCGCCGAAGCAGGTGGAGTTCGCCGAGACCATCCACGGCGCCGGCTCCGACCTGCTCCAGCTCATCAACGACATCCTGGACCTGTCCAAGGTCGAGGCGGGCAAGATGGACGTCTCCCCGACGCGCATCGCGCTCGTCCAGCTCGTCGACTACGTGGAGGCCACCTTCCGGCCGCTGACGGCGGAGAAGGGCCTGGACTTCTCCGTGCGGGTGTCCCCGGAGCTGCCCGCCACGCTGCACACCGACGAGCAGCGCCTGCTGCAGGTGCTGCGCAACCTGCTGTCCAACGCGGTGAAGTTCACCGACACGGGGGCCGTGGAGCTGGTGATCCGGCCCGCGGGCGGCGATGTTCCGACGGCCATCCGGGAGCAGCTCCTCGAGGCCGGTTCACTGCGGGACGCGGACGCGGAGCTGATCGCGTTCTCCGTGGCCGACACCGGCATCGGCATCCCGGCCAGCAAGATGCGGGTGATCTTCGAGGCGTTCAAGCAGGCCGACGGCACCACCAGCCGCAAGTACGGCGGTACGGGCCTCGGGCTGTCCATCTCGCGGGAGATCGCCCGGCTGCTCGGTGGTGAGATCCACGCGCAGAGCGAGCCCGGCCGCGGTTCGACGTTCACCCTGTACCTGCCGCTGCACCCGAGCGAGCTGCCGCCGAACGGCTACGCGCAGATGGCGCCCGCCCTGGAGGCCGGCGAACTTCTGGCCTCCGAGGCCGAGCTGTCCGCGCCGGACATCGAGACCCCGGCCGAGGTGAAGTCGTACCAGGAGACCCAGAACGGGCCGGCGGCGCTCTTCCGGCGGCGCCGCAGGGCCGTGACCGCGGGCCGGGGCGGCGCGGGTCAGGACCACGTCGGCGGCGAGCCGCACGAGGGCGCGCTGTCCAGGCAGGGCGTGCGGTTCGAAGGCGAGAAGGTGCTGATCGTCGACGACGACATCCGCAACGTCTTCGCGCTGACCAGCGTCCTGGAGCAGCACGGCCTGTCGGTGCTGTACGCGGAGAACGGCCGTGAGGGCATCGAGGTCCTGGAACAGCACGACGACGTGGCGGTCGTCCTGATGGACATCATGATGCCGGAGATGGACGGGTACGCCACGACCACCGCGATCCGGCGGATGCCGCAGTTCGCCGGGCTGCCGATCATCGCGCTGACGGCGAAGGCGATGAAGGGCGACCGGGAGAAGGCCATCGAGTCGGGCGCCTCCGACTATGTGACCAAGCCGGTCGATCCCGATCACCTTCTGTCGGTGATGGAACAGTGGATGCGCGTGGAGTGAAGGGATGGAGGAGAACGCCTGCCGTTCACGCGGAGTTGCCGACTGAGGAGGGCGAGAGCCGTGTAGAAGTGCGGTGTGCGGGGAACCTTCTGGTCTCCTGCCGCGTTTCTGCTATGTGCACAGTGACATCGCGGTGACAGGGTGTGGCGACGGGCGGGGTGCGGCTACGATGACCGGCACAAGGACGGGCGGCGTAAGGGAGTCGTCCCCTGGGGCGGCGCCGGGCGGCGTCATCCAGAGTCCTGCGGACAGGGGAGGCCCCAAGCCGGGGCGAGGAGGGCGGGCCATGGTGCAGAAGGCCAAGATCCTCCTGGTCGATGACCGGCCGGAGAATCTGCTGGCGCTGGAGGCCATCCTCTCTGCGCTCGATCAGACGCTGGTCAGGGCATCGTCCGGGGAGGAAGCGCTCAAGGCGCTGCTGACGGACGACTTCGCGGTGATCCTGCTGGACGTCCAGATGCCGGGTATGGACGGTTTCGAGACCGCCGCGCACATCAAGCGGCGCGAGCGGACCCGGGACATCCCGATCATCTTCCTGACCGCCATCAACCACGGCCCGCACCACACCTTCCGGGGATACGCGGCGGGCGCGGTGGACTACATCTCCAAGCCGTTCGACCCGTGGGTGCTGCGGGCGAAGGTCTCCGTCTTCGTCGAGTTGTACATGAAGAACTGCCAACTGCGGGAGCAGGCGGCCCTGCTGCGGCTCCAGCTCGAGGGCGGCAAGTCCGGAAGCGGCGACAGCAAGGAGCCGGCGGGCATCCTCGCCGAGCTCTCGGCGCGGCTCGCGGCGGTGGAGGAGCAGGCGGAGGCGCTGTCCAAGCAGTTGGACGACGAGTCGGCGGACGCGGCGGCGGTCGCGACGGCGGCCCACCTCGAGCGCAAACTCACGGGGCTGCGCAGGGCGCTGGACGCGTTGGAGCCGGGGACCGGCAGCGGGGCACCGTCGGTGCCTTCGCAGAACTGACGCGGGGCAGGTCCGGGGCGGTGCCGTGAACGCCCGATTGAGACGGCGTCAACTGCGCGAGTCCTCTGAGGCGACACGAACGGGTGAAGCTGCAGGAGCGCGTGTTCCCTGCCCTTTCCAACGGTAATCTCACACCCATGGCCCCACGTCCCGCAGCCAAGAAAGCCGCCGCGAAGAAGGCGGCCGCTCCCAGGAAGGCTCCGGCGAAGAAGGCCCCCGCCAGGAAAGCCGCCGCGAAGAAGGCGCCCGCCAAGAAGGCGGCGGCGAAGAAGCCCGCCCCCGCACCGGCGCCCAACCCGACCGCGGGCGTGTACAGACTCGTACGCGCCCTGTGGCTCGGCGCCGCGCACGCCGTCGGAGCCCTGTTCCGCGGACTGGGGCGGGGCGCGAAGGGGCTCGACCCGGCGCACCGCAAGGACGGTCTCGCGCTGCTGCTGCTCGCGCTGTCGCTGATCGTCGCCGCCGGTACGTGGGCCAATCTCCGCGGTCCCGTCGGGGACCTCGTGCAGATGCTGGTGACCGGCGCCTTCGGCCGCCTCGACCTGCTGGTACCGCTCCTGCTCGGCACCATCGCCGTGCGCCTGATCCTCCACCCGGAGCGGCCGGAGGCCAACGGCCGCATCGTCATCGGCCTGTCCGCGCTCGTCATCGGCGTGCTCGGCCAGGTGCACATCGCCTGCGGCGCCCCCGCGCGCGGCGACGGCATGCAGGCCATAAGGGACGCCGGCGGGCTCATCGGCTGGGCCGCGGCCACCCCGCTGACGTACACCATGGGCGACGCCCTGGCGGTGGCGCTGCTCGTGCTGCTCACGTTCTTCGGCCTGCTCGTCGTCACCGCCACCCCCGTCACCGCCATCCCGCGCAGGCTGCGCCACCTCGGCATCAGACTGGGGCTCCTGCACGACCCGCAGGACGAGGTTCCGACCGAGGACGACGAACGCTACGACGAGCAGTGGCGCGAGGCGCTGCCCCGCACCCGGCGCCGTGGCCCCGCCCCCGACGCGTACGACCCGGACGGTGCCGAGCAGGAGGCGCTTTCCCGGCGCCGCGGCCGTCCCCGGCGCCCCGCCGTGCAGCAGCCCGCCCTGGGCAGGGAGATGGACGCCGTGGACGTCGCGGCGGCCGCCGCCGCGGCCCTGGACGGCGCCGTCCTGCACGGCATGCCGCCGTCCCCGGTCGTCGCCGACCTCACCCAGGGCGTGAGCGTCGGGGACCGGGAGCCGACGACCCCGACGCCCGTGCCGGCCGCGCGCCCCCAGCCGGAGGAGCCCGCGTCCGCGTCCACGTCCGCGGTGCCCGACCTGACGAAGACCGCCCCCGAGGCGCCCCGCGAGCTGCCGCCGCGCGCCGAGCAACTGCAGTTGTCCGGCGACATCACCTACGCCCTGCCCGCCCTGGACCTGCTCCACCGGGGCGGCCCCGGCAAGGCGCGCAGCGCCGCCAACGACGCCGTCGTGGACGCACTCACCAACGTCTTCACCGAGTTCAAGGTCGACGCCCGCGTCACCGGCTTCACCCGCGGCCCGACGGTCACCCGCTACGAGATCGAGCTCGGCCCCGCGGTGAAGGTGGAGCGGATCACCGCGCTCACCAAGAACATCGCGTACGCCGTCGCCAGCCCCGACGTACGGATCATCAGCCCGATCCCCGGCAAGTCCGCGGTCGGCATCGAGATCCCGAACACCGACCGGGAGATGGTCAACCTCGGTGACGTCCTGCGCCTCGCCGAGTCCGCCGAGGACGACGACCCGATGCTGGTCGCCTTCGGCAAGGACGTCGAGGGCGGCTACGTCATGCACAGCCTGGCCAAGATGCCGCACCTGCTGGTCGCCGGCGCCACCGGCTCCGGCAAGTCGTCCTGCATCAACTGCCTGATCACCTCGATCATGATGCGCGCGACCCCGGAGGACGTGCGCATGGTCCTCGTCGACCCCAAGCGGGTCGAGCTGACCGCCTACGAGGGCATCCCGCACCTGATCACGCCGATCATCACCAACCCGAAGCGGGCCGCCGAGGCGCTCCAGTGGGTGGTGCGCGAGATGGACCTGCGCTACGACGACCTGGCGGCGTACGGCTTCCGGCACATCGACGACTTCAACGAGGCCGTCCGGCAGGGCAGGGTGAAGCCGCAGGAGGGCAGCGAACGCGAGCTGCAGCCCTACCCGTACCTGCTGGTGATCGTCGACGAGCTGGCCGACCTGATGATGGTGGCGCCCCGGGACGTCGAGGACGCGATCGTGCGCATCACACAGCTCGCGCGCGCCGCCGGCATCCACCTGGTGCTCGCCACCCAGCGGCCGTCCGTGGACGTCGTCACCGGCCTGATCAAGGCGAACGTGCCCTCCCGGCTCGCCTTCGCCACCTCCTCCCTGGCCGACTCCCGCGTCATCCTCGACCAGCCCGGCGCCGAGAAGCTGATCGGCAAGGGCGACGGTCTCTTCCTGCCGATGGGCGCGAACAAGCCGGTGCGCATGCAGGGCGCGTTCGTGACCGAGGAGGAGGTCGCGGCGGTCGTCCGGCACTGCAAGGAGCAGATGACGCCCGTCTTCCGGGACGACGTCGTGGTCGGCGGCAAGCAGAAGAAGGAGATCGACGAGGACATCGGCGACGACCTCGACCTGCTGTGCCAGGCGGCCGAGCTGGTCGTCTCCACCCAGTTCGGATCCACCTCGATGCTCCAGCGGAAGCTGCGCGTCGGCTTCGCCAAGGCCGGACGGCTGATGGACCTCATGGAGTCGCGGAACATCGTGGGTCCCAGCGAGGGGTCCAAGGCTCGGGACGTTCTGGTGAAACCCGACGAGTTGGACGGCGTGCTCGCGGTCATTCGTGGGGAGTCTCAACCGTAGGGATCCGGACGGTCCCGGGCCGCTGTGCGAGCGGGCCGGCCGAGCGGGTCTGAGCGTGCCCCGCGGGGCGCTCGGACGCCCGGTCGTGACCCACTCGTAAGTGTTCCGTGAGCAACCGTTTCCCGCCGTCGGACGTCAAGTTGAGAGAGGACAGACCACTCTCCCGGCATCAGGATGACCGGCCATTCTGATGGCGTACAAAGTCCTACCGCCCGGTTGCCCCACCCTTTCGTACCCCTCCTAGACTGAACTTCCAGCACAGGTGGCTACACGCTCGAAAGGCGCCCCCGTGTCCATCGGCAACTCCCCTGACGGCAACTCCCCTGAGGACGCGCGTCCGTTCGAAGACGGCGGTGACGACGCCTCCGCGGCGGACCGCCCCTCGATCGGCCGAGCCCTGCGACAGGCGCGGATCGCGGCCGGGCTGACCGTCGACGAGGTCAGCAACGCCACCCGGGTCCGCATCGCCATCGTGCACGCGATCGAACAGGACAACTTCGCCCCCTGCGGCGGTGATGTCTACGCCCGCGGTCACATCCGCACGCTCGCGCGCGCGGTGCACCTCGACCCGGCGCCGCTGCTGGAGCAGTACGCCGCCGAACACGGCGCCCGGCCCGCCCCGACCCCGGCGGCCCCGCTCTTCGAGGCGGAGCGCATCCGGCCCGACCGCCGGGGGCCGAACTGGACCGCGGCCATGGTGGCCGCCATCGTCGTGGTGATCGGTTTCGTCGGGTTCACCCTGATCAAGGGGACCAGCAGTTCGGACACCGCCGACACGCCGATCGCCAAGGGACCGCCGGCGAGCACCGGCAAGCCGGCCACGCCGACGACCAAGAGCAGCAAGCCCGCCGACCAGAAGCCCGAGCCGTCCGAGAGCGCCATCGCGGCCGCGCCCCGGGACAAGGTGACGGTCCAGGTGAGCGCCACGGACGGCCGCAGCTGGATCTCGGCCAAGGACCACAACGGCCGGACCCTCTTCGACGGGCTGCTCAAGAAGGGCGACTCCCAGACCTTCCAGGACAAGGAGAAGATCGACCTCGTCCTCGGGGACGCGGGCGCCATCCAGCTCTACGTCAACGGAAAGAAGATCCAGGACGACTTCCGGCCCGGCCAGGTCGAGCGCCTGACCTACACCAAGGGCGACCCCGTCACCGGCTGACCGAGCGGCGCCCGGCGGTACCGAAGAGCACGGACACACGGGGTTGGCCAAGATCGGCCAACCCCGTCGACGTGGGCTGTCAGTGCGACGAAGTAGTCTTGAGCCCATGCCTGAACGCCGTACCGTCGCACTCGTCACCCTTGGCTGCGCCCGTAACGAGGTGGACTCGGAGGAGCTCGCAGGCCGTTTGGAGGCGGACGGCTGGCAGCTCGTGGAGGACGCCGAGGACGCGGACGTCGCCGTGGTGAACACGTGCGGCTTCGTCGAGGCCGCCAAGAAGGACTCCGTGGACGCCCTCCTGGAGGCGAACGACCTCAAGGGACACGGCAGAACGCAGGCCGTGGTGGCGGTCGGCTGCATGGCCGAGCGGTACGGCAAGGAGCTGGCCGAGGCCCTACCGGAGGCCGACGGCGTGCTCGGCTTCGACGACTACGCGCACATCTCCGACCGGCTCCAGACCATCCTGTCCGGCGGCATCCACGCCTCCCACACCCCGCGCGACCGGCGCAAGCTGCTGCCGATCAGCCCCGCGGAGCGGCAGTCGGCACCCGACGTGGCCCTGCCCGGGCACGGCGCCCCCGCCGACCTCCCCGAGGGCGTCGCCCCGGCCTCGGGCCCCCGCGCGCCCCTGCGCCGCCGGCTCGACGGCTCCCCGGTCGCCTCCGTGAAGCTGGCCTCCGGCTGCGACCGGCGCTGCTCCTTCTGCGCCATCCCCTCCTTCCGCGGCTCGTTCATCTCCCGCCGCCCGAGCGACGTGCTGAACGAGACGCGCTGGCTGGCCGAGCAGGGTGTGAAGGAGATCATGCTGGTCTCCGAGAACAACACCTCCTACGGCAAGGACCTGGGCGACATCCGCCTCCTGGAGTCCCTGCTTCCGGAACTCGCCGAGGTGGACGGCATCGAGCGGGTCCGCGTCAGCTACCTCCAGCCGGCCGAGATGCGCCCCGGCCTGATCGACGTCCTGACCTCGACGCCGAAGGTCGCGCCCTACTTCGACCTGTCCTTCCAGCACTCCGCGCCCGGCGTGCTGCGCGCCATGCGGCGCTTCGGCGACACCGACCGCTTCCTGGAGCTGCTCGACACCATCCGCAGCAAGGCGCCCGAAGCCGGCGTGCGCTCCAACTTCATCGTGGGCTTCCCCGGCGAGTCCGAGGCCGACCTGGCCGAACTCGAGCGCTTCCTGAACGGCGCCCGGCTGGACGCGATCGGTGTCTTCGGCTACTCCGACGAGGAGGGCACGGAGGCCGCCACGTACGAGAACAAGCTCGACGAGGACGTCGTCGCCGAGCGACTGGCCCACATCTCCCGGCTCGCCGAGGAGCTGGTGTCCCAGCGCGCCGAGGAGCGCGTCGGTCAGACCGTCCATGTGCTCGTGGAGTCGGTGGACGGGGACGACGAGGACGTCGCCGCGTACGGCCGTGCCGCGCACCAGGCGCCCGAGACGGACGGCCAGGTGCTGTTCACGAGGGGCGCGGGTTTGAGCGTGGGCCGTATCGTCGAGGCCAAGGTGGTCGGTACGGAAGGTGTCGACCTGGTGGCCGAGCCCCTTGCGGGGTCGCTCGGATGTCCTGAGGAGGCGGGCAGATGACCGGAATCCCGGCCTCCGCTGCGGGCGGCTCCTCCGGTGCCCGCGGAGCGGCCTCCACGCCGGGCACCCCGGGCGCGGCCGGCAGGCCCGGCACAGCGGGGGGCAAAGGGCCCGTCGGCGCTTCGGTCGCCAAGGCGGTCAGGGGTCCGGAAGGCGAGCCCGTCGCCGGCGGTCCCGGCCCGGCCGACGGGCCGGAGAGCGCACGGCCGGCGCGGGGCGGCAAGCTGACGGCCGCCGCGGTCAACCAGGCCAGCGTCTGGAACGTCGCCAACCTCCTGACGATGCTCCGCCTCCTCCTCGTCCCGGGCTTCGTCGCGCTGATGCTGGCCGACGGGGGATACGACCCGGCATGGCGCTCGCTCGCCTGGGCCGCCTTCGCCGTCGCCATGATCACCGACCTGTTCGACGGCCACCTGGCCCGCACCTACAACCTGGTCACCGACTTCGGGAAGATCGCCGACCCCATCGCCGACAAGGCGATCATGGGTGCGGCGCTGATCTGTCTGTCCGCCCTCGGCGACCTGCCCTGGTGGGTGACCGCCGTCATACTCGGCCGGGAGCTCGGCATCACCCTGCTGCGCTTCCTCGTCATCCGCTACGGGGTGATCCCGGCCAGCCGGGGCGGCAAGCTGAAGACGCTGACGCAGGGCGTGGCGGTCGGCATGTATGTGCTGGCCCTCACGGGGTGGCTGGCGACCCTGAGGTTCTGGGTGATGGCCGCGGCCATCGTGCTCACCGTCGTCACCGGGCTGGACTATGTGAGACAGGCCATTGTGCTGCGCAGGCGCGGCATCGCCGAGCGCCGTGCGGCGGCCGAGGAGGCGGAACGGTGAATTCCATGGCCACCGAGCTGGTGCGACTACTCACGGTGAGAGGCGAGACCCTCGCCGTCGCCGAGTCGCTGACCGGTGGCCTGGTGGCCGCGGAGCTCACGGCGGTGCCCGGGGCCTCCAAGGTCTTCCGCGGCTCCGTCACCGCGTACGCCACCGATCTCAAACGGGACCTGCTCGGTGTGGACGGTACCCTGTTGGATACCCGGGGCGCGGTGGATCCGCAGGTCGCGGGTCAGATGGCGGTCGGCGTCCGCAAGGCGCTCGGCGCGGACTGGGGTCTTGCCACCACCGGAGTGGCCGGCCCCGACCCACAGGACGGGCAGCCCGTCGGCACGGTCTTCGTGGCCGTCTCCGGGCCTTTCGAAGAGGTTTCCGACGAACTTGGTGGCGAGAAAGTGGCCTCCCTGCGGTTGAACGGCGACCGTGCGGAAATCCGTATGGAGAGTGTACGGAGCGTACTCGCACTGCTTCTGGAGCAGATCGCAGGCGAACAGACCGGGAATGAGCGGGCACAGGATACGGAACAGAACGGGGGGACTTGATGTTTACAGCTTTCAGTGAACACAACAGCGCTCCCCGCACGGCCGCGGCGCAAGGCGGTACGGTGGGGCGAGAAGGATGCGGCTACGCGGTCCGAGGAGGGAGCCACCGATGATTCTGCTCCGTCGCCTGCTGGGTGACGTGCTGCGTCGGCAGCGCCAGCGCCAGGGCCGTACTCTGCGCGAAGTCTCCTCGACCGCCCGAGTCTCACTCGGCTATCTCTCCGAGGTGGAGCGGGGGCAGAAGGAGGCGTCCTCCGAGCTGCTCTCCGCGATCTGCGACGCGCTGGACGTACGGATGTCCGAGCTCATGCGGGAAGTGAGCGACGAGCTCGCGCTCGCCGAGCTGGCTCAGTCGGCGGCGGCCACCGAGCCGGTGCCCGCACCGGTGCGTCGCCCGATGCTCAACTCCGTGTCCGTCACCGGTGTCCCACCGGAACGGGTCACGATCAAGGCGCCCACCGAGGCAGTGGACGTGGTGGCCGCCTGATCCTCACGCGCGGGAGCGGGTGAGGCGGCAAGCCGTACGAGAGCCCCGGCCGGGGCTTCTCCGGGTGACCGGAGGGGCACGGCCGGGGCTCGCGCGCGTTCTGGACGCCGGCGTGACTCCCGCCCGTTTGCCGGGGCCGGGCAGGGCCGTCATGGTGGAGGGGCGGGGGCCCGGGGCCGTACGAACGCTTGCGGAGGATACCGATGTACGTCGTGAAGAGCCCGCTGCCCGACGCGGATCTCAAGACCGTCTCCGAGGCGCTCCAGGGTGCCCTGGTCGACCTGCTGGACCTCTCCCTCGTGGCGAAGCAGGTCCACTGGAACGTCATCGGGCCGCGTTTCCGCTCCATCCACCTCCAGCTCGACGAGGTCGTCGACACGGCGCGGCGGCACTCCGACACCGTGGCCGAACGGGCCTCCGCGCTCGGCGTCCCGCCGGACGGGCGCGCCGCGACGGTCGCCCAGAGCAGCGGCATCGGCTCGGTGCCCCAGGGCTGGGTCAAGGACACGGACGCCGTGGGCACCCTCGTGTCGGCGCTCGGCGCGGTGATCACGCGGATGCGGGAGCGGGTGCAGGCGACCGCCGAAGCCGATCCGGTGAGCCAGGACATCTTCATCACCATCACTGCAGAGCTGGAGAAACACCACTGGATGTTCCAGGCGGAGAACGGCTGAGCGCAGGGAGCCCCCGGGGCGGCCCCACGAGGTGTGCGCGGGGTGCGCCGCTTGCGCCAGATGCCGGGGGCATGCGCTGGGTCCGGTGCGCCTGTGTGCCGCTGGTGCGCCCTCCCTGGCGGTGACGGCCCGGTCTAGGGTCTGGTTCCTCGGGTTGGAGGTGACGGCCATGGCGGGGCGCACGGCGCGCTGGGGGGTTGCGCTGGCGCTGGGTGCGCTGTGGTGGTGGGGGGTGCTCCGACTCGTGCTGGCACCCGACGCGGGGGTGCTGGAAGGTGCGGTCGCCATCGGGGGATGGGGACTGAGTCTGCTGCCGGTGCACTGTGTGCCGAAGGCCAGGGCCGTGGGGGCGGCCGGGTCGGATCAGTGGGCTCGGGCCTGGCGGCGGTGGCAGGCCGTGAGGGGGCGCGGGAGGGGCGCGCAACCAGGGTGAGGGGGCGGGCGCAGGGGGGAGCGCGCGGGGCCGGTACGACGGCGTCCGGGGGTTCAGGGCATTCCTGGAGGACGGACCGTGACCGGCCCGGCCGCGCCCGCCCCCCGAACCCTCCCGCGGTCGCAGTCACCAGGGCATCGCCACGCCGCCGTTCGCGCGGAGGATCTGCCCCGTGACGAAGGACGAGGCGTCGCAGGCCAGGTACAGCACGGCCTGCGCGACGTCCAGCGGTTCGCCGACCCGCCCCAGGGGTGACAGCCGCGCCATGAACGCCTCCGTGCGCTCCTGCGACGTCCCGTGCCGGGCGGTCATCGGCGTACGGGTCCAGCCCGGCGCCACCGCGTTGACCCGTATCCCGTGCGGGCCGACCTCCGTCGCCAGCGTCCTGGTGAGCTGCACCACGGCCGCCTTCGCCGCGCCGTAGCAGAGCAGCCCGGGGCCGCCGGTGTCGACGGCGCTCGACGCCATCGTGACGATGCTGCCGCGGGTCCCGTCCGCGATCATGCGGAGCGCCGCCTCCTGACAGGCGTAGAGGACGCCCTTGAAGTTGACGGCCAGCACCCGGTCCAGGTCCTCGTCCCGGGTCTGCAGCACCGGGCTGCTGTGCATGATCCCGGCCACGGCCGCCAGCGCGTCGAGGCGCTCGCAGGACGCGACCGCCCGCTTGAGCCGGGCCCGGTCGGTCACATCGAGGTGGTGGGTGTGCGCCGTACCGCCCCGGCCCTCGATCAGGGCAGCCGTCTCGCGCAGCCCCGGCGCGTCGCGGTCGGCGCAGTGCACGGTCGCGCCGGCCTCGGCGAGCAGCACGGCCGAGGCCCGGCCGATACCGCTCGCGGCGCCGGTGACGAAAACGGTGCGTGCGCTGAGGTCGTACGCCGTGACGGGCATGACAGTGACGCTACGAGCATTTCTGACGGCCCGTCAATTGGCTGGGCGGGGGCGGCTGTCGCGGTGGCCCGCCGTGCCCGCGGCGGGAGCCGGGCCCCACTGGCAGGCCGGGCACCAGTAGGTGGGCCGCTCCCGTGAACCGTCGCCCTGGTCCGCGACCCGCACCGGCGTGCCGCAGCGCAGACAGGGGCGGGATGCGCGGCCGTAGACGAAGAGGTTCTGCTCGCGCCGTCCGGTGGTGTTGCGGGCCGGGCGGTCGCGGTTCGCCTCCAGGAGCTTCTGCGCGAGGACGGGCATGCGGGCGGCGTGCTCGCCCGGGAGCTCGCCGACGGGCAGCCACGGGGTCACCCGGAGCAGAAAGCACAGCTCGCTCTTGTAGACATTGCCGATGCCGGCGAGGTTGCGCTGGTCGAGCAGGGCCTCGCCGAGGAGACGGGCGGGGTCGCGCAGCAGGTTCTCCAGCGCCGTGCCGGGGTCCCAGTCGGGGCCGAGGAGGTCGGGGCCCAGATGCCCCACGGCGCGCTGCTCGTCCGCGGTGCGGAGCAGCTCCAGAACGGGCAGGCGGTAGCCGACCGCTGTGCGGTCCACGGTGCCGAGGATCGCCCGGATCTGGTGGGCGGGACCGCCGCTCCAGCGCTGCCCCGCCGCGAAGACCTTCCAGGCGCCGTCCATCATCAGATGCGAGTGCAGCGTGAGCCCGCCCTCGATACGGGTCAGCAGGTGCTTGCCGCGCGGGGTGACGTCCAGCACCGTACGGCCGGTGAGATCGGCCGTCGCGTACCTGGGCACCCGGAGGTCGGAGCGCGTCAGCACCTTCCCCGCGAGCGCGCCGTGCAGACGCTTCGCGGCCTGGTGGACGGTGTCACCTTCGGGCATGGGTCAAGGGTGGCACGTCCGCGGTGCCGGATGCCCGGTGCCGGGTGCCGGGGCTCACGCGCGGATGCGCAGTCCCCGCGGGGTCGCTATGAAGCCCGCTCCTTCCAGGAGGACGCCGAACGGCGACGACAGGGCCGAGGCTCCGTTGACCCGTTCCACCGTGACGGTGCCGAGGGAACCCGCCCGGGCCGCCTCCCCGAGGACCTCGGCGGCCATGCGCAGGCGCTCGTCCTGCGCCGGCCCGGCGTCCGGGTCCGAGGGCCAGGCCAGCACGGTCTTGCCGCCCCGCTCCACATAGAGCGTCAGCTCACCGTCGACCAGGACCACCAGCGAACCCGCCTTGCGCCCCGGCTTGTGCCCCGCGCCCGTGGGCGGCTCCGGCCAGGGCAGCGCCGCGCCGTATGCGTTCGCGGGATCGGCGGCGGCCAGGACCACGGCCCGTGCCGGTCCGGAGCTGCGGACGCGGTTCGGCGGAAGGTCCCCTCGTCCACGCTGCCCGTAGGGGGAGCCGGAGGCGGGGGCACCGGAGGAGAACCCGGGCCCGGAGCGGGGGCCTCCGAAGCCCGGGGCGGACAGCGGGTCCAGTGCGGCCGGGCCCGGGTCGAAGGCGCCGGCGAAGCCGGTGTCGAACGGATCTTCGGGGCCGTCGGTGCGGCGACCTCCGTCGGAGGCGAACGGGTCTGTGTGAGCTGCGGAAAAACCGTTCCCCGCGCCGGGCCCGGCTCCCGCGCCCGGCAGCGGTTCGCCCCGCTCGCGGGCGCCCGCCACCGCGCGCAGCCGGTCCACCGCGCCGTCCATCGCGAACTGCGCCGCCCCCAGCCCTTCCACGACATAGCCGCGCCGTGCCTGACCGCTGTCCTCGAAGGCGGACAGGACCCGGTACACGGCCGAGAAGCCGCCCTCCACCCCTTCCGCGGCCACCGCGCCCCGGGTCACCACGCCGTGCCGGTCGAGCAGCGTCCGGGCCAGGGCGTGGGCGCGGACGGTGGGGTCGGTCTCGTGTGCGGGAAGCAGGGACCAGCGGCCCGCGACGGTCGGCGGACCCGTACGGGACTGGGGCCGGGCGGCCGCCGTCAGTGAGCCGTAGCGCCCGCGCGGCACGGCGCGCTTGGCGCGGTGGGCCGTGGCGCCGGCGGTGCGGCCCGAGCCGAGCAGGGACCGCATCGGTGCCAGCGTGTCGTTCGTCAGCCGCCCCGACCACGCCAGGTCCCAGATCGCATCGGCCAGTTGGGGCTCGGTGACGTCCGGGTGGGTGGTGGCCCGGACCTGGTCGGCGATCTGGCGGAAGAACAGTCCGTAGCCCCCTGAGAGGGCGTCCAGGACCGACTGGTGCAGAGCGGTCAGCTCCAGGGGGTGCGGGGCGGGCAGCAACAGGGGCGCCGCGTCCGCCAGGTACAGGGAGATCCAGCCGTCCTTGCCGGGCAGCGCGCCCGCGCCCGCCCACACCACCTCGCCGGCGGCCGTGAGTTCGTCCAGCATCGCGGGGGTGTAGTTCGCGACGCGGGACGGCAGGACGAGCTTCTCCAGCGCGGACGCGGGCACGGAAGCGCCCTGCAACTGCTCGATGGCGCGCACCAGTCCGTCCACGCCCCGCAGGCCGTGCCCGCTGCCGACGTGCTGCCACTGCGGCAGGAACTGCGCCAGGGCGGGTGCCGGAACCGGCTCCAGCTCGTGTCGCAGCGCCGCCAGCGAACGGCGCCGCAACCTGCGCAGCACCGCCGCGTCGCACCACTCCTGGCCGATGCCCGCCGGATGGAACTCGCCCTGGACGATCCGCCCGGACGCCGCCAGCCGTTGCAGGGCCCCCTCGGTGACGGCGACCCCCAGCCCGAACCGCGCGGCCGCCGTCGCCGAGGTGAAGGGACCATGGGTGCGCGCGTACCGGGCGAGGAGGTCCCCGAGCGGGTCCTTGACCGGCTCGGTGAACGCCTCCGGGACGCCCACGGGCAGCGCCGTGCCGAGCGCGTCGCGGAGCCGGCCCGCGTCCTCGACCGCCGCCCAGTGGTCGGCGCCCGCGATCCGGACCTTGATCGCGCGGCGGGCCGCGGCCAGCTCACGGGCCCACTGCGGATCGGCACCCCGCGCCACCAGGTCGGCGTCCGTGAGCGGACCCAGCACCCGCAGCACGTCCGCGACCCCCTCGACATCCTTGACGCGCCGGTCCTCGGTGAGCCACTGCAGCTCCCGCTCCAGCTCCGTCAGGACCTCCGCGTCGAGCAGCTCCCGCAGCTCCGCCTGACCCAGCAGCTCCGCCAGCAGCCGGGAGTCCAGCGACAGCGCCGCGGCGCGCCGCTCGGCGAGCGGTGAGTCGCCCTCGTAGAGGAACTGGGCGACGTACCCGAACAGCAGCGAGCGGGCGAACGGCGACGGCTCCGGGGTGGTCACCTCGACGAGCCGCACTCTGCGGGACTCCAGATCGCCCATCAGCTCGACGAGTCCCGGGACGTCGAAGACGTCCTGCAGGCATTCGCGGACCGCCTCCAGGACGATCGGGAACGAACCGAACTCGCTCGCCACCTGCAGCAGTTGGGCGGCGCGCTGGCGCTGCTGCCACAGCGGCGTACGCCGGCCCGGATTGCGGCGCGGCAGCAGCAACGCGCGGGCCGCGCACTCGCGGAACCTGGACGCGAACAGCGCCGAGCCGCCGACCTGGTCGGTGACGATCTGGTCGACCTCGCCCTTGTCGAAGACGACGTCCGCCGCGCCGACGGGCGCCTGCTCCGCGTCGTACTCCGAACCGGCCTTCACCGGCTCCTGGTCCAGCAGGTCCAGGCCCATCAGGTCGGCGTCCGGCAGGCGCAGCACGATGCCGTCGTCGGCGTGCATGACCTGGGCGTCCATGCCGTACCGCTCGGACAGGCGGGCGCCCAGCGCGAGTGCCCACGGGGCGTGCACCTGGGCGCCGAAGGGGGAGTGCACCACGACCCGCCAGTCGCCCAGCTCGTCGCGGAAGCGCTCCACCACGATCGTGCGGTCGTCCGGGACGTGCCCGCAGGCCTCGCGCTGTTCGGCCAGGTACGACAGCACGTTGTCCGCGGCCCAGGCGTCCAGCCCCGCCGCCAGCAGCCTCAGACGGGCGTCGTCCTCGGGCATCGAGCCGACCTCGCGCAGGAACGCGCCCACCGCACGGCCCAGTTCCAGGGGACGGCCCAGTTGGTCGCCCTTCCAGAACGGCAGCCTGCCGGGGACGCCGGGCGCGGGGGAGACCAGGACGCGGTCACGGGTGATGTCCTCGATCCGCCAGGAGCTCGTGCCCAGGGTGAACACGTCCCCGACCCGGGACTCGTACACCATCTCCTCGTCCAGCTCGCCGACCCGGCCGCCGCCCTTCTTCGGGTCGGCACCGGCGAGGAACACCCCGAACAGTCCGCGGTCCGGGATCGTCCCCCCGGAGGTGACGGCGAGCCGCTGGGCGCCCGGGCGGCCGGTGATCGTGCCCGCGACCCGGTCCCACACCAGGCGCGGCCGCAGCTCAGCGAAGGCGTCGGAAGGGTAGCGGCCCGCCAGCATGTCCAGCACCGCCGTGAACGCCGACTCGGGCAGCGAGGCGAACGGGGCGGCCCTGCGGACCACGGCGAGGAGGTCGTCGAACTGCCACGGGTCGAGCGCCGTCATCGCGACGAGCTGCTGCGCCAGCACGTCCAGCGGGTTCGCCGGAACCTTCAGCGACTCGATCGCACCCGTGCGCATCCGCTCGGTGACCACGGCCGCCTGCACCAGGTCGCCGCGGTACTTGGGGAAGACCACGCCGGTGGACACCGCGCCGACCTGGTGTCCCGCCCGGCCCACCCGCTGCAGCCCGGACGCCACCGACGGCGGCGACTCGACCTGGACGACGAGGTCCACCGCGCCCATGTCGATGCCCAGCTCGAGGCTGGAGGTGGCGACCACCGCGGGCAGCCGGCCCGCCTTCAGGTCCTCCTCGACGAGGGCGCGCTGCTCCTTCGAGACCGACCCGTGGTGGGCGCGCGCGAGGACCGGGGGCGCCCCCTGAGCGGCGCCGGAACCCCCCATCAGCTGGGCCGGCGCGTGGTGCTCCCCCAGCGTCTCGCCCGTCGCCCTCTCGTAGGCGATCTCGTTGAGCCGGTTGCACAGCCGCTCCGCGAGGCGGCGGGAGTTGGCGAACACGATCGTGGAGCGGTGCGCCTGGACCAGGTCGGCGATCCGCTCCTCGACATGCGGCCAGATGGACGGACGCTCCGCGCCCTCGGTGCCGTCGGAGACCGGGGAGCCCCCCAGCTCGCCGAGGTCCTCGACCGGCACGACGACCGAGAGGTCGAACTCCTTGCCCGACTCGGGCTGGACGATCTCCACCTTGCGGCGCGGGGAGAGGAAGCGGGCCACCTCGTCCACCGGGCGCACGGTGGCGGACAGACCGATGCGGCGCGCGGGCTTCGGCAGCAGCTCGTCGAGCCGCTCCAGGGACAGCGCCAGGTGCGCGCCCCGCTTGGTGCCCGCGACCGCGTGCACCTCGTCCAGGATGACCGTCTCCACGCCCGTCAGCGCGTCGCGCGTGGACGATGTCAGCATCAGGAACAGCGACTCCGGAGTGGTGATCAGGATGTCCGGCGGGCGTGTGGCCAGGGCGCGGCGCTCGGCGGCCGGGGTGTCGCCGGAGCGGATGCCCACCTTCACCTCCGGCTCGGGCAGGCCGAGCCGGACCGACTCATGGCGGATGCCGGTGAGCGGGCTGCGCAGATTCCGCTCCACATCGACCGCGAGCGCCTTCAGCGGGGACACGTACAACACCCGGCAGCGCTTCCTGGGGTCGGCGGGCGGCGGGGTGGACGCCAGCTTGTCCAGCGCGGCGAGGAACGCGGCGAGTGTCTTGCCGGAACCGGTCGGGGCCACCACGAGCACGTCCGAGCCCGCGGCGATGGCACGCCACGCCCCGGCCTGGGCCGCGGTGGGCGCGGAGAACGCCCCCGTGAACCAGGCGCGGGTCGCGGGTGAGAAGCCGTCGAGGGCTCGGTGTGCGGAGCTGACCATGCGTCCATCCTGCACCCGCCCACTGACAATGCCCCTGACCTGCGGAGACGTCCGGCGAGGCGCTCCGCCCGCGCCCGGCGGGCGGGCCGGACCGGTGGCGTGGGAGGGGGACGGCACGTACAGGCAGCACTCCCGGACGGGTTCGTGCAGTGCTCCCGGACGGGTTCGGGCAGCGCTCCCGGACGGGGGTTCCAGACGCGCTCCGGGAAAGCTTCGGGCGCTCCGGGGCGGGATCCCGGCCAGGCGCGGGCAGCGTTCACGGTCGGCCTTCCAGCCGGGTCCGGGCAGCGCTCCCGGTCGCGCAGGCCGGCGCGCCCCCTTCCTGCTCGTCATGGCCGAGGCCGTCGTGGTGACGGCGGGACGCGGGCGGCGACTGGCTGAGCAGTCCACCGGCCCCTGGCCGGCACGGCACGCGCGCGTGAGGGACGCCCCCCGTCAGCCGATGGGCCGCCCGTACGCCCGGAGGGTGAGCAGCGCGTCGATGGTCACCCTGGGGCGGGCCTCCAGGGCGGTGCCCGGAGCCCACCGGCGCCACCGGACCGGCCAGCCGCCGTCCTCCCGCTGCTCGGCCGCGAGGAAGTCCAGGGCGCGCGCCACCTCCTCGTCGGTGAACCACGCGCGTGCGAGGGAGTCCGGGGTGGGCGCGAAGTCGTACGGGAAGTGGTGCTCACCCGGCGCGTACCCGGAGGCGACCGGATACGCGTCGAGGCGGTCCGGGTCCAGGACTACCAGCCGCTGCTCGCGCACCAGACGGCCCAAACGGTCGGCGGCGGCCTCGGCACGCGGGCGGTCGGGCGCCGAGTCCAGGAACGCCACGGCCGCCTCGACCTCGTAGGGATGGGACTTGTCCAGGGACTCGACCGCCTGCCAGCAGAAGTCGGTGGCCCGGAACATCCACGCGTGCCACACCTCGTTGCGGTGCAGCAGACCCACCACCGGGCCCGTGGCGAGCAGATCGCCCGGCGGGTTGTCGGTGATGGGCACGAAGGGCGCGGCCGGATAGCCGCGCTGCACGGGGTGTACAGCCGGAAGGGCACCGTCCGGTGTCGACACGGCGGTCAGATAGCGGCACACGCGCTCCACCCGCTGCCCGCCGCAACGGCCGATCGAGTCCAGCACTCGCAGGGCGTGAGCGGTGTGCAGGGGCTGGCTGACCGGACCGCGCAGATCGGGTTCGAGGGCGTGACCGTACCCCTCGTCCTCGTTGCGGTAGGCGGCCAGTGCGGTCTCCACGGGATCGGCGCCGCCGCCGAGGAAGTGGTACGCGAAACGCCGCTGCTCCAGCACGCGCGCGGTGAGCCACACGAAGTGCTCGGCGCGGGAGAGCGCGGAGCGCGCCGAGGGCGCGGGAAGGAGTGGGGATGCTCCGGATTCGGCCATGGATCAGACCGTAGGACGGAAAGCGTTCTCCGCAAGCCGTCCCGGCCCGGGCCCACTCTCAGGGGCGGGATACTGGTGTCATGCGGTTGACGGTCTTCTGGCAGCGGATGGCGGATCACTTCGGTGAGGCCTACGCCGACACCTTCGCGCGCGACCACGTGATGTCGGAGCTCGGCGGGCGCACCGTGCACCAGGCGCTGGAGTCCGGCTGGGAGGCCAAGGACGTGTGGCGGGCCGTGTGCACGGCCATGGACGTGCCGCAGGAGAAGCACTGAAGGAGCGCGGAGATCCACAGGGGTCCCCGGATGTCGTCGGAGTGGGCGAGACTTGCTCCGTGGCCCCGACAGACGAGACCGCGCAGGTCCCCGCACAGGCATCACCGCTCGGCACGACACCGCCCCCGCCGCCCCCGTCGGACGGCGGCGCCGCGCCGGGCGCCCGCATGCCGCGCTGGCTGCCGCGCGCCATGGTGCTCGCCCTGGCGCTCATCGCCGTGTTCCAACTGGGCAGCTGGGCGTTCCACCAGCTCACCGGTCTGCTGATCAACATTCTGATCGCGTTCTTCCTGGCGCTCGCCATCGAGCCCGCGGTGAGCTGGATGGCCGCCCACGGCATGCGCCGGGGACTGGCCACCTTCCTCGTCTTCCTCGGTCTGGCGATCGCCGTGGCCGGGTTCGTCACGCTGCTCGGCTCCATGCTCGCCGGCCAGATCATCAAGATGGTCGAGGGCTTCCCGGACTACCTCGACTCGGTGATCAACTGGACCAACACCACATTCCACACCCATCTCAGGCGCGTGGACGTGCAGGACAGCCTGGTCCACTCCGACTGGCTCAGAAAGTACGTCCAGAACAGCGCCACCGGCGTCCTGGACGTCTCCGCCCAGGTCCTCGGCGGCCTGTTCCAGCTCCTGACGATCGGCCTGTTCTCCTTCTACTTCGCCGCCGACGGGCCCAGGCTGCGGCGAGCGCTGTGCTCGGTGCTGCCGCCCGCCCGGCAGGCCGAGGTGCTGCGCGCCTGGGAGATCGCCGTCGACAAGACGGGCGGCTACCTCTACTCGCGCGGCCTGATGGCGCTGATCTCGGGCGTCGCGCACTACGTCCTGCTGCAGGCGCTGGGCATCCCGTACGCGCCCGTGCTCGCCGTCTGGGTCGGACTCGTCTCGCAGTTCATCCCCACCATCGGCACGTACCTCGCCGGTGCCCTGCCGATGCTGATCGCCTTCACCGTGGACCCCTGGTACGCGCTGTGGGTGCTGATCTTCGTCGTGGTCTACCAGCAGTTCGAGAACTACATGCTGCAGCCCAAGCTGACCGCGCGGTCCGTGGACATCCACCCCGCGGTCGCCTTCGGGTCCGTCATCGCCGGCACCGCCCTCCTCGGCGCGGTCGGGGCGCTGATCTCCATCCCCGCGGTCGCCACGCTGCAGGCCTTCCTGGGGGCGTACGTGAAGCGGTACGACGTCACCGACGACCCCCGCGTCCACGGGCACCGCACACGCGGCCCGGGCACTCTCACCGCGCGCGTACGGCGGCTGTTCGCGCGCTGAGGCCTGCTCACCAGGCGAGGGCCGCCCAGACACCCGCGCCGAGCACGGCGGCCGCGTAGCCGCCGACCGCCGCGTACATCACCCGCTGCCTGGTCGTGTCGCTCCAGAGTGTGCGCGACAGCAGCCAGGCCAGTACGGGCAGCACCAGCACGGCGTGCAGGCCGACACCGTGCAGCGGCTTGAGCGGTGCCGTGGAGTGGTACGCCGCCTGCTGGTGCCCGGCACGGGACAGCACGGTCCCGCGCGCGATCATCGCGGCGCCCGAGAGCAGCGCCACGATGAGGATCGCGAACCCGGAGCGGAGCGCCGTCGCCATGCCGAGGGGGCCGCCCGGGCGGTGCCGGAACGCGGCGCCGGCGAACGTGCAGAGCACGACGACGAGGACGGCGCCGCCCAGTGCGAGCGTCATCGCCACCGCGGTGTCGAAGGGCGTCTCCGTGTTGAGGTGCGAGGGCACGTGCCGCCACGCCTGCAGGGTGATCCCGGCGACCTCCACGACGCAGTCGGCGGCGAACACCGCGAGCAGCAGCCCACGGAGCCGCGCCCCGACGTGCAGGTAGGACGTCACCCAGGTGACCGTGATCAGCGTCAGCCCGAAGGAGACCCCGAACGTGAAGGGCTTGCGCCAGGAGACGGGACCGTCCCAGGGGCCGCCGTCGACGAGGAAGACCACCAGGTGCACCAGGCCGGAAAGGACCAGGAGGGCACCGGTCGCATGGCCCAGACGCTCCACGGGGCCCCTGCCGGTTCCGCGCTCCCGAGCGATGCTCTCGTTTTCCATGGGCCCAAGGCTCCCGGCGGCGGCCCCGGTCCGTCGTCCTCCCGCCGAAGGCACCCGCCGTACCCCGCGGGGAGTAACCGCCCGCCGTACCCGCGGGGACCGACCGGCGCCGCGCCGCCGTCGGTGCGCGACCGTACGCTCGGAGTGTCCGGGCCCGCTTGACACAAAAATCGAACATCCATTCTGATGGAGGCTCCGGCGGGCTCACGGTGGGCATTTCGACACGGTTTTGACGGAGAAGTACCCGAGTTATCCACAGCCGGACAGGCGTCGGGGCGCATTGTCAGTGGCAGGCGTTAGCGTCTTTGACGTGAAGCGATCGACTCAAGCAAACCGGGTGGAACCCATGGCAGGTACCGACCGCGAGAAGGCACTCGACGCCGCCCTCGCACAGATTGAACGGCAATTCGGCAAGGGCGCGGTCATGCGCATGGGCGAGCGGTCCAAGGAGCCCATCGAGGTCATCCCGACCGGGTCGACCGCGCTCGACGTGGCCCTCGGTGTCGGCGGCCTGCCGCGCGGCCGCGTCGTCGAGATCTACGGTCCCGAGTCGTCGGGTAAGACGACCCTGACCCTGCACGCGGTGGCGAACGCGCAGAAGGCCGGCGGCCAGGTCGCCTTCGTGGACGCGGAGCACGCCCTCGACCCCGAGTACGCGCGCAAGCTCGGCGTCGACATCGACAACCTGATCCTCTCCCAGCCGGACAACGGCGAGCAGGCCCTGGAGATCGTGGACATGCTGGTCCGCTCCGGCGCCCTCGACCTCATCGTCATCGACTCCGTCGCGGCGCTCGTCCCGCGCGCGGAGATCGAGGGCGAGATGGGCGACAGCCACGTCGGTCTGCAGGCCCGCCTGATGAGCCAGGCCCTGCGGAAGATCACCAGCGCGCTCAACCAGTCCAAGACCACCGCCATCTTCATCAACCAGCTCCGCGAGAAGATCGGCGTGATGTTCGGCTCCCCGGAGACCACGACCGGTGGCCGGGCGCTGAAGTTCTACGCCTCGGTGCGTATCGACATCCGCCGCATCGAGACCCTGAAGGACGGCACGGAGGCGGTCGGCAACCGCACCCGCTGCAAGGTCGTCAAGAACAAGGTCGCCCCGCCCTTCAAGCAGGCCGAGTTCGACATCCTCTACGGCCAGGGCATCAGCCGCGAGGGCGGCCTGATCGACATGGGCGTGGAGCACGGCTTCGTCCGCAAGGCCGGCGCCTGGTACACGTACGAGGGCGACCAGCTCGGCCAGGGCAAGGAGAACGCGCGCAACTTCCTGAAGGACAACCCCGACCTGGCCAACGAGATCGAGAAGAAGATCAAGGAGAAGCTGGGCGTCGGCGTCCGGCCGCAGGAGCCCACCGCCGAGCCGGGCACGGACGCGACGAGTGCGACTGCCGCCGCCCCCGCGGCCGACGACACCGCCAAGGCGGTGCCCGCGGCGGCGGCCAAGGCCGCCAAGGCCAAGGCCCCGGCGGCCAAGAGCTAGCCCATGACACGACGAACCGACTGGGCCGAGTACGCCCACCCCGCCGCCCCGCAGCGGCCGGGCGGCGGGCGCGACACGGGGTTCGTCGGGAGCGGTCACGCGGCGCACGAGGACATGCGCGGCGACGTGGAACCGCACGGCGAGGACGCCGCAGGCGGCGAGGGCCGTGTGCGCGGTGGACGCGGGCGAGGGCGGCGGCGCGGTGCCGGGGGACCGGCCGACGCCCCACAGGACGGAGGCTCTTCCTTCTCGTCGAGGGCCGGGACGGGGGAGCACCCGGGGGACCCGGTCGAGCAGGCGCGGGCGATCTGCCTGCGCCTGCTCACCGGAACTCCACGCACGCGCAAACAGCTCGCGGACGCCCTGCGCAAGCGGGAGATCCCCGAAGACGCGGCCGACGAGGTGCTGTCGCGCTTCGAGGAGGTCGGCCTGATCGACGACGGCGCCTTCGCGGACGCCTGGGTGGAATCCCGGCACCACGGCCGGGGTCTGGCCCGCCGGGCGCTCGCCCAGGAACTGCGGACGAAGGGCGTGGACTCCGCGCTGATCGACGCGGCGGTGGGGCAGCTGGACGCCGATCAGGAGGAGGCGACCGCGCGCGAGCTCGTCGCCCGCAAACTGCGCGCCACCCGCGGCCTCGACCGCGACAAGCGCCTGCGCCGCCTCGCGGGCATGCTCGCCCGCAAGGGCTACTCCGAGGGGCTGGCCCTACGTGTGGTCCGCCAGGCCCTGGCGGAGGAGGGGGAGGACACGGAGGGCCTGGGGGACGAGGGGTTGTGAAGACGGGGGAGGGGGAGGGAGGGGAGGGGGGAGGGGCCCTCCCCTCCTGACACGGAGCCCAGCGTCCCCGCCCAGACCAGCCCCCCGCAGCTCAGCCCGACCCCCGCGGAGCCCAGCGTCCCCGCCCAGACCAGCCCCCCGCAGCTCAGCCCGACCCCCGCAACACAGCCCGACCACCCACAGCAATCGCCCCTACGACGCCACCGGCAGCCCCGCCGCTCTCCAGGCCTGGAAGCCGCCCACCAGGTCGGTGGCGCGGTGCAGGCCGAGTTGGCGGAGGGACGCGGCGGCCAGGCTGGAGGCGTAGCCCTCGTTGCAGATGACCACGACGCGCAGGTCGTGGCTGGTGGCCTCGGGGAGGCGGTGGCTGCCCTGCGGGTCCAGTCGCCACTCCAGTTCGTTCCGTTCGACGACCAGCGCGCCGGGGATGAGTCCGTCGCGGTCCCGCAGGGCCGCGTAGCGGATGTCCACGAGCAGGGCCTCGCCGGCTCGTGCGGCCTCGTGGGCCTCCGCCGGCTCGACCCGGTCCAGGCCCTCGCGGACCTGCTCCAGCAACTCGTCGATGCCCACGGGGCCTTCGGGTGCGGAACTCAACTCCAGTCCTCCGGACGTTCGACCTGCTCGAGACGGAGCACCTGCCCGGTGCGACTGTAGCGGCGGATCTGCGGCAGGGGCGGGTAGTAGGCGTGCACCGAGACGGCATGTCGCTCGGTCGACTCGTTGAGCACCTCGTGCACATGGTGCCGGCCGAAGGAGCGGCCCCTCCCGGCAGGCAGTCGCCGCTCCCGGTCGACTCCGTCGGTGAGTTCCAGGGTCTTCCAGCCGTCGGAGGGCAGCCGGACCGCGAGGGAGTACTCGTGCAGTTCACCCGATGCGGTGATGAAGGCGCCGATCGAGTCGGCGTGGTCGTGCCAGCCGGTGCCCGTGCCGGGCGGCCAGCCGATCAGCCAGGCCTCGCTGCCACCGGGTCCCTCGAGCCGTACCCAGGTACGGCCCTCGGGGTCCAGCGGGAGTGAGGCGATCAGTTCGGCGTCGGCGGCGGTACGGCGCACGAAGTCGAGGAGTTCGGCCTGGGTGGGAGCCTGGGCCCGGGTGGGGACGGCGGGCAGGGGTGCAGAAGGGGAGAGAGACAAGGCGGACCGTCCTGGGATTCGCGTGGTGGCGCGCGGCGGCAGGGGCAGCGCGGTGAGGGAAGCGAGATCAACAGGACGGGCGACACACGCAGCCCGCATAGCGGACGAGGTCCATATGGACCCTCCGCCACAGGAGCGCATACGTGTCGGTCACGATCCGGAGTACACCATGACGGTGGAGGCCGGTCAACTCACGGTCACCATGTGGACCTCATGGTGACCGTGAGTTCTGAGGCGGCGGGTGGGCGGCGGGGGTGGAGTCCGCAGCGTCTCAGCGTGCGCTCGCCGCCGCCTGCGCCTTCGCCGGGCCGCCGAGTGCGGTCTCGGCCGCCGCGTACAGGTCCGCCGGGCGCACCCCGCCGAGTGCCGTGACGAGATGGCCGTCCGGCCGGATCAGCAGCACGGTGTGGGCGGCGGCGCCCGGGTAGCTCTCGGCGACCAGCAGTTCCGCGGGGTGCGGGAGGGCGGTCACGGCCGCCGCCAGCCGGGGCATGATCCCGGCCGACACCCAGTGCTTGCGCTCCCACACGCCGGTGCCCGGGGCGACCAGCACCACCAGCAGCGATCCGCGTCCGAGCCGGTCCCGCAGCCGTACGAAGGAGCCGTCCTCCGCCGTCACCCGCACATCCGCGACCTGGGCCCCGGGTTCGGTGCCCACCACCGCCGCGGACTCGCTGGGCGCGGCCGCCAGCGGCGAGGCGGCGTACGTCCCCGGCGTGCCGAGCGCGCCCCTCCCCAGGTGGCCGTCCGCGAGCAGCGCCTCATGGCCGCGGGCGGACCCGGGAACGTAGGACCGCAGACCTCCGCCGCCGCGCAGCAGCGGCAGCGCCTGGTCGGCGGCGCGCAGCCGGGCCGCCACCACGGCGCGGCGCTCCGCCTGGTAGCTGTCGAGCAGCGTCTCGCGCGGCCCGTGGTGCCAGACCAGCGCCAGCTTCCAGGCGAGGTTGTCGACGTCCCGCAGGCTCTCGTCGAGGCCCTGCGTGCCGAGCGCGCCGAGCAGGTGCGCGGCGTCCCCGGCGAGGAAGACCCGGCCGGATCGCCAGCGGCGGGCCAGCCGGTGGTGGACGGTGTGGACGCCGGTGTCCAGCAGGTCGTAGGCGGGGGTGGTGCCCCCGTTCCAGCCGGCGAGGGTCTCCCGGATGCGGGTCACCAGCAGTTCGGGCGTGACCAGGTCCTTGCCCGGCGGCAGCAGCCAGTCCAGCCGCCACACTCCGTCGGGCAGGGGCCGTGCCGTGACCTCGCCCCCCGAGGGGCCCGACGTCCGCCACGGCGGCATCCGGTGCAGCAACGCTTCGCCGGGCCACGGAAGTTCGGTGCGCAGCGCGGCGACGGCGTGCCGTTCCACCGCGGTACGGCCGGGGAAGCGGATGTCGAGAAGCTTGCGCACCGTGGAGCGCGGTCCGTCGCAGCCGACCAGGTAGCTGCCGCGCCACCAGGTGCTTTGCGGGCCGCGCGTGTGCGCCGTGACACCGGCGGGCTCCTGTTCCAGGGCGTCGAGGCGGCTTTCCACGGCGACCTTGATCAGCGGCTGTCCGGTGACGGCGGTGCGCAGGGCTCCGGTCAGCACATGCTGGGCGATGTGCAGCGGGGCCGGTCCTCCGGGTTCCTCGACGGCGCCCTTGCGGCCTTCGGCGGTCCGCTCGGCACCGGGCCCGTATCCGCCGCCGGGCTCCTCCTGCCGCGCGCCGTCCGTCTCGAAGGCGACCTTCCGGGTGACCTGCTTGCGCCGCATCGACCGCCAGCCGGTGAACCGCAGCCCGGCTCCGGTGAGCGGAACCCCGGCGAGTCGTTCCACCAGGGCGGCCGTGTCGTCGCGCAGCACGACGGTGCGCGCGGCCCGTGGTTCGTCCTTGCCCGGGCCTTCGTCGAGGACGACGGACGGCACCTCCTGCCGGGCCAGGGCCAGCGCGAGCGAGAGCCCGACGGGCCCCGCCCCCACGATGATCACCGGGTCCACGGCGTGGTGCCCTCCGCCCTGCGCGGTGTGTCGGGGAACGTTCGGGAACAGGCAGGTGGAGCCGGGTGCACGATCACCTGACGTATGCAACCCATTGCCGCAGCGCCCGTCAAGCGACGAGGGCAGTGGCGTGACGCCACTGCCCTGCCTGCTCAAAGGGACTGGTGGGACGTCAGGCGGCCGCCCCCGTGGATTCGGCCGCACCGACCGCCGCCGGAGGCAGTACCGCACCGGTCGACTTCTTGCCCCGCCGCAGCCGCTTCTCGAGCCAACTCGCGAACGTCGTCAGCGAGAAGTTGATGGCGATGTAGATGACGGCCACGATCGTGAAGCTGGCGATGGTGTTGGCGCCGTAGTAGGAGCTCATCGGCGAGACCGAGGCGAGCAGTTCGGGGAAGGTGAGGACCGCGCCGCCCAGCGCCGTGTCCTTCACGATGACCACCAGTTGGCTGACGATCGCCGGCAGCATCGCGGTGACCGCCTGCGGCAGCAGGATGAACCGCATCACCTGGTTCTTGCGCAGACCGATCGCCAGGGCGGCCTCGGACTGGCCCTTCGGCAGGGCCAGGATGCCCGCGCGGACGATCTCCGCGAGGACGGAGGCGTTGTAGAGGACGAGGCCGGTGATCACCGAGTACATCGGGCGATCATCCGAACTGACGTTGGTGTACTGCGAGAAGAGGGCCTGGCCGAAGATCATCAGGACGAGGACCGGGATGGCGCGGAAGAACTCCACCACGATCGCGACCGGGACCCGTATCCAGGCGTGGTCCGAGAGCCGGGCGATGCCCAGGACCGCGCCCAGCGGCAGCGAGAGGAGCATCGCCAGGGCGGCGGCCTTCAGCGTGTTCTGCACCCCAGGCCAGATGTAGGTCGTCCAGGCCTCCGTGCCGCCGAAGAACGGCTTCCACTTCTCCCAGTCGAGCTGGCCCTTGTCGTCGAGGCTGGTGAACACCCACCACCCGAGCGCGGCCAGGGCGATCAGGAACACCACCGTGTAGACGACGTTGCGCCGTTTGGCCCTGGGGCCCTGGGCGTCGTAGAGGACGGACGTCATCGCTTCACCGCCACCTTCTTGCCCACCCAGCCGAGGATCAGGCCGGTCGGCAGCGTCAGACACACGAACCCGAAGGCGATCACCGCGGAGATCAGCAGGAGCTGGGCCTCGTTCTCGAGCATCTCCTTCATCAGCACGGCCGCCTCGGCGACGCCGATCGCGGCCGCCACCGTGGTGTTCTTCGTCAGCGCGATCAGGACGTTCGTCAGCGGGCCGACGACCGAGCGGAACGCCTGCGGCAGCACGACGAGCGTGAGCACCTGGGTGAAGTTCAGCCCGAGCGCACGGGCCGCCTCCGCCTGACCGACGGGCACGGTGTTGATGCCGGACCGCAGCGCCTCGCACACGAACGCCGCCGTGTAGAGGATCAGACCCAGCACGGCGAGCCGGAAGTTGATGACCTTGAAGTCGGTGGCGCCGAGGCCGACGCCCAGGGTCTGGTTGAGCCCGAGCGAGGTGAACAGGATGATCACGGTCAGCGGGATGTTCCGCACGATGTTCACGTAGGCGGCCCCGAAACCGCGCATCAGCGGCACCGGACCGACCCGCATGGCGGCCAGCACGGTGCCCCAGATCAGGGAGCCGATCGCGGACAGGACGGCGAGCTGCACCGTCGTCCAGAACGCTCCCAGCACGTCGTAGTGATCAAGAAAGTCGAACATGAGGTCCCGCGCTTCCGCGTGTCGGACAGGCCCGGGTGCGCCGCTCCCCCGTGGGCGGCGCACCCGGTGGCCCTGCTTACTTGACGATGTTGCCGATCTTCGGCGCGGGCTCGTTCTTGTAGTTCGCGGGGCCGAAGTTCTTCTCCACGGCCTTCTTCCACGAACCGTCCGAGACCATCTTCTCCAGGGCGGCGTTGATCTTCGCCTTCAGGGCGCTGCCCTTCTTGACGCCGATGCCGTAGTTCTCGTTGGTCATCTTGAAGCCGCCGAGCTTGAACTTGCCCTTGAAGGCGGCCTGCGAGGCGTAGCCGGCGAGGATCGAGTCGTCGGTGGTCAGCGCGTCGACGGCACCGTTCTGCAGACCCGTCAGGCAGGCCGAGTACGTCGGGTACTGCAGCAGGTTGGCCTTCGGGGCGAGCCTGTCATGGACGTTCTGCGCCGAGGTCGAGCCCGTCACCGAACACAGCTTCTTGGAGTTCAGATCCGCGGGCGACTTGATGGAGTTGTCGTCGGCGCGGATCAGCACGTCCTGGTGGGCGAGCAGGTACGGGCCGGCGAAGTCGACCTTCGCCTCGCGCTTCGGGGTGATCGAGTACGTGGCGGCGATGAAGTCGACGTCACCCCGCTGCAGCATGGTCTCGCGGTCGGCGCTCTTCGACTCCTTCCACTCGATCTGGTCGGCGTTGTAGCCGAGCTGCTTGGCGACGTACGTGGCGACGTCCACGTCGAAGCCGGAGTAGCCCTGCGGCGTCTTCTGGCCGAGGCCGGGCTGGTCGAACTTGATGCCGATCTTGATCGTCTTGCCGCCGCCGGAGGACGAGCCGCCGTCGCTCTTCTTGTCCGATCCGCAGGCGGTGGCGGCGGTGGCGAGGGCGAGGACGACGGCCGTGGCCGCGGTGACCTTGCGGAGCTTCATGGTGAACATCCTTTGCGTGGTGAAGAGATGCGGACCCGAGGCCGGCGCCCGCGAGGCGGGTCACCGGCGGCGGTGTCGCGGCCGTGCGGGGTGCGGCGGTGGTGACGCGGGGTGTCGGCGGTGTCGGGCTCGGGGCGAGCGGACGGATGACGCCCGGTGCGGGGCGTCAGTGGTGCAGGATCTTCGACAGGAAGTCCTTCGCGCGGTCGCTGCGCGGGTTGCTGAAGAACTGGTCCGGCGTGGCCTCCTCGACGATGCGGCCGTCCGCCATGAAGACCACCCGGTTGGCGGCCGAGCGGGCGAAGCCCATCTCATGGGTGACCACCACCATGGTCATGCCGTCCCGGGCGAGCTGCTGCATGACCTCCAGGACCTCGTTGATCATCTCGGGGTCCAGGGCCGAGGTCGGCTCGTCGAAGAGGATGACCTTGGGGTCCATCGCCAGCGCGCGGGCGATCGCCACTCGCTGCTGCTGGCCGCCGGAGAGCTGTGCGGGGTACTTGTCCGCCTGGGTGCCGACGCCCACCCGGTCGAGCAGCGCGCGCGCCTTGTCCTCGGCCTGCTGCTTGTCGGTCCTGCGGACCTTGATCTGGCCCAGCATCACGTTCTCGAGCACCGTCTTGTGCGCGAAGAGGTTGAAGGACTGGAAGACCATGCCGACGTCGGCGCGCAGCCGGGCCAGCTCCTTGCCCTCCTGGGGCAGCGGCTTGCCGTCGATGAGGATGTCGCCCGAGTCGATGGTCTCCAGGCGGTTGATGGTGCGGCAGAGGGTGGATTTCCCGGACCCGGAGGGGCCGATGACGACGACGACCTCACCACGCGCGATGGTCAGGTCGATGTCCTGGAGCACGTGCAACGCGCCGAAGTGCTTGTTGACGCTCCTCAGGACGACCAGTTCGTCGGTCGCGGCCACCGAGTCCTTGGCCACCGATACTTCGGTCATGTGCTGACTGGCTCCGTCCTCGCTCGGTTTCGGAGGACAGTAGTGACGCGCACGACCAGCGTCATTACATCTGAGGGAGATCTGAGCATCACAAACCGGTAGCGGTCGGACACGAGCCGTAGCGGAGCCCGGGCGACCGCGTACCGGCTGGATAACGGAAGCCGCCCGCAACCCGAAGCCCCTTGACGGCGTCCTCGTTCATCGGCGTGACTTCGTTGGTGCACGCGCGTGTGCCCACGCGTTCGGGTGGGTGACGTCTTCGCGGTGCAGCGCAGGGCAACGCCTTGCGTGCGCCGGGAGTGCACACAGACCGTAGGACCGAGAAACCGGAGGGGGCCGGCATGAGACTGCTTCTCGTCGAGGACGACAACCACGTCGCGGCCGCCCTGTCCGCGGTCCTGGCCCGGCACGGCTTCGAGGTCACGCACGCCCGCAGCGGCGAGGAGGCCCTGCAGGCCCTGGTCCCCGAGGGCGCCGGCTTCGGCGTCGTCCTGCTCGACCTGGGCCTGCCCGACCAGGACGGCTACGAGGTCTGCGCCAAGATCCGCAAGCGCACCGGCACCCCCGTGATCATGGTCACCGCGCGTTCGGACGTACGGTCCCGGATCCACGGCCTGAACCTCGGCGCCGACGACTACGTGGTCAAGCCGTACGACACCGGGGAACTGCTCGCGCGCATCCACGCCGTCAGCCGGCGCACGCCGCACCTGGACGACACCGGCGCCACCGAGACCGCGCTGCGCCTCGGCCCCGTGCACATCGAGTTCCCGACCCGCCGCGTCAGCGTGGACGGTTCGGTCGTCCAGCTCACCCGCAAGGAGTTCGACCTGCTCGCCCTGCTGGCCCAGCGCCCGGGTGTGGTGTTCCGCCGCGAGCAGATCATCAGCGAGGTGTGGCAGACGAGCTGGGAGGGGACCGGGCGCACCCTGGAGGTGCACGTCGCCTCCCTGCGCTCCAAGCTGCGCATGCCCGCGCTGATCGAGACCGTGCGCGGCGTCGGGTACCGGCTCGTCGCCCCGGCCGCCTAGCGGGCAAGGGTGCGCGCACGTCTCCTTCCGCTGCTGATCGTCCTGATGGCGGCCGTGCTGCTGGCGCTCGGTGTGCCGCTCGCGGTGAGTCTCGCGGCCGCACAGCAGCAGCGGGTCGTCGTCGACCGCATCGACGACACCGCGCGCTTCGCCGCGCTCGCCCAGTTCGTCACCGACCGGCCTACCGGCTCCCGGACCGGGGCCACGGACGAGCGCGGCGAGACCCTGGCCGACGAACTGCGCATGTACTACAGCGTGTACGGCATCCGGGCCGGCGTCTTCTACCGCGACGACACCCCCATGGCCAACGCGCCCGGGGACTGGTTCCTGCCGCAGAAGGGTGAGGGCCGCGACGCCTTCAACGAGGCGCTGCTCGGGCGGCGCAGCCACGATCCCGAGCAGGTCTGGCCCTGGCAGCGCAGCCGGCTCGTGGTGGCCTCGCCGGTCATCCGTGACGGTGACGTCGTCGCCGTGGTCGTCACCGACTCGCCCACCGGGCAGATGCGGTCGAGGATCCTGCACGGCTGGCTGTTCATCGGCGCCGGCGAGGTCGCGGCGATGCTCCTCGCCGTCGGTGCGGCGCTCCGGCTGACCGGATGGGTGCTCAGGCCGGTGCGGGTGCTGGACGCGACGACCCACGACATAGCGACCGGGCGCCTGAAGTCCAGGGTCGCGGCGGCGGGCGGGCCTCCGGAACTGCGGCGTCTGGCACGGTCGTTCAACGAGATGGCGGACAACGTGGAGGAGGTCCTCGAGCAGCAGCGCGCCTTCGTCGCGGACGCCTCCCACCAGTTGCGCAATCCGCTGGCCGCGCTGCTGCTGCGCATCGAACTGCTCGCGCTGGAACTGCCGGAGGGAAACGAGGAGATCGCGTCGGTGCGCACCGAGGGCAAGCGCCTCGCACAGGTCCTGGACGATCTGCTCGACCTGGCGCTCGCCGAGCACGCCGAGGCGGACCTGCGGCTCACCGACGTCGGCGCGCTGACCGCCGAACGGGTGGCGGCCTGGGTGCCGACCGCCGAGGCCAAGGGTGTACGGCTGGCCGGCACCTGCCCGGCCACCACGGCCTGGGCGGACCCCGTGACCCTGTCCAGCGCACTGGACGCCGTCATCGACAACGCGGTGAAGTTCACGCCCGCCGGCGAGAGCGTTCAGGTGGAGGTCGCGGCCACCGGGGACACCGCCACGGTGGTGGTCGCCGACGCCGGGCCCGGGCTCAGCGACGAGGAACTCTCCCGCGTCGGCGACCGGTTCTGGCGCAGCGCCGCCCACCAGAACATCAAGGGCTCGGGCCTCGGCCTGTCGATCACCCGCACGCTGCTGGCGGCGGGCGGCGGCTCCATCTCGTACGAGCACCACGAGCCGCACGGCCTGAAGGTGACGTTGTCGCTGCCGCGGACGGCGACGGGGGCCGGGCGCACCGGCGTGTGAGGGGCCTCCCGGCCGGGGCCGGGGCCGCCGTCAGCCGGCCCGGCGTGTGACGGCGCGGCGTGTGACGGCCCGGCGTGTGACGGTGAGGCGTGTGGCGGCGAGGCCGTTCAGGCCGATCCGGGGGTGTGGAGGCGGAGCGCCCGGAGCGGTCACCCACCACCCGGCGGACGGGGACTACGGTTTCACCGACCGGTAGTACCGCCGCGCACCCTCGTGCAGTTGCAGCGGATCCGTGTAGATCGCCGTGCGCAGATCCACCAACTGCGCGGCGTGCACCTGCGCGCCGATCCCGTCGCGGCTGTCGATGACCACGCGGGTGAGCTTCTCGGTCAGCTCCGCGTTCATGTCCTGACGCGTGACCAGGAGGTTGGCGACGGCCACGGTCTGCACGGAGACGCCGTGCTGCGCCTGCGGATAGGCGTCGGCGGGCATCACCGCGGCCCGGTAGTAGCGCGAGGCGCCGCCCTGCGCGTGCAGCTTCGCCACCAGGTCGCCGCCGATCGGCACCAGGCGGACCGGGAAGTGATGCGACAGCTCCGTGATCGCGCCGGTGGGCAGGCCGCCCGACCAGAAGAACGCGTCGATCCGGTGCTCTCGCAACAGGCCCGGCATCGTCGCGATGCCGTCGGACAGCGGCGTGATGTCCTTCCCGGGGTCCAGCCCGGCCGCCCTCAGCACATGCTCCGCGATCAGCCGCACCCCGGACCCGCCCGGCCCGACGGCGACCACGCGGCCCTTCAGGTCCGCCACCGACCGCACGGTGGACGAGCGCGGCACCACCAGGTGCACATAGTCGTCGTACAGCCGGGCGCAGCCGCGCAGCAGGCCGGCCCCGGGCCCGTTCTGAAGCCGGTACGTCTCCACCGCGTCGGCCGCCGCGATCGTGAAGTCCACTTTCCCGCCGGCCACCCGGCGCACGTTCTCCTGCGACCCGTCGCTGTTCATCAGCCGCACGTCCAGCCGCGGCATGTCCCGGGCGATCGTCTGCCGCAGCAGCGTGCCGTACTTCTCGTAGACGCCGCTGGGGGTGCCCGTGCTGAAGGTGACCGTGCCGCTCGGGGACCCCTCGCCGAGCGGCAGCAGCCACCACAGCAGCAGCCCGAGGACCGCGCACGCGGCCGCCGAGCCCAGCAGCGCGCGGCGTCTGCCGATGCGGGGGAGAGCCTGGAGCATGCGCGCGATCTTGCCAGGCCCGGCGCCCGTCTGACCAGGCCCGGAGGCGGGGGAGGGCGGGAGGCGTCGAACGGGTAGGGTCGGCGGATGCGTCCTTCGCCCGCCTCCCTCGTCCGTGAGTTCCACACCGCCTTCGGTCTCGACGTGCGTTCCGTGCCCACGGAGGTCTCCCCGGAGCTGGCCGCGCACCGCGGAGAACTGCTCGCCGAGGAGGCCGCGGAGGTCGCCGAGGTGTCCGTCAGCGGCCCGCTGGACCGGCTGGCGCACGAGCTGGCCGACCTCGTGTACGTGGCGTACGGGACGGCGCTGGTGCACGGCATCGACCTGGACGCCGTCATCGCCGAGATCCACCGCGCCAACATGACGAAGGTCGGCCCGGACGGCACGGTGTCCCGCCGGGCCGACGGCAAGGTCCTCAAGGGCGACCACTACCGCGCCCCGGACGTCTCGGCGGTCCTGCGCCGACAGGGGTGGACGCCGGAGGGGCACTAAGGACGGCATCGCACGGGTGTCCGGCTCGGCGACCCGTGGCCCGGTGCCGCCTAGACTGACCCCCTGCGAGAACGAGATGAGCCAGGTGTGAACAGGAGGGCCACGGTGGCGGCAGTCGGCGGTGGTTTCGAGGATCCGTCCGCCGAGGTGCTGTCCCAGGCGGCCGCCGCGTTCGGGCTGTTGGCCTCGCCCGCGCGGCTGCACATCGTGTGGGCGCTCGCGCAGGGCGAGAGCGACGTCACCGGGCTCGCCGAGCGGGTCGGCGGCGCGCTGCCCGCCGTGAGCCAGCACCTGACGAAGCTCAAGCTGGCCGGACTCGTCGGCTCCCGTCGTGAGGGCCGCCGCCAGGTGTACTTCGTCGACGACGCGGACGTCGTGACCGTGGTGCGCCTGCTGGTCGGCCGGCTGGCCGACCGTGCCGCTCCCGCCGACGTCCCGGCACCCCGGATCCGTGGCCTCTGAGACCGCCGCCACGCCGGCAGCCCCGCCCGGCCCCGACCCCGGCGCCGGCGGCCCGACCTCCCTTCAGGAACTGCGCCGCCTGGAAAGCAGCGGCGCCCACGACCGTCCCGCGGCCCGGGCGCTCACCCGGCCCACCGTGCTGCGGCCCCGCGACTTCCTGCGCTTCATCACCGGCTTCGGGCTGCTCAACGCGGTCGCCGACCTCGCCACCTTCGGCGTTCTGGCGCTCGCGCTGTACGATCCTGACGCACTCGACGACGACGCGGTGTTCCACTCGGCGTGGTTCACGGAGAACCTGCTCACCCAGGCCCTGGTGATGCTGCTGCTGAGGTCCGGCCGACGCGCCGCCGAAGGGCGCGCGCCGGGCCCGGTCGGACGGGCCGCCGCCGTTCTCGCCGCCGTGGCGGTCCTGCTGCCGCTGTCCCCGCTCGGCTCCGCACTCGGCCTGACCGTGCTGCCGGTGGCGTACCACCTGCTGCTCGCCGCCGTCCTCGCCCTCTACGCGCTCGCCCTGTGGGCGGTCAGGGCGCGCTACGAACGACGATCCGGCGCGCAGTGGTGACCGGCCGGCCGGGTCCCGCCGGTTTCCGCACTCTTCGTCTTCCGTCCGGTTCCGCCGCCGACCCCGGGTTGTACAGTTGCGCGACGTAACAACCGACATGGCGTGGGCGAGCGGCGAGAGTCGCCCTCGGCCGAGGCGCGGAAGGGCGGGCGCGTCATGCTCCGCAACGGACTGGAACCCTGGCACCTGCTGATCGTCGCGATCGTCCTCATCGTGGTGTTCGGCTCCAAGAAGCTCCCGGACACCGCCCGGGCGCTCGGCAAGTCGATGCGCATCCTCAAGAGCGAGGCGAAGGCGATGAAGGACGAGAACGCGTCCGTGCCCGCCGCATCCGCCACCACCCCCGTCGAGCCGACGGCCGTGCGGACCTCCGCGGAGGCGGCCACGGAACGGCCGCCGGCCGCGGCCGGCTGAGACCGCACCCGTCAGGGGCTGGCGCTGTCGAAGCCGTAGGTCAGCGGCTCGCTGCCCACGCCGAGCCGACGCCGGTAGACGTACAGCGCCTCCACGCGTACGCCGTCCGCCGGGGACTCGACCCGGCAGGGGTAGGTCACCTGGAGCACCGAGGGCCGGCCCGCGACCTGCATGCGCAGGCCGTCGGCCGGCCCTCCGGCGAGCACCGCCGTCTCCCACTTCGTCGCGACGTGAAGATCCATGTCTGAACTTTAGAGTTGCGCAACCGCTGAAGTGTTGTGAGGTGCACCACTGGCCCGGCACCGGCGGCCGGAGCGCGCGGCAGGGCGGCAGCCGCGAGGGGAACGTCGGGTGCCGCCGTGCCGCCGTGCCGCCGTGCCGCGGCCGAGCTCGCGGCTGCCTCGGCGCGGGTGGTCTGCGCCCGCAGGCAAGCACCGGTGCGCTGTGCGGCAACGGGTGGCGCGGGGTCCGCCCTAGCGTGGCGGAGTCCCAGCCATGCACCAGTCACCGCAAACGAGGATGCAGCACATGCCGTACATCACCGTGGGCCAGGAGAACTCCACCCCCATCGACCTCTACTACGAGGACCATGGATCCGGACAGCCGGTCGTCCTCATCCACGGCTTCCCGCTGGACGGCCACTCCTGGGAGCGGCAGAGCGCCGTGCTGCTCGACGCCGGCTACCGCGTGATCACCTACGACCGCCGCGGTTTCGGGCAGTCCAGCCAGCCGACGACCGGATACGACTACGACACCTTCGCCGCCGACCTGAACACCGTGCTGGAGACCCTCGACCTGCAAGACGCCGTCCTCGTCGGCTTCTCGATGGGCACCGGCGAGGTCGCCCGGTACGTGTCCGCCTACGGCTCCGCCCGGATCGCCAAGGTCGCCTTCCTGGCCTCGCTGGAGCCCTGCCTGCTCAAGAGCGACGACAACCCCGACGGGGTCGCCCCGAAGGAGTTCTTCGACGGCATCGTCGCGGCCGTCAAGGCGGACCGCTACGCGTACTACACGGCCTTCTACAAGGACTTCTACAACCTCGACGAGAACCTGGGCACCAGGATCAGCGAGGAGGCCGTACGCAACAGCTGGAACGTCGCCGCGGGCGGTGGCTTCTTCGCCGCGGCCGCCGCGCCGTCGACCTGGTACACCGACTTCCGGGCCGACATCCCGGCCATCGATGTGCCGGCCTTGATCCTGCACGGCACGGGCGACCGCATCCTGCCCGTCGAGGGGACCGCGCGGCCGTTCCACAAGGCGCTCCCGTCCGCCGACTACGTCGAGATCGAGGGCGCCCCGCACGGCCTGCTGTGGACCCACGCCGAGGAGGTCAACGCGGCCCTCCTCGCCTTCCTGGCGAAGTGACCCGACGGGAGCCGGGCCGCCGCGACGGGGGCGGTCCGGCTCCCGCACGTCCCCGGCCGCCCTCCCCTGCGGCCGCGGTCCCCCTCGGGACCCACACGGACGACACGGCGTACGTTCACCTGCAAGGGGTTTCCATCGGTCGGTTCAGGTCATTTGCGTAGACGCTGCCCCCGCACGAGAGCTGCTGATCGAGGTACGAAATGACTCTGCCGTTTTCCGGTGCCCCCGATGGCACCTCGGTCGCGCACGAGGTCGTGGTGCGTGCCGTCGTCGCGGACGCACCGCCGGTACCGCTGCCCGCCGAGCTGCGCTACGACACAGCGGACCCCTACGCCGTGTGCCTCTCCCTCGGAGGGGCGCCGACCGGCACCGTCGACTGGGTGTTCGCCCGCAGCCTCCTGTCGGAGAGGCTGAAGCGGCCCGTGGGTGTCGGAGACGTCCTGGTCAGCCCCCGGCACGGCCGCCGCCGGAACTCGGTGCGCATCGTCGTCAGGTCCGTCACGGGGGCCGCCGCCCTGGACCTGCCGACCGCCGCGGTCATCGCGTTCCTGGCGCACACCGACAGGATCGTGCCGCCGGGCGCGGAAGGACTCCACATCGACATGGACCGCGTCGTGGCCGAACTCATGGCGGGAAGCGAGTGACGGCTCGGCCCGTAAGGCATGCCGCCCCTCGACGTGTTCGTGCGCCCGCCGGCCGCAAGCCGAGTCGTGCGCACCGGCCGGATCAGGCCGCATCGCCGATCGGAACGCTCTTCCGGCCCCGGGCACCCCGGGATTCGGCGACCGGGGACTCCAGAACCGACCAGGTGCACGCCTGCCACTCGCTGGGGGACATACCGTAGGCGTCGCGGAACACCCGGCTGAAATGCGACGGGCTGGTGAAACCCGCCCGGCGCGCCACAGCCGACACGGTCGTCCCCCGGTTCGATGTCCGGCCCAGCTCCTGCCGGCTGACGTCGAGCCTGCGCCGCCGTACCCACTGGCTCACCGTCGTGCCCTCGCTCTGGAAGAGCTTGTGCAGGTACCGGACGGAAACATGGTGCGCGAGCGCGATCGAAGTGGGTGACAGATCGGGATCCACCAGGTTCAGTTCTATGAATTCCTTGATCCGTGGCAGCAGCTCGTTGCCGGTGCCCGGCGCGTCCGGTGTCCCCGGACGGTTCCCCTGCGCCAGGAGTTCCCCGACGAGTGCGGAGACGAGGTCCACGGCGCTGCGGGCGAGCCGGTCGCCGATCCGCGAGCCGCGCAACTCCGCTTCGTCGGCGAGCGCGGACAGGAAGACCGACACCATCGCGCCCACGCCTTCGCTTCCCCGGACGGGCACACCGGCGACACGGCGCACGTCCGACTCCGACACTCCCAGGTGGCGGCGGGGCATGCGGAAGACCGTCACCCGGCAGTCGTCGCCGAGGTGCCGGAACCCACGCAGATCCGGATCGCAGAAGACGAGATCGCCGGGCTCCAGGAGGACTTCCGTGCCATGACGGGAGACGGCGGCGGAGCCACGGATCTGAATTCCCAGGTGAAGGAATTCGGCGCCTTCCCCGCGGCGTAGTCGGGAGACGGTGCGGAAGTGCCGGGCATCGGAGAACGGAGACAGGGTCAGTAGGGTCGGCACAGGACGCGCATCGCTCTTCGAGAGGTGGGAAACCGCCGACTCGGCCATGAAAGCTCCAACCATGCCGTAGCTCGTTGGGTGAGGTGAACCGTTGACGTCCGTCGCGCCGGGCGACGGTCAGGCGTGCAGCGCTTCGTAGAGGAATTCGCCGCCCTGCTGGGTCGCCGCCCTGGCGGCGCACGTGTCCCGCAGCGCGTTGAGCATCACGAAGTCGTGGATGACGCCCTGGTAGAGCACAGCCGTGGTCGGCACGCCGGCGGCGCGCAGTCTGGCCGCGTACGCCTCGCCCTCGTCGCGAAGCACGTCCGCCTCGGCGACGACGACCAACGCCTGCGGCAGCCCGGCCAGTTCCTGCAGACTCGCCCGCAGCGGTGAGGCGGTGACCTGCGCACGCTCGGCCGGATCGGTCGTGTACTGGTCCCAGGACCACTTCATCCCGTCGCGGCTGAGGAAGTAGCCGCTCGCGAACCGCTCGTAGGAGCCGGTGTCGAAGCGTGCGTCGGTGACCGGGTAGAACAGCAGTTGCGCCGCCAGCTTCGGTCCCTTGCGCCGCTTGGCCAGGAGAGTGGTGGCGGCGGCCATGTTGCCGCCGACCGAGTCGCCGGCCACCGCGACACGGTCCGCGTCGAGCCCGTGCACGCCTCCCTCCTCGGAGACCCACAGCAGCGTCGCGTAGATCTCCTCGATCGCCGTGGGGTACTTCGCTTCGGGGGAGAGGCTGTAGTTGACGAAGACCGTCGCGGCCCGGGCGCGCACGGTGAGTTCGCGCACCAGCCGGTCATGGGTACGGGCGTTGCCGAACACCCACCCGGCGCCGTGGACGTACAGGACCACGGGCAGGGGCCCCTGGGCGCCGACCGGGCGGAAGACACGGATCGACACCCGGCCCGACGGGCCTCCCGGGACGACCAGGTCTTCCACTTCGGCGTCCGGCACCGGGACATCGCCCTCCTGGACGCCGTCGACGGCCTTGCGCCCCGCGACCGGGCCGAGGTCGTGGAGGAACGGTGGGCCGGCCGTGGCGTCGGCGAAGGCCTGCGCGGCCGCTTCCAGGACCGGCTTGACGGGGGACATGCTGCCCCTTCCAGGTGCAGGACTACCGCCCGAGGCGGTCTCACTCCCTCACCCTGGCAAGCAGCCCCCTCAAGACGCATCAGTAAATTGACGGTCCACTTCCCGGGACAGCGCCGAACCCCTGGCAGGCCCGGCGCTCGACCGACCGTCCACGCCGCTCGGGAAGGCCGGCCGTCAGCGCTCCTCGGCCAGCGCGTCCCTGAGGAAGCGGCCGCCCTGCCTGATCGCGGCCGATGCGGGCGGGCTGTCCCGCACGGCGTTCAGGGACACGAAGTCGTGCACCGTGCCCAGGTAGCGGACGGCGGTCACGGGCACGCCCCCCTGCCGCAGCAGGCGGGCGTACTCCTCCCCCTCGTCCCGCACGACGTCCGCCTCCGCCGTCACGATCAGGGCGGGAGGCAGTCCCGCGAGGTCCGCCGTGGTGGCCCGCAGCGGCGAGGCCGTGGGCTCGGCGAGTTCGCAGGCGTCGTCGGTGTACTGCCGCCAGTACCACTCCAGAGCCGCGCGCGTCAGCAGGTAGCCGGACGCGAACCGTTCCCGCGAGGGGGTGTCGCAGTGCGGGTCGGTCATCGGGTAGTAGAGCAACTGCGCGCGGATGCGGGGACCGCCGCGCTGCTTGGCCATCATGGTCAGTGCCGTCGCCATGGTCGCGCCGGCACAGTCGCCGGCCACCGCCAGCCTGCCCTCGTCCAGACCCAGTTCGCCGGCCTGCTCGACCGCCCAGGTCAGCAGCGCGTACGACTCCTCCAGCGCGACCGGGTAGCGGGCCTCCGGGGTGCGGGAGTACTCGGGCACCAGGAAGGCCGCGGCACTGGCCGTAGCCAGCTCGCTGATCATCCGTGCGTGGGTCCGGGCGTCACCCAGCATCCACCGGCCGCCGTGCAGATGCACGACCACGGGGAGGGGACCGGCCGGCTGTGCCGGCCGGAACATCCAGAAGCCGACGAGCCCGGAAGGGCCCACCGGCGCCACCCTGAACTCGGCGTGCACTCCGAAGTCGTCGAGCGTGCGGCCCTGGATCTCCAGCAGTGCCTGCCGTCCGTCGACCGGACCGAGCTGGTGCAGGTAGGGCGGTGCGGCGGAGGCGTCGACGAGCCGCTGCACGAGGGGATCGAGGACGACGGCGGGGCGGTCGGGACCGCCCGGGCCCGTGCCGGGCTCCAGGCTCACACTGCTCACATTCCTTCCAACGCGGCGATCAACCGTCCACCGGTCCTCGCCGGAGCCCAAAGAATCCGCGACGCCGCGCAGGAGCGCAAGCGCCTGTGCGGTAAGGACCCCTGAGTCCCGCCGCGGGGATGAGAGATCCCTGAGTCCCGCCGTGGGGATCAGAGATCGTCGAAGAGGTCGCGGAGCTGGTTGCGGTTGCTGACCCGCAGCTTCGGATACACGTTGTACAGGTGGGAGCTGACGGTGCGCGGCGACAGCTTCAACTGCTCGGCGATCTCCCGGTTGCGCAGGCCCCGCGCCGCCATCCGTACGATCTGGCGCTGCTGGGCGGTCAGTTCCGCCAGCGGATCGGCCTGGGCGGGTGAGGCGGCCACGCCGCTGGCCCGCAGCTCCACGCGGGCCTCCTCGGCCAGGCCCGCCGCGCCGAGCCGGGTGAACGACTCCAGTGCCGTGGTCAGGAGCGGGCGGGCGTCCAGGGGGCGCCGCCGCCTGCGCAGCCACTGTGCGTAGTGGAGCCTGGCCTGCGCCCGGGCCAGCGGCCACTGATCACCCGCCGGGTTCACCGTGGCGAGCCGGAAGTGGTGCTCGGCGTCCTTGGGGTCGCCGGTCAGCGCGTCGGCGTGGTGCAGCAGCAGGGTCATCCGGGTCGTCGGCTGCGGCCCGATCGCGGCGCGCACCGCCTCGACGACGACCGCGGCCTCCTTCTGCCGGCCCGTCCGCTGGGCGGCCGCGGCGAGGTCGGCGACCGACCGGGGTGACAGGAAGTAGTGCAGGGGCGTGCCGTCCTCACCGAACAGCGACCGGAAATGCCGGAACGCGCCGTCGAAGTCGCCGGCCGCTGCGGCACCGGCAGCGGCGGCTCGCAACAGGCGTGCGTGGGTGGCACGGTTCTCCTCCAGATCGACCGCCGTCCAGGCCGGGTCGGCCGGCATGACGGCGGGCTCGCCGCGCAGGGCGCGCAGGGTCACCCGCAACGCCTCCGCGTCGATCTGAAGATGCCTCAGCTTCTGGACGGCCGCCAGCGTCGCGGTCTCCTCCAGGAGTTCGTCGGCCTCCGCCCACCGTCCGGTGTCGATCAGCGTCGCGATCACCGCCGCGAGCGAGGGCGCGGCAGACCCCATGGAGCCGTACGCCCTGAGCATGACCAGCGCCTGCCGGTGGTACTCCGCGAACAGGTCGGACTCGTCGGCGTACCAGGCGACCGCCGAGAGGGCGAGTATCCGGGTCATCTCCGGGAGCGCCGTGAGCGGCTCCGACACACCTGGCCGCGGACGGATCCGTTGCAGCAGTTCGGGGGCCCTGGCCGGGTCGGCCCCGGACAGAGCGGCGGCCCGCACCGCCGCGGAGGCCTCCTCCGTCGTCAGTTCGGGGTAGGTCGTGCCGCGGTTCCCGGCCCCCGCCTCACCGAGCAGGGCGGCGATCGGGCGCCTGATCTCGGGCAGGCCCGACTGGTACGCGACTGCCTGGAGCACGGCGGCCAGGGCGAGCACCGTCATGCCGTCCCTGGGCGGTTGCGGCTCGAGCGCGTTCATCAGCACGCGGAACCCCTGCCACTGGTGGCCGGACAGCGACAGGGCCATACCGGCGCCGCAGGCCGCGACGCCCAGCAGGTCCCGGTCCTCGGTCAGCGCGGTGACCTTGCCGTACAGCTCCCGTACCCACGCGGGGTCGCCGGCGTTCTGAGCGGCTCTCAGCGCTCTGGCGTACCGGCGCGCCCGGTCGGCGGTGGCCGGGCTGCACTGCGCCGACCGTTCCAGCGCCTGAGCCGCCGCGAAGAAGCCACCGCGCCGCTCGGCGAGCTCGGCGGTGTCCTCCAGGGCCGCCGCCACGGACTCGTCCTGGCCGAGGCACGCCTCGGCCAGGTGCCACGCCCGGCGGGCGGGATCGGCCGTGAGGGCGGCCGCCAGGTCCCGGTGCGCCTGCTGCCGCAGGTGGGCCGGGGCTCCGTGATAGGAACCCGCGCGGGCCAGCGGATGCCGGAAGACCACCCGCCCGTCCACGACGGTCACCAGACCGGCCTCCTCGGCCGGGGCCCAGGCCCCGAGATCCGTCCCCGCACCGGCCGCGGCCATGATCGTGGGGAGGTCCTCGTACTCCGACGCCGCGGCGTACAGGATCAGCCGCTGGGTCAACTCCGGCAGGCCGCGCAGCCGGTGGGCGTACAGCTCCTGGATGCGCTCGGTCTGCGGCAGCCCGCCGCCGGACAGTGCTCCCGCGCCGCCCGCTCTTGCCGCGCGGCACAGTTCGATGATGGCCAGCGGATTCCCACCGGCCTGCCGCAGCAGCTCGATCCGCGTCCGGCCGACGGGTGCGTGCGGCTGGGCGTCCATGAGTTCGGCCGCGGCCTGTTCGGTCAGCGGTTCCACGAGGAGAGTGCGCAGATCCGTCGCGACACCGTCGGGGGGCGTCTGCCCGCGCGCGGTCAGCAGCGCCGACACCTCCGCCGTGGTACGGCGCATCACGAAGCTCAGGACGTCGAGGGAGTCGCGGTCGAAGTGCTGGACGTCGTCGACGGCCAGCAGGACGCGCTGCCGGCGGGAGACCTCGGTCAGCAGCGTCAGGACCGCCATGCGCAGCGGCATCGGAGCGGGCGGCCCCTCGGCGGGAGCGATGCCGAACGTGGTCTCCAGCGCCCCCCGCAGATGGTCCGGCAACGTCCCGAGGCCGGGCAGGAGGGGGAGGAGCAACTGGTGCAGGGAGGCGAAGGACTGCCGCGCCTCCGCCTCGCTGCCCCGGGCCGCCAGCACGAGTGCTCCGCCGTCCCGCGCGTGGTCGACGGCGACCGCCAGCAGTCTCGACTTGCCCGCGCCGGCCTCGCCGAGCAGGAGCAGCATCCTCGGTCCGGTCCGCCCCTCCTCGACGACGTCCAGGATCCGTGCGATCTCGGCCTGCCGGCCCACCAGCGCCCTCACGGGCAGGGAGCGGTGCGCGGACGTCACGTTCTTCGGGGCAAACACACTGCACTGTAGGTCATATGGATGGCCGCCACGCGTGGGTAGCCGGGCGGCGACGTGCGGGAGGGCGGATCTAGCGGATTCACGCGATGTGCCGTCCCGCGCCCGTTGGCACGGTGTCCGTGGAGCACACCGGCTGAAGGGCGGAGGACATGTCGCCGGATCCATCGACACCGAGACCCGGGAGGCAGGTCTCCGGCACCGTCTACACCACGGATGCGGTGCCCGCCCACGAAAGACCGGCGTACTGGCGCGCGGCCCTGTCCCACACGTTCGCCCCGGTCGCCATCGCCGCCCCCGACGGGGTCTGCTCGGGAACCATCCGGACGTCCCGGCTGGGCCGTCTGCGGGTCGCCACGGTGGACGGCGATCCCCTGTCCGCGCGGCGGACTCCGCAGCTGACCGCGCGGGACGAAGAGGAGGACCTGGTCGTCAAGTTGGTCGTCAGCGGCGTGGTCGTCGTCCGGCAGGACGCCCGCGAGGTCCGCCTGCGCCCCGGGGAGATCGTGTTCTGCGACATGGCCCGGCCCCTGCGCATGGAATTCCCCCGTCCGTTCCAGACCAAGTCCCTTGTCCTGCCTCGGCGGCTGCTGGGCCTGGCGGAGGCCGACCTGCAACGGCTCACCGCGACACCCATCCGCCCCGACACGACGGCGGGTTCGCTGCCGGCACCTTTCCTGACCCGGCTCGTCGACACGGCGGCAACGTACCCGTCGGCCACCGGCGAGGCACTGGCCCGCCACGTCGTCGACCTTCTCACCGTCCTGACCGAAGAGCGACTTCGTCGTCACGCGGGCGACGCGCCGAGCACGGCCCGGATGCTGCTGGCCCGCATCCAGACGTTCATCGACCGGCACCTCGCCGATCCGGACCTGACGCCGGAGGCCATAGCCGGCGCCCACCAGATCTCCGTGCGCTACCTGCACAAGCTGTTCCAGGCCGAGGACGTCACGGTCGGCCGGTGGATCCAGCGCCGCAGGCTGCAGGAGTGCCGGCGTGACCTCGCCCGCCGGGACGCGGCGGGCCGGACCGTCGCCGCGGTGGCCCGCCAGTGGGGTTTCAGCAGCCCCGCCCACTTCAGCCGGGTGTTCCGGGGCGTGTACGGGATGTCGCCCGCCGAGTGGCGGGCCGCCGCGACGTGTGCGCCTCATGTGCCCGCGCTGCCGCGTGGGTCCGGCGTGCCGGAGACCGCCTACTCTTGAAGCCATGACCAGCAGCAGCGACCGGAGCCCCGCAGTGGACGTGCACGCACCCAAGAGCTACGAGATCCGCACCTACGGGTGCCAGATGAACGTCCACGATTCCGAGCGATTGGCCGGGCTGCTCGAAGACGCCGGGTACGTGCGCGCGCCCGAGGGGTCGGACGGCGACGCGGACGTGGTCGTCTTCAACACCTGCGCGGTCAGGGAGAACGCCGACAACCGGCTCTACGGCAACCTCGGCCGCCTCGCGCCGAAGAAGGCCGGCCGGCCGGGCATGCAGATCGCCGTCGGCGGCTGCCTGGCGCAGAAGGACCGCGACACCATCGTGAAGAAGGCGCCCTGGGTGGACGTCGTCTTCGGTACGCACAACATCGGCAAGCTGCCCGTGCTGCTGGAGCGCGCGCGTGTGCAGCAGGAGGCGCAGGTCGAGATCGCCGAGTCGCTCGAGGCGTTCCCGTCGACGCTGCCGACGCGGCGCGAGAGCGCGTACGCGGCCTGGGTGTCGATCTCCGTCGGCTGCAACAACACCTGCACCTTCTGCATCGTCCCCGCGCTGCGCGGCAAGGAGAAGGACCGCCGCCCCGGCGACATCCTCGCCGAGGTGGAGGCGCTGGTCGCCGAGGGCGTCTCCGAGATCACCCTGCTCGGGCAGAACGTGAACGCCTACGGTTCCGACATCGGCGACCGCGAGGCCTTCAGCAAGCTGCTGCGCGCCTGCGGGAAGATCGAGGGCCTGGAGCGGGTGCGGTTCACGTCCCCGCATCCCCGCGACTTCACCGACGACGTGATCGCGGCCATGGCCGAGACGCCGAACGTGATGCCGCAGCTGCACATGCCGCTGCAGTCCGGCTCGGACACCGTGCTGAAGGCGATGCGCCGTTCCTACCGGCAGGAGCGCTACCTGGGGATCATCGAGAAGGTGCGCGCCGCCATCCCGCACGCCGCGATCACCACCGACATCATCGTCGGCTTCCCCGGGGAGACCGAGGAGGACTTCGAGCAGACCCTGCACGTGGTGCGCGAGGCACGGTTCGCGCAGGCGTTCACCTTCCAGTACTCCAAGCGGCCCGGCACCCCGGCCGCGACCATGGAGAACCAGATCCCCAAGGAGGTCGTCCAGGCGCGCTACGAGCGTCTCGTCGCCCTCCAGGAGGACATCTCCTGGGAGGAGAACAAGAAGCAGGTCGGCCGCACCCTGGAGCTGATGGTCGCCGAGGGCGAGGGGCGCAAGGACGGCGCCACCCACCGGCTGTCCGGCCGCGCCCCCGACAACCGCCTGGTCCACTTCACCAAGCCGGAGCAGGAGGTGCGCCCGGGTGACGTGGTGACGGTGGAGGTCACGTACGCCGCCCCGCACCACCTCCTCGCCGAGGGCCCCGTCCTGGACGTGCGCCGCACGCGCGCGGGCGAGGCGTGGGAGAAGCGGAACGCCGCGGAGGCGGCCAGGCCGGCCGGCGTGATGCTGGGGCTGCCGAAGGTCGGCGTGCCCGCGCCGCTGCCCATGGCCACGGCCGGCGCGTGCGGCTGCGACTGACGCCGGTCACCGACGTGCGTGCGCCGCAGGGACCGGAGCGCGCGGGGGGAAGGGATGCCTGATGCCGTACAGCGTGGAGTTCACCGAACGCGCCGCGCGGGTGCGGGACAGCCTTCCCGCCGAACGCCGTGACGTGCTGGAGCGCGGCCTCGCGATCCTCGTCACCGACCCGCGTCACAAGCTCTCGCATCCGGTGGGGGCCGACGAGGCGACCCGCGAGATCGCCCTCTCGCGCAACCTGTTCGTCGAGTACGTGATCAGCGACGGCAAGGTCGTCGTCCTCGTCGTCACGGTCATCGACCTCACGGACGTGCTGATCGAGGAGTGACCCGGGCGCTCGCCGCCCGGCCCGGTTACGCTGCGGATCATGCTTGTCGCCGCCGCCGTCTGCCCCTGTCCGCCCCTGCTCGTGTCCGAGGTCGCCGCGGGTGCGGCGCCCGAACTGGACGGCGCCCGCGCCGCGTGCGCGGAGGCGCTGGGTGTGCTCGCCGCCGCGCGCCCCGACCGGCTGGTGGTCGTCGGGCCCGCGGAGGAGGGCGGGGAGCGCACGTATGCGGCCGGCGCGCGGGGGTCGTTCCGGGGCTTCGGCGTGGACGTCGAGGTACGGCTGGGTGCGGGCGGCACGACCCATGAAGGTGAGCTTCCGCCCTCTCTCTCGGTGGCCGCGTGGCTGCTGGAGCGCATGGGCTGGGCCGACGCCCCCGTGGAGGGGCTCGCGGTACCGGAAGCGCTGGCCCCCGAGCGGTGCGCCGAGGTCGGGGCCGGGCTCGCCGGGCGGGCCGGGCGAACGGCCCTGCTGATCATGGGCGACGCCAGCGCGTGCCGCTCGGTGAAGGCCCCCGGCTACCTGGACGAGCGCGCGGCGGGCTTCGACGCCGAGGTCGCGCGAGCGCTGGGTACGGCGGACGTGCCGGCCCTCAAGTCCCTGGACGCGGACCTGGCTCGGGAACTGAGGGCGCGCGGCCGGGCCCCGTGGCAGATCCTCGCGGGCGCGGCGGAGGACGCGGACCTGTCCGGCAGGCTCCTGTACGACGAGGCGCCGTACGGGGTGGGGTACGTGGTGGCCATCTGGTCGTAGCGCCCTGCGGCGAGCGGGCTCGTCCGCGAGCCGGGTCTCCTCGGGCCGTCCGGTTCCCGCGCGAGCGGGCTCCCTCACGACCCGCCCCCCGGCGGGCGAGCGCGCAACAGGGCTCCCTCGGGTGGCACGCGCCGTATGGCCGTCGCTACCGCCCCGCGCAGGCGCCGGGGCGCCGCCCCGCTCGCGCCGGCAGGTTCGCTGGTCGGCTCTGTGCGGGCGGGTCGCTGGTCGGCTCTGCGCGGGCGGGTCGCTGGTCGGCTCTGCGCGGCGGCGTCTCTCTGCCGCAACCCCCGCTCGCGGCCGACATCAGGAGAGCGGGGACGGCGCCGCAGGCTCGCCCGCCCGGCCCGGCCCCGGGCCGCGGTGACCGGGGCACGGCAGGGTCGGGAAGCCGTGGCACGGCGGACGGCCGGGAGACCGGGGCCCGCGGCGGTCCGCCGATGCGTGACGTGCTGTCCGGAGCGCGGTCAGGAGGCCGAGGGCGGCTGCGGTGTGTCCGGGGGCGCCGCTTCGCCGGTCGACGGGCCGGTCTCCCGGTGGGCGACGCGCTCCACCGCGTGCTTCGCCTTGTCCGTGCCCGTGTGGATCTTGTCGCTGTACTTGCCCTTGGTCCTCTCGTCGATCATCTTCGCGGCCTTGTCGAGGCCGCGGTCGACCTTCTCCTCGTGCTGTTGCGCGAAACCCGAGACCTTGGCTTTCAGGTTGTCCACGAGACCCATGGCTCACCTTCCCTGGCTCAAGGGGCGTTACGTACGGGCACCCTCGTCGGCCTCGCTGTCGGCGGCGGCCTCGACGGACTGCTGCTTCGGGATCCCGCCCCCGCTGTCGGCGGGCGCCTCGGCGGCCCCCTCCGGCATGTCCTCCGGCTTCCCCTCGGCCTCCGCCGCGCCCGCGTCCTTCACCTCGTCCGTCGCCCCCGCCCCGGCGTCGTCCACCGCCTGCGTGGCCTCCGCCGCGGCGGACCGGCCCTCCTCCGTCGTCCTCGACCTCCGGAAAATCCGTGCAAAAACGCCCATATCCACTCCATACGTTACTCGTGCGGGCGAAATACCGCGTAGCCCGGTGCGTCCTGTTGCGCAGTCCCGGATCACCCGTTCTCGAACCGGTGACCGGAACCTCGCAACAGGCAACGACCCCCCACGCGGGGTGTCACGTAACTCGTTCGAGGTGTGGTCCGGAGGTTTGCGAGACTGTTGCGGTGAGTAGTGCAGCCCCCGCGCCGCGGGTCATCGCCGTCGTCGGACCGACCGCGGCCGGAAAGTCCGATCTGGGAGTATTCCTGGCCCAGCAGCTCGGCGGCGAGGTCGTCAACGCCGACTCCATGCAGCTCTACCGGGGGATGGACATCGGCACCGCCAAGCTGACGCACCAGGAGCGCGGCGGCGTTCCGCACCACCTGCTGGACATCTGGGAGGTGACGGCCGCGGCATCCGTCGCCGAGTACCAGCGCCTCGCCCGTGCCCGTATCGACGCGCTGCTCGCCGAGGGCCGCTGGCCCATCCTGGTGGGCGGCTCCGGGCTGTACGTGCGCGGCGCGGTCGACAACCTGGAGTTCCCCGGCACCGACCCCGAGGTGCGCGCCCGCCTGGAGGAGGAACTGGCGCTGCGCGGCCCGGGAGCGCTGCACGCGCGCCTGGCCGTCGCCGACCCCGAGGCCGCGCAGGCGATCCTGCCCAGCAACGGCCGCCGGATCGTCCGGGCGCTGGAGGTCATCGAGATCACCGGCCGGCCCTTCACCGCCAACCTGCCGGGCCACGACTCGGTCTACGACACCGTCCAGATCGGCGTCGACGTCAGCCGGCCCGAGCTGGACGAGCGGATCGCGCGCCGGGTCGACCGGATGTGGGAGGCGGGGCTCGTGGACGAGGTGCGGGCGCTGGAGGCGCAGGGCCTGCGCGAGGGGCGCACGGCGTCGCGCGCGCTCGGGTACCAGCAGGTGCTGGCGGCGCTCGCGGGGGAGTGCACGATGGAAGAGGCGCGGATCGAGACCGTACGCGCCACCAAGCGTTTCGCGCGCCGCCAGGACTCCTGGTTCCGCCGTGACCCGCGCGTGCGCTGGCTCAGTGGTGCCGCGGACGACCTCCGGGAACTTCCCCACCTCGCCCTGGCGTTGATCGAACGACCGGTTACAGCCTGATCACGTGATGGCATCGGGACGCTCCGGCCGCCGTCCGGGCGTCATCTGGCATGCCATCATCGAGCTTCGATCGACCGAGTGAGTCCGAGTTGGGAGGGCGCGTGGCGATGGAGGCCGGCCCTCGCGACACCGCACAAGGCGCGCAGCACGGGGCCGCACAGGACGAGGACCCAGGGCTCAGTTCCGACGGTCCCGACGAGCAGCCCCCGGGCGGTGTGACCGACGACGGGCCGGAGGCCGACGAGCTGACCACCGGGCCGGAGGTCGAGGTCGAACTGCGCCCGCAGCGCCGGCTGCGGATCTGGCAGCTCGCCCCCATCGTGGGGCTCGCCGCGGTCGGCTCCCTGATGTTCGCCTTCCCGCTGGCGTTCGAGTTCGGCGACGGCGGTGCCGTGGTCGCCATGCTCGGCCTGCTGATCTGCTTGTGCGCGGCCGGCTGGGGCATGATGGCCGCGCGCCGCGTCGGTTACACGTGGCCCGGCCTGCCGCAGCGCGGCTCCGGACGGCGCCCGGACTGGCGTGTCGTCCTCGGGTACGCCGTGGTGGTCGTCGCGGTCGTCGCCCTGGCCGTGTGGCGCGTGGCCCGGCTGCGCTGAGCCACCTCGCCGCACGCCGCCTCGTACGGGCCTGACCGCACGCCGCCGTCCCGCGGACCCGCCGCACGCGGCCTCGCACGGACCCCCACCGCAGGCCACCGTCCCACCGACCTCGCCGCACGCCGCTGTCGTACCGACCCCGTACGATCGAGGAATGAGCACGCGGATCGCCTTCCTGAAGGGTCACGGCACGGAGAACGACTTCGTGATCGTCCCGGACCCCGAGAACGTCATCGACCTGCCCCCGGCCGCCGTCGCCGCCCTGTGCGACCGCCGCGCGGGCATCGGCGGCGACGGTCTGCTGCACGTCGTGCGCTCCGCCGCGCACCCCGAGGCCGAGGAGATGGCCGGTGAGGCGGAGTGGTTCATGGACTACCGCAACAGCGACGGCTCGGTGGCGGAGATGTGCGGCAATGGCGTACGCGTGTTCGCACGCTACCTGCAGCGCGCCGGTCACGTGGCCGAGGGTGATGTCGCGATCGCCACGCGCGGGGGTGTCAAGACCGTCCACATCGCGAAGGACGGCGACGTCACCGTCGGCATGGGCCGGGCCGTCCTGCCCGCGGGGGACGTCACGGTGAGTGTCGGCGAGCGTAGCTGGCCCGCGCGCAACGTGAACATGGGCAACCCGCACGCGGTCGCCTTCGTCGACGACCTCGCGCACGCGGGCAATCTGTTCACCCCGCCCCCGTTCAGCCCGGCCTCCGCCTACCCGGACGGGGTGAATGTCGAGTTCGTGGTCGACCGCGCGCCCCGCCACGTCGCGATGCGCGTCCACGAGCGCGGCTCGGGGGAGACCCGCTCGTGCGGTACGGGCGCGTGCGCGGTCGCCGTCGCCGCGGCCCGCCGCGACGGCGCCGACCCGGCCGTGACGGGCACCCCCGTGACGTACACCGTGGACGTCCCCGGCGGCACCCTGGTGATCACCGAGCACCCGGACGGCGAGATCGAGATGACCGGCCCGGCGGTGATCGTCGCCGAGGGCGAGATCGACGCCGAGTGGCTGCGGACCGCCGCCCGCTGACGGGTCGCCCGAACTCGAGCCGCCGCGTTGTCCTTTGAGGGGGCGAACGGACGGCGCGCCGAAGCACGGCGTGGCACGCGGGCGGTGACGCCGCGCACCGCGCGGTGGCCGGAAGACACCTCTGCCGCGCCGTGCACGCCTCCGGATCGCAGACCGGAACGCTTCCGGTGCTCCGATCCCCAGTTACCGGCCGGTGCGAAGATACGAATCGACGGCCGGAAGTGGTTCCCCTGGCCAAAACGCGTAAACCTTCAGGACATCGCTCGAATGGGTGATCCGTTTCACGCTCGGCGAGAGCCGGTCGGGCGGGCGTGGTGGGCTCGATAGCATCAAGCACCGGCCGGGACGGGGGACCGTCGCGAGCCCCTGCGCCGCGAACGCCAGCAGGCACCCCGTCCGCCGGTCCACGCAGCCGGAGGTGCCCATGAGTGCGGAGGCCACGAATCCTGCCGACCCCGCCCCTTCAACGCCCGGGACCCACCGCAGAAAGAGCCGCGCCCGGCTCGACCTGCGCCGGCTGGGCCGGGCCGCACTGCTCGGCCCGGCCACCCGCGACCGGCTGCCCGACGCGATCGGCCACGTCGTCGAGGCCCATCGCGCCCACCACCCCGACGCCGACCTGGAACCGCTGCGCCGCGCCTACCTGTTGGCCGAGTCCTCGCACCGGGGACAGATGCGCAAGAGCGGCGAGCCGTACATCACGCACCCCCTCGCCGTGACCCTGATCCTCGCCGAACTGGGTGCCGAGACCACGACGTTGACCGCCTCCCTGCTGCACGACACGGTCGAGGACACCGATGTGACGCTCGAGCAGGTGCGCGAGCAGTTCGGCGAGGAGGTGCGCTACCTCGTCGACGGTGTCACCAAACTGGAGAAGGTCGACTACGGCGTGGCCGCCGAGCCCGAGACCTTCCGCAAGATGCTCGTCGCCGCAGGCAACGACGTCCGCGTGATGTCGATCAAACTCGCCGACCGGCTGCACAACATGCGCACCCTCGGCGTGATGCGCCGCGAGAAACAGGAACGCATCGCGAAGGTCACCCGGGACGTGCTCATCCCGCTCGCCGAACGCCTCGGCGTCCAAGCGCTCAAGACCGAACTCGAGGACCTGGTCTTCGCGGTCCTGCACCCCGAGGAGTACGAACGCACCAGGGAACTCATCGCCGAGAACGCGGCGCACGGCGACGACCCGCTCGCCGAGACGGCCGACCAGGTGCGCACGGTGCTGCGCGAGGCCGGGATCCCGGCCGAAGTCCTCATCCGGCCACGGCACTTCGTCTCCGTCCACCGCATCTCCCGCAAGCGCGGCCCGCTGCGCGGCGCGGACTTCGGGCGCCTCCTGGTGCTCGTCGGCGAGGACGCCGACTGCTACGCGGTCCTCGGCGAACTGCACACCTGCATGACCCCGGTGGTCTCGGAGTTCAAGGACTTCATCGCCGTCCCCAAGTTCAACCTGTACCAGTCGCTGCACACCGCGGTCGCGCGGGAGGACGGCGAGGTCGCCGAAGTCCTCATCCGCACCCACCAGATGCACAAGGTCGCCGAGGCCGGGGTGATCGCGCTCGGCAACCCCTACGCCCCCGCCTCCGACGACCCGGCCGACGGCGAGCGCGCCGACCCCACCCGGCCCGGCTGGCTCTCCCGGCTGCTCCAGTGGCAGCAGGCGGCGCCGGACACCGACACCTTCTGGTCGTCGCTGCGCGAGGACCTCGCCCAGGACCGGGAGATCACCGTGTTCCGCCCCGACGGGGGCGCGCTGGGGCTTCCGGAGGGCGCGAGCTGTGTGGACGCGGCGTACGCGCAGTACGGGGAGGACGCGCACGCCTGTATCGGCGCCCGGGTCAACGGCCGGCTGGCGACGCTGAGCACGGTCCTGAAGGACGGCGACACCGTGCAGCTCCTCATGGGCCAGGACCCGGCATCGGAGCCGTCCCGGGAGTGGCTGGAGCACGCCCACACCCCGGCCGCACGGATCGCGATCCAACGATGGCTGGCGGCGCATCCGCTGTCCGCCGAGACGTCCGGCGGCGCCTCGGCGCCGGGCGCTGAGGGCTCGTCGGACGGCGCCGCGGAGCACGCCACCGTGCTCAGGGCCGCCGCACGCCCGCCGGCGCTGCCCGCGCGCTCCACCACGGACACGCCCGGCGCGCGCGCCGCCAACGCCGTCGTGGACCTGCCCGGTGCCTCCGTGCGCCTCGCGGGCTGCTGTACACCCGTCCCGCCGGACGAGATCACCGGCTTCGCGGTGCGCGGGGGGTCGGTGACCGTGCACCGCGTCGAGTGCGCCGGAGTGGAGCGCATGAAGAGCGCCGGGCGCGAGGAGGTCGGCGTGCGCTGGGGGGACACCACCGAGTGCCGGGTCACGCTCGTCGCGGAGTCCTTCGGCCGCCCGCACCTGCTGGCGGACCTCACCGAGGCCATCGCCCTGGAGGGCGTGGCGATCGTCTCGGCCACCGTCGAGCCCCCGAGCCAGCAGCGCGTGCGCCACACGTACACGCTCCAGCTCCCGGACGCGTCGCATCTGCCGGCCCTGATGCGGGCGATGCGCAACGTGGCGGGCGTGTACGACGTGAGCAGGGCCCAGCACCCGGCGACGACCGTGCACTAGTAGCTGTGACGGGGACCCGCGGGGAGCTCCGCCCTCCGCCGCTGCCGGACCCGGGCGGGGCGGCCCGCCCGGGTCAGCCGTCCCCCCGGCTGAACCCTTTCGGGTGGGACCGATGCGCGTCGGACACGTGCGGGCAGTGCGCGCTGATAGCGGTGGTCCATGCCGCTCAGCCTTCGTACCGTCACCCCACGTGTCCACCGTGCCCAGGCGGCCCTGCTCGCCTGCGCCCTCTCCGGCTGCCTGATCGCCGCGAGCGCCCCCTCGCCCGCCGTCCCCCTCGGCATCGGCGACCGGCTCTACCCCACGCTCGGCAACCCCGGCTACGACGTCCGGTCGTACGACCTCTCCTTCACCTACAGCGGCGACAACGGCAAGCCGCTCGCCGCCGTCACCACCGTCAACGTCCGCACCACCCAGCGGCTCGAGCGCCTCAACCTCGACTTCGCGCACGGCACCGTCCAGTCCGTCGACGTCAACGGCGCGCCCGCGGACTTCACCAGCGCGGGGGAGGATCTGGTGATCACCCCGGAATCCCCGCTTCCCAGGGGCAGCCTGCTGCGCATCACCGTGCGGCACACCAGCGACCCCGTCTCCGCCGGGAACCGGCAGGGCGGCTGGGTGCGCACCGACGACGGGCTCGCCATGGCCAACCAGGCCGATGCCGCCCACCTGGTCTTCCCGTGCAACGACCACCCCTCCGACAAGGCGATGTTCACCATCCACGTGACCACGCCGGACGACTACACGGCCGTGGCCAACGGCGATCCGGTGAGCACCCGGCGCAGCGGCAGGGCCATCACCTGGACCTACCGCACCGAACACCCCATGGCCACCGAACTCGCCCAGGTCTCCATCGGCCGCAGCGCCGTCCTGCACCGCAGGGGACCCCACGGCCTGCCCGTCCGCGACGTCGTGCCCGCCAAGGACCAGGCGCGACTCGAACCCTGGCTGGCGAAGACACCCGACCAGATCGCCTGGCTGGAGAAGAAGGTCGGCCCGTACCCCTTCGAGACCTACGGGCTGCTGATCGCCCAGGCCAAGACCGGGTTCGAACTGGAGACACAGACGCTGTCCCTCTTCGAGAACCACGTCTTCACCGAGCCCGCCTATCCCGCCTGGTACGTCGAGTCGATCATGGTGCACGAGCTGTCCCATCAGTGGTTCGGCGACAGCGTCACCCCGCGCACCTGGTCCGACCTGTGGCTCAACGAGGGCCACGCCACCTGGTACGAAGCCCTGTACGCGGACGAGACGGCGCACCGGTCCCTCGAAACGCGCATGAAGGCGGCGTACGCCCTCTCCGACGGCTGGCGCGCCTCCGGCGGCCCGCCCGCCGCGCCCAAGCCCCCGAAGCCCGGCCAGAAGATCAGCATCTTCCGGCCCAGCGTCTACGACGGCGCCGCCCTGGTGCTGTACGCCCTGCGCCAGGAGATCGGCGCCCGAGCCTTCCAACGCCTGGAGCGGGCCTGGGTCGCCCTGCACCACGACTCCACGGCGACCACCGCCGATTTCGAACGCCTGGCGTCCGACATCTCCGGACGCGACCTCGGCGCCTTCTTCAGGGGCTGGCTCGACGGCGAGAAGACCCCGCCGATGCCGGGCCACCCCGACTGGAAGAGTGACCCCGTCGGCGGCGCCCAAGGCCCCGAACAAGTCGGATGACGCGACGGGCCGCACCGTGCGACCATCATCAGGTCGGCGGCGCGGCCCCCAGCGGGCGGGTGACCGGGAATCTCCCGGGGTACTCAAGCGTTGAGACAGGTGACGACGTCTGTGACGGCTCTCCACGGCCGCCACCCCGTCACCGCAACCGGATTCCCATCGACGTAAGGACCCAATGACCTCCTCTTCTTCCCCTTCCCAGGACACCAAGCGCCTCGCGCACGCCTACCCCGAAGGTCTTCGGGCCGATGCCCTGATGGAAGAGGACGTCGCCTGGAGCCACGAGATCGACGGAGAGCGGGACGGCGACCAGTTCGACCGCTCCGACCGCGCGGCCCTGCGCCGTGTGGTCGGCCTGTCCACCGAGCTCGAGGACGTCACCGAGGTCGAGTACCGGCAGCTTCGCCTGGAGCGCGTCGTGCTCGTCGGGGTGTGGACGTCGGGGACCGTGCAGGACGCGGAGAACTCCCTGGCCGAGCTGGCCGCCCTCGCGGAGACCGCGGGCGCGCTCGTGCTCGACGGCGTGATCCAGCGCCGTGACACGCCCGACGCCGCCACCTACATCGGCTCCGGCAAGGCGAACGAGCTGCGCGACATCGTCCTCGAAACGGGCGCCGACACCGTCGTCTGCGACGGTGAGCTGAGCCCTGCCCAGCTGATCCACCTCGAGGACGTCGTCAAGGTCAAGGTCATCGACCGTACGGCCCTGATCCTGGACATCTTCGCCCAGCACGCGAAGTCCCGAGAGGGCAAGGCGCAGGTCGCGCTCGCCCAGATGCAGTACATGCTGCCGAGGCTGCGCGGCTGGGGTCAGTCGCTGTCCCGGCAGATGGGCGGCGGCAGCGGCGGCCTCGCGACCCGCGGCCCCGGTGAGACCAAGATCGAGACGGACCGGCGGCGGATCCGCGAGAAGATGGCGAAGATGCGCCGGGAGATCGCGGAGATGAAGACCGGCCGCGAGATCAAGCGCCAGGAACGCAGGCGCCACAAGGTGCCCTCGGTCGCCATCGCGGGCTACACCAACGCCGGCAAGTCCTCCCTGCTCAACCGCCTCACCGGCGCGGGCGTCCTGGTCGAGAACGCGCTGTTCGCGACCCTCGACCCCACCGTGCGCCGGGCCGAGACCCCGAGCGGGCGGCTGTACACACTGGCGGACACCGTCGGTTTCGTACGGCACCTGCCGCACCACCTGGTCGAGGCGTTCCGCTCCACGATGGAGGAGGTCGGCGACTCCGACCTGATCCTGCACGTGGTCGACGGTTCGCACCCGAACCCGGAGGAGCAGCTGGCCGCCGTGCGCGAGGTGATCACGGACGTCGGCGCCACCGACGTACCCGAGATCGTCGTGATCAACAAGGCGGACGCGGCGGACCCGCTGGTGCTGCAGCGGCTGCTGCGGGTCGAGAAGCGCGCCATCGCGGTCTCCGCCCGCACCGGTCAGGGCATCGAGGAACTGCTGACGCTCATCGACGACGAACTGCCGAGGCCGTCGGTCGAGATCGAGGCCCTGGTGCCCTACACGCACGGCCGGCTGGTCGCGCGCGCCCACTCCGACGGCGAGGTGATCTCCGAGGAGCACACCCCGGAGGGCACCCTGCTCAAGGCCCGGGTGCACGAGGAGCTGGCGGCGGAACTGGCGCCGTACGTGCCGGCTCCCGCGCTCTGACGCACGGCACGAACGAACGAAGCCCGCTCCCTGTCCGACAGGGAGCGGGCTTCGCTTCTTCACGGCTGCTCGGGGACGGGCGGCGGCGAGGCGGGGCGCGTCACCGGTCCGCTCACCGGTCCGCGAATTTCCTGCTCACGCCCTCGTACACACCCTTGGCCACCGAGCCCAGTCGCGGACCGGCCAGCCAGCCCGAGGACACCGGGCCGATCGAGGTGTTGGACACCAGCGCTGGTTTGCCGTCGGCGCCGGTCTCCACCCAGCCGCCGCCGGACGCACCGCCCGTCATGGTGCAGCCGATCCGGTACATCGTCGGGTCCGTCCGCCCGAGCGACAGCCGGCCCGGCTTGTCCTGGCACCGGTACAGCTTCTGGCCGTCGTACGGAGGTGCCGCCGGGTAGCCGGTCGCGGTGATGCTGTCGACCTTCGGCACCGCCGGTGCGTCGAAGTCCACCGGGAGCGCCGAACCGACGGTCTCCTCCAGGGACTTCCCGCCGGTGCCCTGTTCCGGCGTCACATGGATGACGGCGAAGTCGTACGACGCGCCCTGGCCGCCCGTCTCGCCTCCCTGCTCGATCCACTGCTCGGAGGTCTGCGCCCAGTCACCCCACCAGACACCGTACGGTGCGATCTCCTGCCGCGTCGCGTTCCTCAACCCGGGCTCCGCCTTCGCGGAGTTGTTGTACGCCGGCACGAAGGCGATGTTGCGGTACCAGCCGCCGTTCCTCCCCGCGTGCACGCAGTGGCCCGCCGTCCACACGAGGTTGGACTTCCCGGGGTGCGCCTGGTCCTCCACCACGGTTCCGGAACAGACCATCGTGCCCTTGGGGGAGTCGAAGAACACCTTGCCCGCCGTGGGCGCGTTGTCGTGGTACGCGGGCGGCACAGCCTGTGCCTTCACCGGTGCCGGGGTCGGGTCCGTGACGCCCTGGTCGCCCGAGAGGTCGCTGGAGTCGACCTCCTTGGCGGGGTCATGCGCCTTGCGCATCCGGTCCGGGTTCCACAGACCCTTGATGATGGGGTTGATGAAATCGTCGGCCTCGCGCAGCCAGTCGTCCTTGTTCCAGTTCTTCCAGGCGCCGTTCTTCCACTTGTCGATGTCGATCCCGTGCTGCTTGAGCTTCTGCTTGATGTCGTCCGGGATCTTGATCTTGCCGGCGCCGGGGGAGGACACGGACGCGCTCGCCCCCGCGTGGGTCGCGCTGCCGCCGTCCGAGTCGCAGGCGGTCGCGGTCAGCGCCAGCGCCGTGGTGAGGCCGACCGCCGCCAGCACGGTGGAGGCTCTGGGGCGCGCACTCCTTTCCGAGCGGTGGGCGAAGAACGGTCGTATCGGTCGCATGGTGGAACTCCGCCTGGACGGAACGGTATCGGGCAGCGGTGTACAGCCGAGGAGGACGGTACCGCCACGGCGACGCCGGCCCCACCGCCTGCTGCTGGGCCGTGCATCCGGGGTGTACCCGCAGGGCGTTGCCCATCACCTGCGGAGGTGGCGGCGCCGCGGAACCGGCCGGGTCCGGCCGCCCGTTGCAGGCGGGCGCCGCCGTCAGGCGGTGATCGGCGCAATGATCTTCCGCCCGCCCGCTTCCCCGTGCCGCTCGGGTCGTTGGTAGGTGCGGGGCCCGCCGTCCCGGCTCGAGCCCTCGCCCATCGCCTCTGAACAGCGGGAGGAACTGACGTCGTGACCGTGACGGAGACTGCGGTGGTGCCGGTGGAGGGCGCGTCGGAGAGGCGCGCGGAAGCCGAGCAGGGGCGTGAAGAGAACTACGGAACCGAGCGTGTGCGCGGGGCCCACGACCAGATTCTGCGGCGGCAGTCCGCGCGCGAGTCCGCTGCGCGCACCTACGCGCGCGCCCTGCCGATCGTCCCCGTGCGGGCGCGCGGGCTCACCATCGAGGGCGCCGACGGCCGCCGCTACCTCGACTGTCTCTCCGGCGCGGGCACGCTGGCCCTCGGTCACAACCACCCGGTGGTCCTGGAGGCGATCCGGAAGGTCCTCGACTCCGGCGCTCCGCTGCACGTGCTGGACCTGGCCACGCCCGTGAAGGACGCCTTCACCACCGAGCTGTTCCGCACCCTGCCGCCCGCCCTCGCCGATCGCGCCCGGGTGCAGTTCTGCGGACCGGCCGGGACGGACGCCGTCGAGGCAGCGCTGAAGCTGGTGCGCACCGCCACCGGGCGAAGGGGCCTGCTGGCCTTCACCGGCGCCTACCACGGCATGACCGCAGGGGCGCTGGAGGCGTCCGGGGGCGCCAACGACGTCCGCGTGACCCGTCTGCCGTTCCCGCAGGACTACCGGTGTCCGTTCGGCGTCGGCGGCGAGCGCGGGGCCGAACTCTCCGCCCGCTGGACGGAGTCCCTTCTCGACGACACCAAGTCGGGGGTGCCCCTGCCCGCCGGGATGATCCTCGAACCGGTCCAGGGCGAGGGCGGCGTGCACCCGGCACCGGACGCGTGGCTGCGCCGTATGCGGCGGATCACCGAGGCCCGGGCCATCCCGCTGATCGCGGACGAGGTGCAGACGGGTGTGGGCCGCACCGGACGCTTCTGGGCGGTCGAGCACAGCGGGGTGGTGCCCGATGTGATGGTCCTGTCCAAGGCGATCGGCGGCAGCCTGCCGCTCGCCGTCGTCGTCTACCGTGACGACCTCGACGTGTGGAAACCCGGCGCCCACGCCGGCACGTTCCGCGGCAACCAGCTCGCCATGGCGGCCGGCACCGCGACCCTCGCCTATGTCCGCGAGAACGGCCTCGCCGAGCGCGCCGCCACGCTCGGGGCCCGCATGCTGGACCGACTGCGCTGCCTCGCCGCCGAGTTCCCGTGCGTCGGGGACGTGCGCGGCCGGGGACTGATGATCGGCATCGAGCTCGTGAACCCCGAGTCCGCATCCGATCCGGCGCCCCATGACTCGCCGGCCCCTCTGACCGCGGGCACCGGACCACGCCCGGCGGCGCCCGCGCTGGCCGCCGCCGTGCAGCGGGAGTGCCTGCGGCGCGGACTGATCGTGGAACTGGGCGGGCGGCACGCGAGCGTGGTCCGCCTGCTGCCGCCGCTGACGATCAGCGACGAGCAGACGGACGCGGTCCTGGACCGGCTCGCGGACGCGGTGGCCGCCGTGGCCCGAGGGCCGGTGGTCCACCCCTGAGCCCGCCCGCCGTGTGGGCCCGCCCGCCGTACCGCTTCGCCGGCACGGCACGAGAACGGGCCGGCGACCCGGAACGGCCTCCGCCGACCCGGTCGGCCTGCATCGGCCGGTAGGGCCTCCACCGGCCCGGGTCACCGCACCGGCATCCGCATCCGCATCCGCATCCGCATCCGCATCCGCACCCGCACCGCCGCGCCCGTCGCCGTACGAGCCGGAACGACCTCACGAGGTACGCCCCTTGAACGCCACCCCCGCCCGCGACGGCGACCGCCCCGCCACCACACGGGACACCGGCCATGCGCCCGTCACCGCGCCCGCACCGGGACCCGAGACGCTGCCCTCTCAGCAGGCGACGTCTCCGGAGGCCCGAGAGCCGCACGTCAGCCCGGCCGACCCCCTGGACCACCCCGATCCGCACACGGCGGCCCAGGCCGCGACCGTGGAGAACCTGCTGCGCTGCTGGGTCCGCGAGAACGACCTCGCCGCCCCCGCCGACGGCACCCTGCGCATCCCGCTCCCCGCCGGCGGTACGGCACTCCTCGTCCCGGTCCACTACTGGTCCCCCACCGGCTGGCACCGCTTCGGCCTGCCCCGCCTGGCCGGCGCACCGCACCAGGCACCGCCCGTGGACGCGGTGACGGTGGCGGCACTGCTGGCACGGGAGGCGGGCGCCGGCCCCGCACCGGCACAGGAGCCGGGCACCGTGCCGCACCACATCACCGACCTGCTGGCCCGTGTCGCCGACTCGGCACGCCGCACCACCACCTTCCTCACCGACCGCCGCGAACGTCCCGCGGACGGAGCGGACCTCTTCCTCTCCGCCGAACAGGCCCTGCTGCTCGGACACCCCATGCACCCCACGGCCAAGAGCCGAGAGGGCCTTTCCGACACCGAGGCCCGGCTCTACTCACCCGAGCTGCGCGGCTCCTTCCCGCTGCACTGGTTCGCGGTCGCGCCCTCGGTGTGCGCCTCCGACTCGGCATGGACGGAAGGCGGCCGGCCGGTGCTCGCCGGTCGGCTCACCGAACGGCTCGCCGGCCCCGATCTCCCGCTGCCCGACGGCTTCACCGCACTGCCGCTGCACCCCTGGCAGGCGCGTGAGATCCGGCACCGCCCGCAGGTCGCCGCCCTGCTGGACGCCGGACTGCTCCGGGACCTCGGCCCGCACGGCACCCCCTGGCACCCCACCTCCTCCGTCCGCACCGTCCACCGCTCGGGCGTTCCCGCGATGCTGAAGCTGTCGCTGGGCCTGCGCATCACCAACTCCCGGCGGGTGAACCTCCGCAAGGAACTCCACCGGGGCGTCGAGGTGCACCGCCTGCTGCGCGGCGGCCTCGGCCGTCAGTGGCGTGCCGCGCACCCCTGTTTCGACATCGTCCGCGACCCGGCCTGGGTCGCCGTCGACGACCAGGACGGCAACCCGGTCACGGGACTTGACGTGGTGATCCGCCACAACCCCTTCGCCCCGACGGACGACGCCTCCTGCGTCGCCGGACTCCTCTCACCCAGGCCCCGCCCGCACCCCGACGGACGGCAGCGCTCCGCCATGCGCTCCCGGCTCGCCGAGATCGTCACCCGCCTCGCCGGGCGCACCGGCCGCTCACGCGGCGCCGTCGCCACCGAGTGGTTCCTGCGCTACCTCCAGCACTTGGTGCGCCCGGTGCTCTGGCTGGACAGCGAGGCCGGCATCGCCCTGGAGGCGCACCAGCAGAACACCGTGCTCCTGCTGGACGCCGAGGGCTGGCCCGCGGGCGGCCGCTACCGCGACAACCAGGGCTACTACTTCCGCGCGCCCCGCCGCGCCGAACTCGACGCGCGGCTGCCCGGCATCGGCGCGCACAGCGACACGTTCGTCTCCGACGAGGTCACCGACGAACGCTTCGCCTACTACCTCGGCATCAACAACGTGCTCGGTCTCATCGGCGCGTTCGGCTCCCAGCACCTGGCCGACGAGCGGCTGTTGCTCGCCGCCTTCCGCCGCTTCCTCGCCGGCACCGCCACCGGTCCCGACCGGCTCCGCACACCCCTGCCGGCCCGCCTGCTCGACTCACCCGTCCTGCGCTGCAAGGCCAATCTGCTGACCCGGCTGCACGGCCTGGACGAACTCGTCGGCCCGGTCGACACCCAGTCCGTCTACGTCACCATCACCAACCCCCTTCACCTGACCTGATCACCACCAACCGCCTTGATCCCCGAGGAACATGACCCGTCCCGTCTTCTGAGAGGAGCGTCGCCGTGCCTCCCACCGACGCGAGCACCGACACCGGCACCGCCTCCGCAGAGCCCGTCACCGCCCCGGGCCCTGGAGCCGGCGCCCCGTCCGGCAACCGTCCCCACTCCGGCCCGGACTGCGAGGAAACCCTCGATCTACGGCTGCCCCGTGAGTTCCTGGCGCTTCACGTCCAGGAGCAGCCGGGCACCCCGGCCTTCCCGCCGGACGACGACCTCCTCGACCACCCGGCCGACTGGGGCGCCGTGACCACCCCCGTCGGTGTCCTCCACCTCGTGCCGGTCCACCTCGGCCGCGATCTCCCGCTGATCGCACGCTGGATGAACGACCCCGCCGTGGCGGTCTTCTGGGAACTCGCCGGGGACACCTCGGTCACCGAGCGGCACCTGCGCGCCCAACTCGCCGGTGACGGACGCAGTTTCCCCTGCCTCGGCGTGCTGGACGGCACCCCCATGAGCTACTGGGAGATCTACCGCGCGGACCTCGACCCCCTGGCCCGCCACTACCCCGCCCGTCCCCACGACACCGGGATCCACCTCCTCATCGGCGGTGTCGCCGACCGCGGACGCGGCCTCGGCTCCGCACTGCTCCGTTCCGTCGCCGACCTGGTCCTCGACCGGCGTCCTTCCTGCGTACGCGTCGTCGCCGAACCCGACCTGCGCAACACCCCCTCCGTCGCCGCCTTCCTGAGCGCCGGCTTCCGGTTCTCCGCCGAGGTCGACCTGCCCGACAAGCGGGCCGCCCTGATGGTCCGAGACCGTGCCCTGCGCCATGTGCTCTAGCGCTCTGCGCCAGATACATCACAGAGAGTAACGAGCGTCGGCCCGCATCGGTTCCGGCCCGAAGAAATTCGGCGGCGATTCTTTTCCGTTTCCGATGCAGCCGACCCCACCCCGCCGACCCCACCCCACCCCGCAGACATCACCTGCCGAGCCCACCAGCCGCCCCCGTCACCACCCCGCACCCCCGCACCCCACGGGAACCCCCCATGCGCCGAGGCATCCGGCGCCCGTTTGTCAGTGATGCACCGTAGGGTGGTCGCGCTATGACAAAGCCCTCACTCCCCGAACTCCTCCACGCAGCCGTCACAGCCGTCGGCGGCACGGAGCGCCCCGGCCAGGTGGCCATGGCCCAGGCCGTCGCGGAGGCGATCGACGACGGCTCCCATCTGCTGGTCCAGGCCGGCACCGGCACCGGAAAGTCGCTGGGTTACCTCGTGCCGGCGCTGGCGCACGGGGAGCGCGTGGTCGTGGCGACCGCCACCCTGGCGCTGCAGCGGCAACTCGTCGAGCGCGACCTGCCGCGCACGGTGGAGGCCCTCCACCCGCTGCTGCGCCGCCGCCCGGAGTTCGCCATGCTCAAGGGCCGGTCGAACTACGTCTGCCTGCACCGTCTGCACGAGGGGATGCCGCAGGACGAGGAGGAGGGCCTGTTCGACCAGTTCGAGGCCGCGGCGCCCACCAGCAAGCTGGGCCAGGACCTGCTGCGGCTGCGTGACTGGTCCCAGGAGACGGAGAGCGGCGACCGCGACGACCTCACCCCGGGCGTCTCCGACCGCGCCTGGGCCCAGGTGTCGGTGTCGTCCCGGGAGTGCCTGGGCGCCTCGAAGTGCGCGTACGGCGCGGAGTGCTTCGCCGAGATGGCCCGTGAGCGGGCCAAGCTCGCCGAGGTCGTCGTCACCAACCACGCGCTGCTCGCGATCGACGCCATCGAGGGCGCCCCGGTCCTCCCGCAGCACGAGGTGCTGATCGTCGACGAGGCCCACGAGCTGGTCTCCCGGGTCACCGGCGTCGCCACCGGCGAGCTCACCCCGGGCCAGGTCAACCGTGCGGTGCGCCGCGCGGCCAAACTCGTCAACGAGAAGGCCGCCGACCAGCTCCAGACCGCGGCCGAGGGCTTCGAACGGCTGATGGAGCTGGCCCTGCCCGGCCGTTTGGAGGAGATCCCGGAGGACCTCGCGTACGCCCTGATGGCGCTGCGCGACGCCTGCCGCACGGTGATCTCCGCGATCGGCGCAACGCGCGACAAGTCGGTCCAGGACGAGGACGCGGTGCGCAAGCAGGCGCTGGCCTCCGTGGAGACCGTGCACGACGTGGCGGAGCGCATTACCAACGGCTCCGAGTGGGACGTCGTCTGGTACGAGCGCCATGACCGCTTCGGCGCCTCCCTGCGTGTCGCCCCGATGTCGGTGTCGGGGCTGCTGCGGGAGAAGCTGTTCGCGGACCGCTCGGTCGTCCTGACCTCCGCCACACTGAAGCTCGGCGGCGACTTCAACGGCGTGGGGGCGTCCCTGGGCCTCGCCCCGGAGGGCACGGAGGGCGACGACGTGCCGAAGTGGAAGGGCGTGGACGTCGGCTCCCCGTTCGACTATCCGAAGCAGGGCATCCTGTATGTCGCCAAGCATCTGTCGCGACCCGCGCGGGACGGCGACCGCGCGGACATGCTGGACGAGCTGACGGAGCTGATCCAGGCGGCGGGCGGCCGCACCCTGGGCCTGTTCTCGTCGATGCGGGCCGCCCAGCTCGCCGCGGAGGAGTTGCGCACCCGTGTCCCCGAGTTCCCGATCCTGCTCCAGGGCGAGGAGACCCTCGGTGAGCTGATCAAGAACTTCGCGGCCGATCCGAAGACCTGCCTCTTCGGCACGCTGTCGCTCTGGCAGGGCGTCGACGTCCCCGGGCCGAGCTGCCAACTGGTCGTCATGGACAAGATCCCCTTCCCGCGCCCCGACGACCCGCTGATGAGCGCCCGCCAGAAGGCCGTCGAGGAGGCCGGGGGCAACGGATTCATGGCCGTCGCGGCGACGCACGCCGCGCTGTTGATGGCACAGGGCGCCGGCCGACTCGTACGGGCGTCCGGGGACCGGGGCGTGGTCGCCGTACTGGACCAGCGGCTCGCCACCGCCCGCTACGGCAGCTATCTGAAGGCGTCCCTGCCGGACTTCTGGTACACGACGGACCGCAACCAGGTCCGGAAGTCCCTGGCGGCGATCGACGCGGCGGCGAAGGCCCAGGGGGCGTAGTCCCTTCCGCCCCTCCTGCCGGACGTGCACCACCGCTGCGGCGGCGTGGCCCCAGGGCCGCCACGCCGCCGCACCGGCGGTGACGTACGCGGGGCAGGCCCGGCCGCGGACAGCATGGGGCCCCGGAACCGGCGCAGGGGTCCCGGGGCCCGGATCAGGGGCGGGCGTCCGTGCGCCCGCCGCGGAGGGTCACACCCGCCGCAGTACCGCCACCACCTTGCCGAGGATCGTCGCCTCGTCGCCCGGGATCGGCTGGTATGCGGAGTTGTGCGGCAGCAGCCAGACGTGGCCGTCCTCGCGCTTGAAGCGCTTCACGGTGGCCTCGCCGTCGAGCATCGCGGCGACGATGTCACCGTTCTCCGCGACGGGCTGGCGGCGGACCGTGACCCAGTCGCCGTCACAGATCGCGGCCTCGATCATGGAGTCGCCGACGACCTTGAGGACGAAGAGCTCACCGTCGCCGACGAGCTGCCTGGGGAGCGGGAAGACGTCCTCGACCGACTCCTCGGCGAGGATGGGGCCGCCGGCGGCGATCCGGCCGACGAGCGGGACGTACGACGCGGCGGGCTTGCCCGCGGTGTCGGTGGGCTGCACGGAGGACGCCTGGTCGGAGCCGCGCACCTCGTACGCGCGCGGACGGTGCGGGTCACGGCGCAGGAAACCCTTGCGCTCCAGTGCCATCAGCTGGTGTGCGACCGAGGAGGTGCTGGAGAGGCCGACGGCCTGGCCGATCTCCCGCATGGACGGCGGGTAGCCGCGCCGCTGCACGGAGTCCCGGATGACCTCGATCACCCGGCGCTGCCGCTCGGTCAGCCCGGAGCTGTCCGCCCGGATGCCTGGAGGTCGGCCGGGCAGGGACCTCTTGGGCCCCTCCGGGTTCGTGGCTTCGTTCATGGCATGCACCGGCTCGAGTCGGCCCTGGGGGCGGTCCTGGGCAGTGATGGTGGCACTGTCTGCGGTGGTGGTCACGTCGTCGGCCCCTCTCGATGGTCTCCCGTGCAGCACAACGGTAGTTGCTTTCGAAAGGTTGCGCCAAACACACGTTCGAGTGAAAAACCGCGAATTGCCTGACGTGATCAGTTCTCCGGGTGTATGAGCCGGCACCGCTTCCGGTGGGCGGAAGTGCCCGCTGCTGTACTCTTCACGGCCGGGGCGATGGCCTTGTGGGCCGCCACGGACGGCGCCCAGTCTGCCATCCGGCGCGCCGCGGACCGTGTACCGGCCTCGCTTCTCCATGTGGCGTCCACCGTATCCGCGCATGGCCCGAATGGGTATGGCCGTGCGGCACATGCCAATACGGCCGTGACGTGCGTGTCGCCGCCGAATGTACGAGCCAATCGCTACATGTAGTGGTTGGATTGCAGTAGCGACCCAGAAGTTGTGGTCCCCCCGGTCTACGTCGTCACGGAGATCGCCTATGCTTGGGGCTGCTTCGTGGGGCCACTGAGACCCGTGAGGTCTATGCGTCGTGCTGAAAAGGAGGGTTGGAGCCATGCACTGTCCCTTCTGCAGGCACCCCGACAGCCGCGTCGTCGACAGCCGTACGACCGACGACGGCACGTCCATCCGCAGGCGCCGCCAGTGCCCCGACTGCTCCCGTCGTTTCACGACCGTGGAGACCTGTTCGCTGATGGTGGTCAAGCGGTCCGGAGTCACCGAGCCCTTCAGCCGTACCAAGGTCATCAACGGCGTGCGCAAGGCATGCCAGGGGCGGCCTGTCACCGAGGACGCACTCGCCCAACTCGGCCAGCGGGTCGAGGAGGCCGTGCGGGCCACCGGGAGCGCCGAGCTGACCACCCACGACGTGGGCCTGGCCATACTCGGCCCCTTGCAGGAGCTCGACCTCGTCGCCTACCTGCGGTTCGCGTCCGTTTACCGGGCGTTCGACTCGCTGGAGGACTTCGAGGCCGCCATCGCGGAACTCAGGCAGCAGCGGGAGCGCACCGCCGTGGACGAGGACGACCACGAGATCACCGACGCGGAGCGCCGGGGAACCGACCGCGGGTCCGGAGGGGCGGCCGACGCCCTGGTGCCCGCCACCACCGCCGACTGACGGGCGGGCCGGCCCCGGCCGGCCCCGTCGAGCGGCGCACACAGACCCGTCACGCGCTCGCGAACGACGCGCGTGACCAGCAGACACAACACCGTGCCATGGGAAGAAAAGGGCACCTCAGGGCGTTTTCGCCCGATATCAGGGAGGCGGCATGACAGAGACGGCGAGTGGTCCGGCACGAGGTTCCCGGGCAAAGGGAGCCAAGGCCACCAAGGGACTGCGTATCGAGCGCATCCACACGACCCCCGGCGTGCACCCGTACGACGAGGTCGAGTGGGCGCGCCGTGACGTCGTCATGACCAACTGGCGCGACGGCTCGGTCAACTTCGAGCAGCGCGGCGTCGAGTTCCCCGAGTTCTGGTCGGTGAACGCGGTCAACATCGTCACCAGCAAGTACTTCCGCGGTGCCGTCGGCACCCCCCAGCGCGAGACCAGCCTCAAGCAGCTGATCGACCGCATCGTCAAGACCTACCGGAAGGCCGGTGAGGACCACAGGTACTTCGCCTCGCCCGCCGACGCGGAGATCTTCGAGCACGAACTGGCGTACGCCCTCCTGCACCAGATCTTCAGCTTCAACAGCCCTGTCTGGTTCAACGTCGGCACGTCCCAGCCCCAGCAGGTCTCCGCCTGCTTCATCCTGTCCGTCGACGACTCCATGGAGTCGATCCTCGACTGGTACAAGGAAGAGGGCATGATCTTCAAGGGCGGCTCCGGCGCCGGCCTGAACCTCTCCCGCATCCGCTCCTCCAAGGAGCTGCTGTCCTCCGGCGGCAACGCCTCCGGCCCGGTCTCCTTCATGCGCGGCGCCGACGCCTCCGCAGGAACGATCAAGTCGGGCGGTGCCACCCGTCGCGCCGCCAAGATGGTCATCCTGGACGTCGACCACCCGGACGTCGAGGACTTCATCGAGACCAAGGTGAAGGAGGAGGAGAAGATCCGCGCCCTGCGCGACGCGGGCTTCGACATGGACCTCGGCGGCGAGGACATCACCTCCGTCCAGTACCAGAACGCCAACAACTCGGTCCGCGTCAACGACACCTTCATGAAGGCCGTCGAGAACGGCGAGAAGTTCGGTCTGCGCGCCCGCATGACCGGCGAGGTCATCGAGGAGGTCGACGCCAAGGCCCTGTTCCGCAAGATGGCCGAGGCCGCCTGGGCCTGCGCCGACCCCGGCATCCAGTACGACGACACGATCAACCACTGGCACACGTGCCCGGAGTCCGGCCGCATCAACGGCTCGAACCCGTGCAGCGAGTACATGCACCTGGACAACACGTCCTGCAACCTCGCCTCGCTGAACCTGATGAAGTTCCTGAAGGACGACGGCAAGGGCAACCAGTCCTTCGAGGTCGAGCGCTTCTCGAAGGTCGTCGAGCTGGTCATCACCGCGATGGACATCTCGATCTGCTTCGCGGACTTCCCGACGCAGAAGATCGGCGAGAACACCCGCGCCTTCCGCCAGCTCGGCATCGGCTACGCCAACCTCGGCGCCCTCCTCATGGCGACCGGTCACGCCTACGACTCCGACGGCGGCCGTGCCCTCGCCGGCGCCATCACCTCCCTGATGACCGGCACCGCCTACCGCCGCTCCGCCGAGCTCGCCGCGGTCGTCGGCCCGTACGACGGCTACGCCCGCAACGAGCAGGCGCACCTGCGCGTCATGAAGCAGCACTCCGACGCCAACGCCACCGCCGTCCGCATGGACGACCTGGACACCCCGGTGTGGGCCGCGGCCACCGAGGCCTGGCAGGACGTGCTCCGCATCGGCGAGAAGAACGGATTCCGCAACTCCCAGGCGTCCGTCCTCGCCCCGACCGGCACCATCGGTCTCGCCATGGGCTGCGACACCACCGGTGTCGAGCCGGACCTGGCGCTGGTGAAGTTCAAGAAGCTGGTCGGCGGCGGCTCGATGCAGATCGTCAACGGCACCGTGCCGCAGGCGCTGCGCCGCCTCGGCTACCAGGAGGAACAGATCGAGGCGATCGTCGCCCACATCGCCGAGCACGGCAATGTGATCGACGCGCCGGGCCTGAAGCCCGAGCACTACGAGGTCTTCGACTGCGCCATGGGCGAGCGCGCCATCTCCCCGATGGGCCACGTCCGCATGATGGCCGCGATCCAGCCGTGGATCTCCGGTGCCATCTCCAAGACGGTCAACATGCCGGAGTCGGCGACCGTCGAGGAGGTCGAGGAGATCTACTTCGAGGCCTGGAAGCTGGGTATCAAGGCGCTCGCGATCTACCGCGACAACTGCAAGGTCGGCCAGCCGCTCTCCGCCAAGAAGAAGGAGTCCGCGCAGGAGAAGGCCGAGGAGCCCGCCGCGGAGACCAAGGTCGAGAAGGTCGTCGAGTACCGCCCGGTCCGCAAGCGTCTCCCGAAGGGTCGTCCCGGCATCACCACCTCCTTCACCGTCGGCGGTGCCGAGGGCTACATGACCGCGAACTCCTACCCGGACGACGGTCTCGGCGAGGTCTTCCTGAAGATGTCCAAGCAGGGTTCGACCCTCGCGGGCATGATGGACGCCTTCTCCATCGCCGTCTCGGTGGGCCTGCAGTACGGCGTGCCGCTGGAGACGTACGTCTCGAAGTTCACCAACATGCGCTTCGAGCCGGCCGGTATGACGGACGACCCCGACGTGCGGATGGCCCAGTCGATCGTCGACTACATCTTCCGCCGTCTGGCGCTGGACTTCCTGCCCTTCGAGACGCGCTCCGCGCTCGGCATCCACTCCGCCGAGGAGCGTCAGCGCCACCTGGAGACCGGCTCCTACGAGCCGATCGACGACGAGGAGGTCGACGTCGAGGGCCTGGCCCAGTCGGCCCCGCGCGCCCAGGAGCTGAAGGCGGTCGCCACGCCGAGGACGGAGTCCGCCGCGGCCAAGCCGGCCCCGCAGCAGGCGCACACCAGCGCCGAGCTGGTGGAGATGCAGCTGGGCATCCAGGCCGACGCCCCGCTGTGCTTCTCCTGCGGCACGAAGATGCAGCGGGCGGGCTCCTGCTACATCTGCGAGGGCTGCGGCTCGACGAGCGGCTGCAGCTGACCCGACCCGTCGAAGGGCGGCACGGCCACCGGCCGGGCCGCCCTTCGGCGTTGACGGGCCTAGGAGAGCGGGCCGCCCATGACGCGGGCGAAGCCCTCCGGGTCGGTGTCGAAGCCGTGGACGCCCGGGTGGAACGTCCACTCGCCGGAGGAGTCGCGTACGAACTCGGCCACTCTCGCCGCCGTGGCACCGAGGACGCCCCCGAAGTCGTCCTGCGCGAGCACGGTGTAGTCCTCGCGGACCCGCAGCGCCGGGTTCAGGACGCCGACGAACGTTCTGCGGCCCGCCCGCTGCTGGATGGCGACACCGACCACCACGCGCGCGTACCGGTCGTCGAGCCGGTACAACTCGACCGTCATGACCTCGTCCCAGCCGAAGCCCTTGCCGTCCAGGCTGTCGCGGTTGAGGTAGATCGTGCCGTCGGGGGAGCGGCTGTCGAAGTGCACCACATAGGCGGGTGCCCCATAGGGATCGTCGGCCAGATAGGTCGCGGCCACGATGTCGAGGTCGGTGGGTGGCTGGTCGGAGGGACTCGGATCCCACTTCACCGCCAGTTCGACCTTGCGGATGCCCTTGTTGAGACCGGTCATCTCCCATCCCCTCCCCGTGGCCATGTGCCCTCATGGGAACTCACGTTCCGTCAGGGCCAGTTGTCCATTGTGCCCTGCGCGCGGGGCGCTCGCTCGGGTGCACTCCGCGGGAGCGTGACCAACGCCACGCACGCTGGCCTTACGATGGCGCGGTGCTGGTCAAGTGGATTCGCTGCACCGTGGTCGACCGCCGCGGTTTCGAACGGGGGCAGCGAAAGTGGGCGGGGCTTCTGGGGGAGCCGGGCTTCCGGGGACAGGGCGGGGGTTTCAGCCGGGTCAGGCCCGGCGTGGCGCACATCTTCGCGTTCTGGGAGAGCCGTGCCTTCTACGACTCGTTCATGGCGCGCTCGCACGACCGGCTGGCCGCCTCACAGACGGGCACCTTCAAGGACCAACAGGTCCGGCTCTTCGACCACCGCTTCGACGTGAAGACCGGCTTCGAGCCCCGCTTCACCGACGCCGACGTGGTGCGCGTCGCGCACTGCCGGGTCCACGAGGAGCGCGCCGAGCACTTCGCGCTGATGCAGGAGAAGGTCTGGAACCCGGCCATGGCGGGTTCACCCGGCATGATCCGCGGACTCTTCGGGGAGGGGCCGGGCCATGAGTTCCTGATCCTATCCATGTGGCAGTCGGCGGCGGAGCACGGCAAGTACCGCGAGGAGCGCGTGGAGCGGCTGGCGCTGCGGGCGCAGACGGAGGCGGATGTCGCGGCGCTCACCGGGGACATCGTGGAGCTCGAGCCGACGTGGACGGTGTGACCCGGGCCGTCCAGTGAGTGGTGTGACCCGGGCCGTCCAGGTGAGTGGTGTGACCCCGGACCGCCAGGGGAGGGGTGGTGACCCGGTCCGTCCACGTAAACGGTGTGCCCCGGGCCGTCCGCGCGTCGACGTCTGACCCCGTCGGCTCGACCCGGCCCCGTCCTCCCCGGACCGTTTGGAATCCGGATGGACCTCTGCGGGTCGCTCCGGTGTGACCTGCGCCTTATGGAGACCCTCCAGTGCCCGTTCGGCGGCCGCTCGATCTAGGGTTCTGGCATGGCACGACCACGGCGCATCGTCCTTGTCCGGCACGGCGAGTCGGTGGGGAACGCCGATGACTCCGTGTACGAGCGCGAGCCCGACCACGCACTGCCGCTCACCGACAGGGGATGGCAGCAGGCGGAGGAGACGGGCAAGCGGCTGCGGGAGCTCTTCGGCAGGGAACGCGTCAGCGTCTACGTCTCCCCCTACCGCCGCACCCACGAGACGCTCCGCGCCTTCCACCTAGACCCCGACCTCGTCCGGGTGCGCGAGGAGCCCCGGCTGCGCGAGCAGGACTGGGGGAACTGGCAGGACCGCGACGACGTGCGGTTGCAGAAGGCGTACCGGGACGCCTACGGGCACTTCTTCTACCGCTTCGCCCAGGGCGAGTCCGGGGCCGACGTGTACGACAGGGTCGGTGGCTTCCTGGAGAGCCTGTTCCGCAGCTTCGAGGAGCCCGACCATCCGCCGAACGTGCTCCTGGTGACCCACGGGCTCGCGATGCGGCTGTTCTGTATGCGCTGGTTCCACTGGACGGTCGCGGAATTCGAGTCGCTGTCCAACCCCGGGAACGGCGAGACGCGCATGCTCGTGCTGCAGGAGAACGGCAAGTACAAGCTGGACCGGCCCTTCGACCGCTGGCGCGACCCGGATCCGTACTGGGTGACCGGTTAGAGTGGCAGGGCGATGACCTCTGACTTCTCTCCGCTCGGGCGCCTGGAACGCGCCCTCGCCGGCCTGCGCGGTCTCGCGGTGGGGGACGCGCTGGGCTCGCAGTTCTTCGTTCCTGCGAACTATCCGCTCCTCCAGCGCCGCGAGCTGCCGCCGGGCACCTGGCAGTGGACGGACGACACGGAGATGTCCTGTTCCGTCGTGTCCGTGCTGGCCACGCACCAGCGCATCGACCAGGACGAGCTGGCCCGCTCCTTCGCCGAGCGCCACGACTTCGACCGCGGCTACGGGCCGGCTGTGGGCCGCCTGCTGAGGCAGGTCCGGGAGGGCGGCGACTGGCGGGAGCTGGCCGCGGCGCTGTTCAACGGGCAGGGCTCATGGGGCAACGGCGCGGCGATGCGGATCGCGCCGCTCGGTGCCTGGTACGCCGACGACCCCGAGCAGGCGACCCACCAGGCTGAGATCTCCGCGTACACGACGCACCAGCACCGCGAGGCCGTGGTCGGTGCCATGGCCGTGGCCGCGGCGGCCGCCCTCGCCGCCGATCCGGCGGGGCCGCCGAGCGCGGAGGCCCTGCTCGACGGGGTGATCGCGCTGGTACCGAGGAGCGCCGTGGCGGCGGGGCTGCGGCGGGCCCGGGACATGCTGGACTACGGCGACGCGACGACGGTGGCGGCCGTGCTCGGGTGCGGGCGGCGTACGACGGCGCACGACACGGTGCCGTTCGCGCTGTGGTCGGCCGCGCGCGCCCTCGGCGACTACGAGGAGGCGTTCTGGACCACCGCCCAGGTGGGGGGCGACATGGACACGACGTGCGCGATCGTCGGCGGAGTGGTGGCCTCCGGGAAGGCGGGGGCCCCTCCGAGGGAGTGGCTGGAGCGCACGGAGCGGCTGCCGGAGTGGGCACCGTCGCTTTCCTAGGCGGGCGGGGCCGGTGAGCGGAGCGTGCCGGCTGCGCCGCGGACAGCCGGGTCGGCTCGGGCGTGGCCGCTCGGGTCGTCTTCCCTCGCGGAGCGGATGGAGCGGCTGCGCAGTGGGCCGTCGCCCTCGTAAGGGCCGGGCCCGGTGAGCCGGAGGCCAGGGGTCGGGGCCTGACGAGTGCGCCTTTGACAGGCGGGCCGATTCCTCTGCCCTGGCCCCCGGGCTGCTCAGGCCGTCCGCCCTTGTCCTCCGGTTCCGGAGCGGGGGCAAGGGCGGACGGGGCATCTCAGCCTGCGGCGGGGCCCGCCGCGCCGGCCAGGGCGTCCAGGTCGCTCTTCCGCACCCGGATGACCACCGCGGCCGTGACCAGAGCCAGTACCGCCATCGCGGCAGCCGGCACGAACGCCGTCGCTATGCCGTGGGCGAGCACCTCGTTCCCCCACGGAGCCGGCAGCTGATGTGTCTTCGCGAACTGGGCCTTCTGCTCCGCCGTGCCGTTCGTCAGGAACTTCGGCAGCTGCTTCCCCGCCTCGTCCCTGCTGGCCGTCCCGAACACCGTGGTCAGGATCGACAGGCCGAGCGAACCGCCCACCTGCTGCGTGGCGTTGAGCAGACCCGAGGCCGCCCCCGCCTCGTGCTGGGCGACACCCGACACCGCCGTGAGCGTCAGCGTCACGAAGTTCAGGCCCATGCCGAAGCCGAAGACCAGCATCGGACCGAGCACACCGCCCGCGTACGAGCTGTCCGGCTTGATGAACGCCTGCCAGCCCAGCCCGATCGTCACCAGCGTCGCGCCCACCACCATGAACGGCTTGGGGCCGAGCACCGGCAGGAACCGCTGTGAGAGGCCCGCGCCGATCACGATCGCCACCGTCACCGGAAGGAAGGCCACCCCCGCCGAGATCGGCGAGTACCCCAGCACGTTCTGCACGAAGAGCACGATGTAGAAGAACATGCCGAACATCGCCGCGGCCAGGCTGAGCATGATCACGTAGGTGCCCGAGCGGTTCCGGTCGGCGAACATCCGCAGTGGTGTGATCGGCTCCCTGGCCCGCCTCTCGATGAAGGCGAACGCCAGCAGCAGCACCACGGCTGCCCCGAAGGACCCGATCGTGAGGCCGTCCCGCCAACCGTCCTCCGCCGCGCGGATGAAGCCGTACACCAGCGACGCCATGCCCGCCGTCGACGTGAGCGCGCCCGCGATGTCGAACCGGCCCGGATGGCGTTCGGACTCGTTGATGTACATGGGGGTGAGGACGGCGATCAGCACGCCGATGGGCACGTTGACGAAGAGGACCCAGCGCCAGTCGAGCCACTCCGTGAGCATGCCGCCGGCCAGCAGACCGATCGCGCCGCCACCGGCCGAGACGGCGGCGAAGACGGCGAACGCCCGGTTGCGCTCAGGGCCTTCGGCGAACGTCGTGGTGATCAGAGCCAGCGAGGTGGGCGACGCGATCGCGCCACCCACGCCCTGCAGGGCGCGTGCGGCCAGCAACTGCCAGGGTTCCTGGGCGAGTCCGCCGAGCAGCGAGGCGAAGGTGAACAGCAGGATGCCCGTCATGAACACCCGGCGCCGGCCGAGGATGTCGCCGGCCCGTCCGCCCAGAAGCAGCAGGCCACCGAAGGTGAGCGTGTAGGCGCTGACCACCCATGTGAGGTCGGTCGTGCTGAAGTCGAGCGCGTCTTGAATGTGCGGGAGGGCGATGTTCACAATCGTCGCGTCGAGTACCACCATGAGTTGGCAGGCCGCGATGACGGTGAGCGCGATGCCGGGACGCCCCTCCCGGCGGGCGGCTTTCGGCTTCTGTTCCTCGATCAATGGAGAGGTTGTCACGATGGGTCCCCCACAAGTGCGTTAGTGAACGGCTGCGTTCACTTTTCTTGCCACACGGTAGTGAGTCCCCGTCAGTGAACGCAAGCGTTCACTGAGTTCGTTGCCGTGCGGCATCGCCGCACTGTCCGCCCTATCCTCGGAATCCCCGCTTCCGCCGCTCAACGGAGAAACACACATGGGTACTTCGTCCTGGACGGCCGCCTCTGCCCGGCCGGCCTCCCTCCGTCGGCGTGGTGCCGTGCTCGAACGCGCGATCCTCGACGCCGCGCTCGAACAGCTCAGCACGGTCGGCTGGAAGGGCCTCACGATGGAGGGCGTCGCCTCCGGCGCCCAGACCGGCAAGGCCGCGGTCTACCGCCGCTGGTCGTCCAAGGAGGACCTGGTCGCGGACGCGCTCCAGGCCGGACTGCCGCGTTTCGAGGAGGCCCCCGACCTCGGAAGCGTGCGGGAGGAGCTGCTGGCCCTGTGCCGGCAGGCGCGCGACGCCATGTACTCGCGCCCCGGATTCGCCCTCCGCTCGGTCATTCACGAATGCGACACGGCGGAGGTGGAGCGCTTCCAGGGGGTGATCTACGGGGGTGTCATCGAGCCGACCATCGGGCTGCTGCGCCAGGTCGTCACCCGTGGAATCGAGCGAGGAGAGGTGCGGCCCGACGCGGTGAACGGATACGTCTTCGACGCCATTCCGGCGATGATGATGTATCGCTCAAAGATTTGCGCATGCGAATGGAATGACCAGGAAATCGAGGAGATGATCGACCAGTTGATGGTTCCGCTGCTGCGGCCGGCGGGGGGCTGATCCCGGCCCCGGGCAGCCGCGCCGGCCTGACTGCGGCGCCACAGTCGCCGGGCTGCCGCACGGCCGTCGGTGCGTGTGCCGTCGCCCGGGGAAACCGGGGTGTCGCACGGGGATCCCGGCGGCGTACGCTAAGGGCGCCATGCCGTACGAACCCCCTACTCACACCGTCGAGCGCTCCCTCCGCGCAACGACCGGAGCGAAGATCATCGCCGGTGTCGACGAGGTGGGGCGCGGCGCGTGGGCCGGTCCCGTCACCGTCTGCGCGGCGGTCACGGGTCTGCGCCGACCGCCCGAGGGCCTCACCGACTCGAAGCTGCTGACCGTCAAGCGACGCACCGAACTCGCCGAGCTGTTGCGGAAGTGGGTCACGGCCTACGCCCTCGGTCACGCCTCCCCGGAGGAGATCGACGATCTCGGGATGACGGCCGCCCTGCGGCTCGCGGCGGTCCGCGCCCTGGAGGCGCTGCCCGTCCGCCCCGACGCGGTGATCCTCGACGGGAAGTACGACTACCTCGGCGCGCCCTGGAAGGTCCGTACGGTGATCAAGGGCGACCGGTCGTGCGTGGCGGTCGCGGCGGCCTCGGTGATCGCCAAGGTCCACCGGGACAAAATGATGGCCGAACTGGGTATCGACCATGCAGACTTCGGTTTTGCGGCCAACGCCGGTTATCCGTCGCCGGTGCACAAGGCCGCACTGGAGGTGCGGGGCCCCACCCCGTACCACCGCTTGTCGTGGGCGTATCTTGATGCGCTGCCCCAGTGGCGGCACCTCAAGAAGGTCCGCAGTTGGGCGGACGGAAGCGTTCCGGAAATCGAGGGCCAGCTCGGCTTCGACTTCTGACCGGTTCCGGTCGTACTGACGTGCCACCCGCCGATGCCGGTCGCTTCGGCGTTTGATAAAAATCAGCTCATGCCTCTCATTCCCGAGGAGCCTCAGATTCACGAGAGTGCCCAGGGTCCCCGCGCCACGCCGGCCGGCGGCCGCACCGCGCCGACCCCCCGTCCTGTACCGGGCCCCCGCCCCGCGGCCCCTGCCCGTCCCGGCCGTCCGGGGCCCGTCCGGCCGGTGCCGGCCCAGCGCACCCCGCGCGAGCCAGCCAAGCCCGGACCGTCCGCTCCTGCCTCCGCTCCGCAGATCCAGCTCATCCCGGCCTCGGCCGAGGGTGCGCTGGATGCCGCCGAGGAAGCTGTCGACCTGCTGCTGGAGTCCGGTCGCGCCCCCGGCGACGTGCTGGTGATCACCACCGGCGAGCCGCACCCGTGGGCCGCGCACGAACTGTCCTTCGGCGAGGCCGCGTACTGGGCGCAGCACGACGCCGGTGACGACGTCTTCTACGCCGACGCCTCGGTGGCGTCCCGTGCCGCCGCCCGGCCGGTGGTCGTGGTCGCCGTCAACGGCGGCACCGACGCCACTGTCGGCGCCGCGCTTCCGCTGGCGCTCAGCCGGGCCGGTGCCCTGCTGATCGTCTGCGGCGACCCGAAGCAGATCAACTCGGTGCTCGGCGCGGGCGTCTGAGCGGCCCGGCCCCGGCCAGGTCTGCTCGCGTTCCGTCCTTGGGCTCCGAAGTCCGGAGCCGGGTGCCGGTTCGGTTTTCGGCTCGGCGGCCGGTTTCGGGCTTCGGCTCGGCGGTCGGGGGTGCCGCGTCGACGGCACCAGTACGGCGGTCTCTTCGTCGTGCCTGCTGCCGTTGTGTCCCCGCCGTGTCGGTCGGCACGGCCGCGTATCGGCCGTCGGCGGCGCGGTATCGGCTGACGGTCTCCTCGGACGGCTATCGTGGGCGACGTCCGTGCTTCTTCGGCGTACGGCCCCGCTTCTTCGGCGTGCGGCCCCTTCCCGGACGGCGGCTCAGCGATCGGCTGCCGCCTGCCGAGGGTTCACGGACTGGTTCGAGGGCCTTGCGCCGTCGTGGGGAGCCGGCTCCCGGAGGCGTTTCCGACGGCCGTGTCCCTCAGCGGGCGGCGGCCCGACGCAGCAGGTCCGAGGAAACGCCCCCGGTGCGAGGCTGCTGCAGCGGTATGCCCGCCGGATCGAACTCCTCGGGCGCCGACTCGGCGTTGGGACGGCGGCCGCCGCGGTCCTCGCCGAGAACCTGCCAGCCACTGCGCGTCAGCGTGATGTACGCACCACAGCGCAGCCCGTGCAATGTGCACGCGTCGCGCAGGCCCCACATCCACGCGCCGTCCTCCTCCGTCCACCGCGTGTCGCCCTCCCGGCAGTAGAGCAGCACCGCCGTCCGCACCGGCGTCCGGCGCCTCAGGTCGTGCGGGATGACCCGGCGCAACTGGGCGAGCAGCGCGTTGCGGAACACCCACCCGTCCGCCGGGGCGGGACGCCGGGTGAACGAGGCGCTCGCGCACAGCCGTTCGTCCGGGTCCAGGACGGCCACCACGGCGGTGGAGGGCCGTGGCCGGTGCCGGGCGTGCAGTCCGCTGACGACTTCGCGGGGGTTGCGCAGCAGGGGAATCCCGGCGGCTGCCCACTCCGCGGGCTCGAGCAACCGGGCCACGGGATGGGCGGAAGCGGCGGACGGGTCGGCGGAATCTGCCAGGGATGCCGCCGAGGACGAAGCGAATCCGAAGGTCACGATCCTCCCTTCGGCTGACGCGCCCACACTGCGGGCGGGCTGGGACGGGGGGCGCACACCGCAGCAGAGCCCTGCCGGATCACGGACGAGCCGTGCGGGGAGCGGACCTCAATTCTTCCCGTCGAACTGGGTTGCGGCAACGAGCAATTGAGGCCGCTGACCGGTTCGTCGTGATGTGTCGCCGATATCCCCTCTACTTGTCTGCCCTGTGTGTTCCCAGCGAAGGGGCGGGTCACGCCTGCACGGCGAGGACCAGCGGCAACACCCCCTCCGCCCCGGCGCGGCGCAGCATGCGCGCCGCCACCGCCAAGGTCCAGCCCGTGTCCGTCATGTCGTCGACGAGCAGGACGGGACCGCCGGCCTCCTTCAGGGCCGCGGCCAGCGCGGGAGGCACGGTCAGCGTTCCGGCGAGCGCCTTCAGCCGCTGCGCGCTGTTGCTCCGGGCGACCCGCGGGGCGTCGCCTGTGTACTCCACCGAACCCAGCAGCGGCAGTCGCCCGACCTCCGCGACACGCGCCGCGAGCGTGTGGATCAGCCGTGGACGCGTACGGGAGGCGATGGCGACCACGCCGACCGGACGCGGCGGTGCGTCGGGTCGTCCCGAGGCCCAGCCGCCAGGGCCCTTCGCCCAGTCGGCCAGCACGCCGATCACCGCCTGGGCGACATCCTCCGGGACGGGGCCGTCCGGGGTCTGGGGTGCGAGTACGGGACGCAGCCGATTGCCCCAGCCGATGTCCGAGAGCCGCCCGAGTGCCCGGCCCGGTGCCGCCTGCTCCCCGGCCGGTATGCGTCCCTTCAGATCCACGCCGACCGCCGGCAGGCCCGTCGGCCACATCTTCCGCGGTTCCACCTCGACGCCGGCGCGGCCCAGTTCACCGCGCGCCGCCTCCAGCGCGGCCGGGGAGACGGCGTCCGTGAACCACGGTCCGGCGCAGGTGTCGCAGCGCCCGCAGGGCGCGGCCGTCTCGTCGTCCAGCTGCCGTCGCAGGAACTCCATCCGGCAGACCGCCGTCGTCACGTACTCCCGCATCGCCTGCTGCTCGGCCTCGCGCTGCTTGGCCACCCAGGCATAGCGCTCGGTGTCGTAGGTCCACGGGACGCCCGTCGCGATCCAGCCGCCCTGCACACGGCGCACCGCACCGTCCACGTCGAGCACCTTCAGCATCGTCTCCAGCCGCGACCGGCGCAGTTCCACCAGCGGCTCGAGAGCGGGCAGGGACAGGGGGCGCGCCGCCCCTGCCAGGACGTCCAGCGTGCGCCGCACCTGCTCTTCGGGCGGGAACGCGATGGAGGCGAAGTACTTCCAGATCGCCTGGTCCTCGCTGCCCGGCAGCAACAGCACCTCGGCGTGCTCCACCCCGCGGCCGGCACGTCCCACCTGCTGGTAGTACGCGATCGGGGACGAGGGCGAGCCCAGGTGCACCACGAAGCCGAGGTCCGGCTTGTCGAAGCCCATGCCGAGGGCGGAGGTGGCGACCAGAGCCTTGACCCGGTTGGCGAGCAGGTCCTCCTCGGCCTGCTGCCGTTCGGCGTTCTCCGTCTTCCCGGTGTAGGAGGCCACGGTGTGCCCGCACTGCCGCAGAAACGCCGTGACCTCCTCGGCCGCCGCCACCGTGAGGGTGTAGACGATCCCGGACCCGGGCAGCTCCCCGAGGTGGTCCGCGAGCCAGGCCATCCGGTGCGCGGAGTCCGGGAGACGCAGCACGCCCAGGCGCAGGCTCTCCCGGTCCAGCGGCCCGCGCAGCACCAGCGCGTCCGTGCCGGCTCCGGTGCCGAGCTGCTCCGCCACGTCCGCCGTCACCCGGGCGTTGGCCGTGGCCGTCGTCGCCAGCACCGGCACACCGGGCGGGAGGTCCGCGAGCATCGTCCGCAACCGGCGGTAGTCGGGGCGGAAGTCGTGGCCCCAGTCGGAGATGCAGTGCGCCTCGTCCACCACCAGGAGACCGGTCGCGGCCGCCAGCTCGGGGAGCACCCGGTCGCGGAAGTCGGGGTTGTTGAGCCGCTCCGGACTCACCAGCAGCACGTCCACCTCGCCGGCGGTCACCTCCGCCTGGATGGAGTCCCACTCCTCCGGGTTGGAGGAGTTGATGGTCCGCGCGTGGATGCCCGCGCGCCCGGCGGCGTCGACCTGGTTGCGCATGAGGGCGAGCAGTGGCGAGACGATGACCGTGGGACCCGCACCGCGCTCGCGCAGCAACGCGGTCGCGACGAAGTACACCGCGGACTTGCCCCAGCCGGTGCGCTGCACGACCAGGGCTCTGCGCCGGTCGGCCACCAGGGCCTCCACGGCACGCCACTGGTCCTCGCGCAGCCGGGCCTCACCGGCCGGCGCGCCGACGAGCCGGGCGAGCACGGCGTCGGCAGCGGCGCGCAGGCCGTCCTCGCCCGTGGCCGGGGCGCTCGGGCCCTCGGGCGCGGTCCCCGGGGGTGCCGCGAAGGGGGGTGCTTCGTCCGTCGTCGGTCGCAGGTGTTCGTCGGTCATGGCGTCCATGCAACCCGATCGGTCGGACATCGTGCGAGCGAGCACCACCGCCTGTGGACAATCCATGACGTGCACATGGTCGTGGTTGTCCACAGGCCAAGCGGAATCTGAAGATCCGCGGGATGGTCGCCGCATGACGAACCACGACGAAGCGGCCGGCCCGTCCGGCATCGGAGACATGCACGGATCCGCACATCACGGCGGCGAGCCCGCCCCGTACGAGGGGCACAGCGGCTCGGCAGGAGGCCCCGGCGAGACCCAGGTCACGCTGCGCACCCCGGCCGAGCTGGCCGACGCCCTGCCATACCTGCTCGGGTACCGCCCCGAGGACAGCATCGTGCTGGTGGCACTGCACGATCGGGACGGGCGGGGAAGGTTCGGCGGGCGCGCACGGCTCGGCATCCCCGCCCAGCCCGGCGACTGGGCGTCCGCGGCGCAGCAGCTGGCGCACGGCCTGGTGGCCGGAAGCGAGCGCAGAGGTGCCCGGCCGGAGAGCATGGTCGCCTACCTGGTCCAGGAACCCTCGAGCGGTGAGACGGGACGCGATGTGATGGAGCGCCTCCGTCCGCTGGCCCAGTCGCTGCGCACGGCCTGCGGCAGCCTCGATGCGCCCGTGGTGGAGGCCCTGTGCCTCTCCGACGGCCGCTTCTGGTCGTACGTGTGCCCAAGCCCCGACTGCTGTCCCTCCGAGGGACGGCCGATGGGCCTGCCCGGTACCTCCGTCCTGGCGGCCGCCGCGACCTACGCGGGTCTTCAGGTGCGCGGCACGCTGAAGGAGTTCCGGGCGAGGCTCAGCCCCTGGGAGACGGCGGCCGCGCTCGATCAGGAAGTGGCGCTGGACGCCGCCAGCATGGCGCTCGTGCGGAGAATCCTCGACGACGGCACCCGCGACGAGGTCACCGCGGAGACACTCGCCCTCGCCGAGCGGGTGATGGCCCGGCTTGCCGAGACCCCACCGGTGTCCGGGGCCAGGGCGGCGGACCTGCGCGACGACGAATTGCTCGGGCACGACGAGGCCGCCGCCCTGATCGTCGGCCTCCAGGACCGCACGACCCGCGACCGCGCGGCGGAATGGATGGAGGGCGCGGAGGCCGCTGTGGCGCTGCGGCTGTGGCGTGCCCTGGCCCGCCGCTGCGTCGGCTCGTACGGCGAGCACGCGGCGGCGCCGCTGACGCTCGCCGGGTGGGTCGCCTGGTCGACCGGCGACGAAGTGGAGGCACGCGAAGCCCTCGCCATGGCCCTGGGCGCGGACCCGGACTACCTCTTCGCCCGCCTCCTGCACCAGGCATGCAACGAGGGCCTCAGCCCGGAGACCGTCCGCCGCTGCCTGCGCGCGGAACGGGCGGGCCGCGAAGCGAACCAGGGAACGAACACGACGACGCCGGATGACACCGCCGAGCCCCCGAGCGGTGCCGCGCCGCCCACCGCGGCCGAGGCACCCGCCCCGCAGCAGCCCGCCGACGCTCCTGCCGCTCGCCGCCGGAGGCGCACGGTCCGGTCGGCCGGCTCCGCAGGCCGGCCGACCCGTGGTCCTGACACGGCGGCCGAGGCCCGGCACCGGCGCCGCGCCGACACCCCGCCCGGCGGCGAAGGGCAGCGGCGGGCGACGGAGGGGGCGACCGGCCGGTCCGGGCCCCGACGCCGTCCCGGCCGGTGTACGGAGGGCGGTGCATGAGTACGTCGAGCTGCGCGGCGTACCGCCGTTCGGTCGGCTTCCCGTCTCACAGGCGTGACCCGGGACAGCCGCGATCCGTTCACCTGAGTGGCGGAACCCGTGCTCGGGTCGCGCCGCCGCATCGCTCACGACCCTCTCCGGAGCCGCTCACCCGGCTCCGGGCGCACCCCAGGCGTACCGAGCGCAGAGAAAGCCGCCCCATGCCCCTGCCCCCACCGTTCTCCGCCCCCGACGGCACCCGGCGTCCACGCCACGGCCTCTCGGCGCCCCAGCCTCCCAAGGGCGCCCCACCGGCCCTGCCGAGGCCGCCGGGTGGCACACCGGCTTCTGCCGCGCAGGCCGACCGGCTCCAGGTCTGCCCACCGCCGCCTCCACCGCGCCGTGTCGCCGATCTGCCGCCCGCCCACACCGCGCTGATCTGCGTCGCCCTGCCCGGCCTCGTGATCTCCACGGACCAGGGCCAGCTGACGGGCCAGGGCCTGGAGGGGTTCTTCCGCGCGGGCCGGCGTGTGCTGTCCCGCTGTCAGGTGCGGGTGTCCGGGCGGGAGCCGCTCCCCGTGCAGGCCCGCATGGTCGCGGCGGACCGTGCCCGCTTCGTGGGGACGGTGCACGCGTCACCCGACGCCGGACCGGATCCGGACGTCGTCGTGGAACGGATCCGGTCCGCGGACGGCACGGAGCGGATCACCCTGCACAGCGCTGCCCCCCGCCCGCTGCGGCTGCCGATGGAGGTGGCCCTCGGCACGGACCTCGCGGAACTGGGAGAGATCGCCTCGGGCAACACCGGCCCGGAACTCCCCGCCACGGTGCACGACGCCGGGCTGCGCTGGTCCTCTCAGAAGGGCGACTGCGCGGTCACGGCCGCACCGCCTCCCACGGACGCCCTGGCCTCAGCGGGCCTCCTGCGCTGGGAGCTGGAACTGCCCCCGGGCGGGACGCGGAGCGTGGAACTGCGACTGCGACAGGACGGTGCGGGCCCGGTCAGAGCGGTGGGACACGGCGCGACGAGCCCACTCGCCCAGGCCCGGGCCACCGGGGACGACCCCCGTGTCCAGTCGCTGTTCCGCACCAGCGTCGAGGACCTCCGGGCCCTGCTGCTGCGGGACCCCGCGCACCCCACCGACACACAGCTGGCGGCCGGAGCGCCGTGGCGCTGCGGCCCGGCGCCCGCAGAGTCCCTGGCGGCGGCCCGGATGGCGCTGCCGCTCGGCACCCGGCTGGCCGCGGGCACGCTGCGGATCCTCGCCCGCACCCAACTCGGCGGCCCGGGCCTCCGCTCGGGAATGATCCCGGGGCCTCGCCGGGACGCGGGCGCACATCTGCCACCGAGCTGCACAGGCACCGAGGCCACCCTGCTGTTCCCGGTGCTCCTCGCGGAAGCCTGGCGCTGGGGGCTTCCCGAGCGGGAGGCGGAGGAGCTGTTGCCGGCGGCCGAGCACTGTCTGCGGTGGCTGCGCACCACCGTCGGCGACGGCGTCTACCTCCCCGACCCGCAGCCGGGCGGGCCGCTGCGCTGCAAGACCCAGGCGTACGCCCACCGTGCCGCGATGGTGGGCGCCGGTCTGCTCGACGCATGCGGCCGACCGGGCGGGGCGGAGCTGCGCGAATGGGCCGAGGAACTGCGCGACGCGTTCTGTGAGGACTTCTGGATCGAGGACCGGTCGGGTGGTAGACCGGCGGCCGCCCGTACCCGTGACGGACGCCTCGTACCGCACCTCGGCGCGGACGTCGCCCACCTCCTCGACACCGGGCTGCTCGGCTGCGGCACCCTGGCGCCCGGTCTGCTGGACAAGGTGCGCACCGAGCAGCTCGCGCGGTTGCTCGGTGGCCCCGCCATGGACTCGGGCTGGGGACTGCGCGGCCTGGCGGCCAAGGAGGCGGCGTACAACCCGTTCGGACACCGTGGGGGAGCGGTTCAGGTCCAGGAGACGGCGATCGCCGTCGCCGGACTGGCCGCCGCCGGGTACGAGAAGGAGGCGGGCGGCCTGCTCGGCGGGATGCTGGCGGCGGCGGAGGCGTTCGGGTACCGGCTGCCCGAGATGTTCGCCGGCGAGCCGCGGACGGAGGGGAGCGCGCCGCTGCCGCACCCGGCAGCCTGCCGTCCAGCCGCCACGGCGGCCGCCTCCGGGGTACTGCTGCTCACCGCGCTCGTCGGAATCCGTCCCGACGCGCCCGCAGGGACGGTGACTCTGTGTCCGGTCCGCAGCGCCCCGCTCGGCGAGATCGTCCTGACCGGACTGAGACTCGCCGGCGCCCCCTTCTCCGTGCGCGTGGGCCGGCTCGGCCTCGCCATGGTGGAGGAGGCGGCCGACGGGCTGCAGCTGGGGGTGTGACCTCGGATGACGAGGCGTGGCGGTGCGGGCGGCGACCCTCGATGAGACCCGTATCGGACAGAAGTGGATCAGCCGCGGAAGCGGTCACGGAAGGGAGTGTTTATCGTCAGGCAGACGACTATGATCGCGACATGCCCTACGACCCGTCAGCCTTTCCGCCCTTCGCCGTCACCGTGGACCTGGTCGTGCTGACCGTGCGCCGCCACGCGCTGTGCGCGCTGGCGGTGCGCAGGGGTGAGCCGCCCTTCCAGGGCCGGTGGGCGCTGCCGGGAGGTTTCGTACGGGCGGACGAGGACCTGGCGCAGGCCGCCGCACGCGAGCTGGCGGAGGAGACGGGGCTGCGGGCCCACGATCCGTCCGCACCGGCCCAGGACAACGGCGCCCATCTGGAGCAGCTGGCCACATACGGCGACCCGAAGCGTGACCCGCGGATGAGGGTGGTCAGCGTCGCCCATCTCGCGCTCGCCCCTGACCTGCCCGCACCCCGGGCCGGCGGTGATGCCGGCAACGTGCGCTGGGCGCCTGTCGAGGAGCTCCTGCAGCAGGGCGGGTACGGCCGCGCCGGCGAAGCGGTGGCTCCGCTCGCCTTCGACCATGCTCAGATCCTGGCGGACGGTGTCGAGCGTGCCCGGTCCAAGATCGAGTACTCGTCGCTGGCCACCGCGTTCTGCCCGCCCGAGTTCACCGTCGGCGAGCTGCGCAGGGTCTACGAGGCCGTATGGGGCGTGGCGCTCGACCCGCGCAACTTCCACCGCAAGGTGACCGGCACGCCCGGCTTCCTCGTCCCCACGGGCGGTACGACGACCCGGCAGGGCGGCCGCCCCGCACAGCTGTTCCGCGCGGGCGGCGCCACGTTGCTCAACCCGCCGATGCTGCGTCCCGAGGTCTGATCGCCTGCGTCACGGAAGCAGGGGGCGCACGGCCGGGAGGCGGCCGCCGCCGGCGGGTTCTTCGGCGCCGTCGACGCCGTCACCAGCGGTCGGCCTGCAGTCGCGGGAATCCACTCCGGACGTATGTCCGATCAAGGCGCACGTCAATCAAGGCGCACGTCCGATCAAGGCGCACGTCCGATCACGGCGCATGTTTCGATCAAGGTCGGAGCCAGTCCGCGCAAGGTTCCCGACAAAACGGACTTATCGCGCTATCTTGCTTCGAGTGATCCAGGCGATCGGATTGACCGGCAACCCCCGCAGGGACCTTCCGCCCGCCGTCGACGACGTGTCCTTCGAGGCGCACGCCGGCCACGTCACCGCGCTTCTGGGAGCCTCCGGTGCGGGCAAGACGACGGCGCTCAGGCTCATGCTCGAGCTTCAGTCGGGCCGCGGCATCACCTACTTCCGGGGCCGTCCGCTGCACCGCATCGCCCACCCCGCCCGCGAAGTCGGCGTTCTGCTCGGCGAGGTGCCCGGCCATCCCGCGCGCACGGTCCGGGGACAACTGCGCATGCTGTGCGCTGCCGTGGGTGCGCCGGCCCGTCGCGCCGACGAGGTCCTCGAGGCCCTGGGACTCGCCGGCCTGCGCGACGTGCGCCTGGGCAGCCTCTCGCGCGGCATGGACCGCCGCCTGGGCCTCGCCTGCGCCCTGCTCGGCGACCCCCACACGCTGGTGCTCGACGACCCCGCGGGCGAGCTCTCCGCCCGCGAGGGGCGCTGGCTGCACGGCGTTCTGCGCGCGCACGCCGCCCAGGGCGGCACCGTCCTGTTCACCACGGCCGACCCGAAGGAGGCGGCGCGCACCGCCGACCACGTCGTCACCCTCGACAAGGGCCGGCTCGTCGCCGACCAGCCGGCCGCCGACTTCGCCCGCACCCGGCTGCGGCCCCGCGTGGCCGTTCGCAGCCCGCACGCCGCCCGCCTCGGCGCCCTGCTCGCCAAGGAGGCCAGAAGCGCCCAGCGTTCGGTGGAGATCGTCCAGGAGGACGGCAACCGGCTGTCGGTGTACGGCAGTACGTGTGCCGACGTCGGCGAGTGCGCCTTCCGGCACGGCATCCTCGTTCACCAACTCGCGGACGAGATCGGCGACATGGGTCCGACCGCCGGTGCCGAGTCCGCCGCGTCCACGTCGGCTGAGACGTCGGAACCGGGCGATCTGCGCCCGCTGCCGCCGCCGGTCGGTGTCCGGTCCGCCCCGAGCCCCCTGCGCCCGCTGCGCTACGAACTGCGCCGTGCCGCCGGGATCGGCACCGGTTACGCCACCGCCGCCGTCGTCCTCGTCACCTCCGTGCTCCTGTCCGTACTCCTCGCCCGTGCCGGGCACACTCCGCAGCACCGCCTGCTCGCCGCCTGGCCGCAGCAGCTCCCCCTGCCGCCCGCCGCGCTCGGTGCCGGACTGCTGGGCGCTCTCTCCTTCGGCGATGAGTTCCGCCATCCCGCACTGGCGGCGGCCCGCGGGACCGTCCCCCGGCGCCTGGGGCTGCTCGCCGCCAAACTCCTCGTCGCCGCGGCCGCGGCGCTGGCGCTGGCCGCTCTCAGCGCCGGCTGCGACCTCGTATCGCTCTACCTCCTTTACGGGCGGGAGGTCGCCCGGTTTCCCGACGACTGGCCGCCCCTCGCGGCGAGTTGGTGCGGGCTGGTCGCGGGATGCGCCTGGGCCGGTGTGCTGGCCGCCGGTCTCTTCCGGTCCACGACCGCGGGGCTCGCCGCCGTCCTCGCGGTGCCGGTCCTCGTCGTACCCCTGGTCGAGAAGGCGCTCGCAGGGCCGTCCGTGCGGGCCGCGGCGGGCCTCGCCGAGCGGATGCGCGCTCTGACGCTGCTGCGGTGGCCCTTCGGCGGAGAGCGGTATCTGGCCGTGGCGGCGCACATGATCGCCCAACCCGTGGGCGGAGCACTGACCTTGTCCCTGTCCGCATTGCTGTGCGCGTACCTGATCACAACCCTGCGCAGCAGGGTCCGATGACAACAGTGCGTGTCGATCCGGTCCCCCCGTGTCGCAACTCCCCTGAAAAGCGCCCATTTCTTTCCGATAAGGCGTCAATTGCGACGCCGTGAGCGATCACCCTTTCGTGTGCTTTTCACCAAAGACCTCAAGGGAGTTGGAAAGGGCGCCGACAAAGGATCCGTGAGTACCCTTGCGCACACCATGATGACCGCCGCCCGCTCAGCAGACTCCGGCATGGCCGGGCCGGGCGAACTCGACCGCTACCCCTACGCCGAGGCGCCCGCCGCCGACCGCGTCGGCGCCCCCTCGTGGGAGGGCGGGGACCCGGAGCTGGGCCGCGTCGGCCGGCGCGCCGCGGGCAGCCGCGGACGCGGACTGCACGGCCAACTCGTCCAGCAGCTCGGCCAGATGATCGTCTCCGGCGACCTGGGTGCCGACCGGCCGCTGGTGCCCGAGGAGATCGGCCAGCGGTTCGAGGTCTCCCGGACCGTCGTCCGTGAATCGCTGCGCGTCCTGGAGGCCAAGGGCCTGGTCAGCGCCCGTCCGAACGTCGGCACACGCGTACGCCCCGTCAGCGACTGGAATCTCCTGGATCCGGACATCATCGAGTGGCGTGCCTTCGGGCCCCAGCGCGACGACCAGCGCCGGGAGCTGAGCGAGCTGCGCTGGACCATCGAGCCGCTCGCCGCGCGCCTGGCCGCCGGCCACGGGCGCGAGGAGGTGCAGCAGCGGCTCGGCGACATGGTCGAGATCATGGGCCATGCGATGGGGCAGGGCGACTCCCTGACCTTCTCGCGTGCCGACGCGGAGTTCCACTCGCTGCTCATCCAGGTCGCCGGCAATCGCATGCTGGAGCATCTCTCGGGGATCGTCTCGGCCGCCCTTCAGGTCTCCGGCGGCCCGGTCACCGGCTGCGACCGCCCGAACGACACGGCCCTGTCGCAGCACGCCCGTATCGTCGACGCGCTCGCCGCGGGCGACGGCGCGGCCGCCGAGGGCGCCATGAGGCAACTGCTCACCGTCCACCCCGAGGTGGAGCGCGTGGTACCCGCGCCGCGCGAGCACTGACCGCGCACTGCCGGTGATGCGACCCGGGGGCGGGTACCCGTATCGGACGGCACCCGGCCCGCGCGGCCGGTCGCCGCGGAGCGCCGTACGCCCGCCGTCGGGCTCCGTCGGATCCTCCCGGGACCCGGCGGAGCCCGACGGAGACCGGCGGTCCCGCTTGGGGCCCAGGTGACGCCGCCGCCATCGGGTGATCCGATGCCGGTCATGGGGTGACCCGGTGCCGACCGCGGGTTGCCGGCTCGGCGGCGGATTCCTGGTGTCGGATACGGATTCCGGGATACGCGGGGTGTGGAACCGTCGACGGTCGAGTGTCGGCAGTGTCATCGAGCGTCTACTCCTGCCCGTATCTGGACGTTTTTGAGCGGTTACGGGGTGTGATCCGGGCCACGCAGATTGGGCGTAACGCTCTTCGGGGCTGCGCGATGACCTAAGAGGTGACAGCCGAGGAGGGAATACGGACGCCGTTCACGGCGCTGTGCATCTTCCCGGCCCCCGCCCGCGCCGTCGGCCCATCCCCAAGCCGGCGGTCGGCTCCTGTCCGTTGTGGATGGGGCCGGAAGCCGTTTTCCAACGTTCCGAGAGGTTGTTCGTGTCGGCCAGCACATCCCGTACGCTCCCGCCGGAGATCGCCGAGTCCGTCTCTGTCATGGCTCTCATTGAGCGGGGAAAGGCTGAGGGGCAGATCGCCGGCGACGATGTGCGTCGGGCCTTCGAAGCTGACCAGATTCCGGCCACTCAGTGGAAGAACGTACTGCGCAGCCTCAACCAGATCCTCGAGGAAGAGGGTGTGACGCTGATGGTCAGTGCCGCAGAGCCCAAGCGCACCCGCAAGAGCGTCGCAGCGAAGAGTCCGGCCAAGCGCACCGCCACCAAGTCCGTCGCGGCGAAGACGGTGACCACCAAGAAGGCCGCCGCCCCCGCCGCTCCGGCGGTCCCGGTCGCCGACGACCCGGCTGAGGACGCGCCCGTCAAGAAGGCCGCGGCCAAGAAGGCGGCGGCGCCGGCCAAGAAGACGACCGCCAAGAAGGCCGTCGCCAAGAAGACGGCGGCCAAGAAGACGACCGCCAAGAAGGACGACGTCGAGCTGCTCGAAGAGGACGTCCTCGAGGAGACCCCCGTCAAGGCCGGCGAGGAGCCGGAGGGCGCGGAGAACGCCGGCTTCGTCCTCTCCGACGAGGACGAGGACGACGCCCCCGCGCAGCAGGTCGCCGCCGCCGGTGCCACCGCGGACCCGGTCAAGGACTACCTGAAGCAGATCGGCAAGGTCCCCCTGCTCAACGCCGAGCAGGAGGTCGAGCTGGCCAAGCGCATCGAGGCCGGTCTCTTCGCCGAGGACAAGCTGGCCAACGCCGACAAGCTCGCCCCCAAGCTCAAGCGCGAGCTGGAGATCATCGCCGAGGACGGCCGCCGTGCCAAGAACCACCTGCTGGAGGCCAACCTCCGTCTGGTGGTCTCCCTGGCCAAGCGCTACACCGGGCGCGGCATGCTCTTCCTGGACCTCATCCAGGAGGGCAACCTCGGTCTGATCCGCGCGGTCGAGAAGTTCGACTACACCAAGGGCTACAAGTTCTCCACGTACGCCACCTGGTGGATCCGTCAGGCGATCACCCGCGCCATGGCGGACCAGGCCCGCACCATCCGCATCCCGGTGCACATGGTCGAGGTCATCAACAAGCTCGCGCGCGTCCAGCGCCAGATGCTCCAGGACCTCGGCCGCGAGCCCACCCCGGAGGAGCTGGCCAAGGAACTCGACATGACCCCGGAGAAGGTCATCGAGGTCCAGAAGTACGGCCGCGAGCCCATCTCCCTGCACACCCCGCTGGGCGAGGACGGCGACAGCGAGTTCGGTGACCTCATCGAGGACTCCGAGGCCGTCGTCCCGGCCGACGCGGTCAGCTTCACGCTGCTGCAGGAGCAGCTGCACTCCGTGCTCGACACGCTCTCCGAGCGCGAGGCGGGCGTCGTCTCCATGCGTTTCGGTCTCACCGACGGTCAGCCGAAGACCCTCGACGAGATCGGCAAGGTGTACGGCGTCACCCGTGAGCGCATCCGCCAGATCGAGTCCAAGACGATGTCGAAGCTGCGTCACCCGTCGCGCTCCCAGGTGCTGCGCGACTACCTCGACTAGGCCTCGGCCGTACGCCCTGGAGGGGCCGCTTCCTACGGGAGGCGGCCCCTTTGCGTGTGCGGGATGCGGCGAGCTGGATCACTGTGGGTGTTCTACGACCATCCGACAGTGAGGAGAGCGCATGCGTCGCCCCTACGTCCGATCCCTGGCACTCGCGGCCGCAGCAGCCCTGATACAGCTCGCGGCCCCCGCGCCGGCGACGGCCGACAGCGTTGTCATCGGAGGCGTTCCGGTCGACATCTCGCAGAGCCCCTGGACGGTCGCCCTCTCCAGCCGTGACCGATTCGGAGGTACCCGGGCGGGGCAGTTCTGCGGAGGCGTGGTGGTCAGTCCGTCCATGGTCCTGACCGCCGCCCACTGTCTGAGCGCGGCCGTCCTGGGAGCTCCGCCGGGGCGGGTGCGGGATCTGAAGGTGATCGCGGGCCGTACGGACCTCACGTCCAGCCAGGGCAAGGAGATCCCCGTGGCCTCGACGTGGGTCAATCCGCAGTACAACAGCTACATGAACACCGGGGACTTCGGTGTCGTCACACTCGCCTCCCCGCTCCCGGCGAGCTCGGTGCTCCCCATGGCGCCGGCCGGTGATCCGGCCTACACCCCGGGCACGCCCGCGACGGTGTACGGCTGGGGGGACGTCACCGGGAACGCCGACTACACGACCAGTCTGCGGGCCGCCAACCTTCAGGTCCTGACGGATGCGACCTGTGAACGGGCGTATCCCGGCGGTCTGGAGGGCAAGTACGTGGCGTCGTCCATGCTGTGCGCAGGGGCGCCGGAAGGCGGCCATGACGCCTGCCAGGGAGACAGTGGGGGGCCGCTGGTCGCCAAGGGACGCCTGATCGGCGTGGTCTCCTGGGGAAGCGGCTGCGGGCAGCCGGGGAGCCCCGGCGTCTACACGCGGGTCTCGGAGGCCGTCAAGGCGCTGGGGGGCGGCCACTGAGGGCGGCGCTTCCTGGAGCTTCGGGCCCCGTGAGGGGCACACCCGTGCGGGCTGTCGCGCGCACGGAGTGTGCGGTCGGTGTGTACCACGAGGACGCCGACCCTACGCGTCGTACGAGTACGGGCGGCCACTCCCCGGGTGGGGTGGCCGCCCGTTCACCGGCGTCGGTGCCGGTGCAGGCTCGTCGTGGAGGCGTAGGGTCAGCGCTCCTCGTCGGACGCGTTCGCCGGAACGGAGGTGAGCCGTTCCGTCTCGTCCTGTATCTCAGCGGCGATCTTCTTGAGTTCCGGCTCGAACTTGCGGCCGTGGTGGGCGCAGAAGAGCAGTTCTCCGCCGCTCAGGAGGACGACGCGCAGGTACGCCTGGGCGCCGCAGCGGTCGCAGCGGTCAGCGGCCGTCAGCGGGCTCGCGTGGGTCAGAACAGTAGTCACGTCGCCTCTTCTCTAGCTCGACGAGCTGTCGTACCAGGGTCAACATCCAACCAGGCCGAAAACGTTCCCGCTCGCGGCTTCTCCTCGAAAAAATCTTTCGAGCCGGCTGTCTGCTGCCGGTTGGCGGCGAATGTGCCGTATTACGTCTCTGGTGTCGTACGGGTTCGCTCTGTGTGTCGGTTGTCCGTCCTCCCGGCTGGTTGCCGGTTGTGGATGAGGACGTGCCCCGAGGCTAAATGGTTCATGCGCCCAAGGGAACGTGATATGTACTTCACCCCTCACGAGGGATCGAACGTCCGTACGACTCTGGATTAGTCTGAGTCATCGACGAGGGTGGCGTTACAACGGCTCTACCAGGCCTCGGTACCCTCGGAGCGGCGACCGAAGCCGCCCCCCTACCCCAAGGGGCCCCATGTGAAATTCAGCGAGGAGCGAACCGCGTGACCGCCGAGACGTCCGTGCCGTCCACAGCGCTGCTGACCGGAGCAGACCGGGACGGTTCCAACTACACCGCGCGGCACCTCCTCGTCCTCGAAGGCCTCGAGGCCGTGCGCAAGCGCCCCGGCATGTACATCGGCTCCACCGACAGCCGGGGCCTGATGCACTGCCTGTGGGAGATCATCGACAACTCCGTGGACGAGGCCCTGGGCGGCTACTGCGACCACATCGAGGTGATCCTGCACGACGACGCCTCGGTGGAGGTGCGTGACAACGGCCGGGGCATCCCGGTCGACGTCGAGCCCAAGACCCGCCTCTCGGGTGTCGAGGTCGTGATGACCAAGCTGCACGCGGGCGGCAAGTTCGGCGGCGGCTCCTACGCGGCGTCCGGAGGTCTGCACGGCGTCGGCGCGTCGGTGGTGAACGCCCTCTCCGCGCGCCTGGACGTCGAGGTCGACCGTGATGGCCACACTCACGCGATCAGCTTCCGGCGCGGCGTGCCCGGCGCTTTCGCCGCCGACGGCCCGGACGCGAAGTTCGAGGCCAAGGGCGGGCTGCGCAAGACGAAGAAGATCCCCAAGACCCGCACCGGCACGCGCGTGCGCTACTGGGCCGATCGCCAGATCTTCCTCAAGGACGCCAAGCTCTCCCTGGAGACGCTGCACCAGCGCGCCCGCCAGACCGCCTTCCTGGTGCCCGGTCTCACCATCGTCGTCCGTGACGAGTACGGGCTCGGCGAGGGCGGCAGCAAGGGCGAGGAGTCCTTCCGCTTCGATGGCGGCATCAGCGAGTTCTGCGAGTACCTGGCGAGCGACAAGCCGGTCTGCGACGTCCTCCGCTTCTCCGGACAGGGCACCTTCAAGGAGACGGTCCCCGTCCTGGACGACCACGGCCAGATGACGCCCACCGAGGTCACCCGGGAGCTCGGCGTCGACGTGGCGCTGCGCTGGGGCACCGGTTACGACACGACGCTCAGGTCGTTCGTGAACATCATCGCCACGCCGAAGGGCGGCACCCACGTCGCCGGCTTCGAGCAGGCCGTCACCAGGACGATGAACGAGGTCCTGCGCGCCAAGAAGCTGCTGCGCGTCGCCGAGGACGACATCGTCAAGGACGACGCCCTCGAGGGGCTGACCGCGGTCGTCACGGTGCGCCTGGCCGAACCGCAGTTCGAGGGGCAGACCAAGGAGGTCCTCGGCACCTCCGCGGCGCGCCGCATCGTGGCGAACGTGGTCTCCAAGGAGCTCAAGGCGTTCCTGACCTCCACCAAGCGCGATGCCGCCCAGCAGGCCAGGGTCGTCCTGGAGAAGGCCGTCGCCGCCGCCCGCACGCGTATCGCGGCCCGCCAGCACAAGGACGCGCAGCGCCGCAAGACGGCCCTGGAGTCCTCGTCACTGCCCGCCAAGCTCGCCGACTGCCGCAGCGACGACGTCGACCGCAGCGAACTGTTCATCGTCGAGGGCGACTCCGCGCTCGGCACGGCGAAGCTCGCGCGGAACTCCGAGTTCCAGGCACTGCTGCCGATCCGCGGCAAGATCCTCAACGTCCAGAAGTCGTCCGTCACGGACATGCTGAAGAACGCCGAGTGCGGCGCGATCATCCAGGTCATAGGAGCGGGGTCCGGCCGCACCTTCGATCTCGACGCGGCCCGCTACGGCAAGATCATCATGATGACCGACGCCGACGTGGACGGTTCCCACATCCGGACCCTGCTCCTCACACTGTTCCACCGCTACATGCGGCCCATGGTCGAGGCGGGCCGCGTGTTCGCCGCGGTGCCGCCGCTGCACCGCATCGAACTGATCCAGCCCAAGAAGGGCCAGGACAAGTACGTCTACACGTACTCGGACCGTGAGCTGCGCGACAAGCTCCTCGAGTTCCAGAGCAAGGGCATCCGGTACAAGGACTCGATCCAGCGCTACAAGGGCCTCGGCGAGATGGACGCCGACCAGCTGGCCGAGACGACGATGGACCCGCGTCACCGCACCCTGCGCCGGATCAACCTCTCCGACCTCGAAGCCGCCGAACAGGTCTTCGACCTCCTGATGGGCAATGACGTGGCACCGCGCAAGGAGTTCATCTCCAGCTCGGCGGCGACACTGGACAGGTCCCGCATCGACGCGTAGTCGCTGCGCCGGCCGGGAGGGTGTTCCGGGGCGGGGTGGCGCCTCGGGATGCCTGCCGACTGCATCTCGGCCGACTGCATCTCGGGCGCACGAGGGCCGGGCCGACCGCCGCTGAGCGGGCCGGGGCAGCGGGGCGGCGCCGGCGTACCGGCGTCTCAGGTGCCGTACCGCCAGGCCCGCCCAGCGCCGGATGCCGTCGTCGTGCTCGCCCCAGCGCCGGACGCCGCCGTGCCCGCCCCGACGCTCCGACCCCGGTCGGCGCTCGTGGCTGGCCGCGCCCCAGGGTCTCCACCCCCGGGTGGAGGCGAGGCGGGTCCGAGGATCCACCCGCGATCCACCCCGGCTCCGATCTACCGCCCCGCCGGCTTCCGTAGCGTCGAAGGCGTCGACGGCACACCCGCCGCGGCAACCCCTTCCTCGCCCACGGAGGCCACGATGTCCGGGCTCACCGACGCCCTGCTGATCGCCGCCGCGGTCGTCCTGGTGCTCGCGCGTCAGTTCCGCGCGCGCCGGGTGTCCGCCGACCGCCGCTGGTGGGTCGTGCCCGCAGTCCTGGTCTTCCTGGCCGTGCGCCGGCCCGGTGTCCTCGACCCCCATCACCACGCCGAGTCCGTCCTGCTGATCGTGGCCGAGCTGCTCATCGGGCTGGCCACGGGAGCCGGCTGGGCCTGGACCACCCGCATATGGACCGAGCCGGACGGCACGGTCTGGAGCCGCGGAACCAAGGCGAGCGTGGCGGTGTGGGTCGTCGGCATAGGCCTGCGCGTGGGGCTCTTCGCCATCGCTGCGGCCCTCGGCGTGCACCAGGACAGTTCCGCGCTGCTTCTCGCCCTGGCCGCCACCCTGCTGGTGCGCAGCGGGATCCTGGTCTGGCGGTCGCGTTCCGTGTCCGCCGCTCAGGTGCAGGGCCCGGCATACGGTGGGCGCGTGACCCCGCCCTCGAGGAAGGAGACCGTGTGACGGAGGACGCGTGGACTCGCTGGCCCTCCCGCGAGGCCCTGTCCCGCGCCGGCGTATCCAGCGCCCGGCGCGGCCTCGCCCGGATCGCGCGGCTCGTCGCTCTCGGCATGCTCCTGTGGACGACCTTCACGGACGGCAGCCTGCACTCGTGGGGAATCGTCGCCGCCGCGCTCGGAGTCCTGATGTGCGCGGCAGGCGCGTGGGCCTTCTTCCGGGCCACCCTCCACCACCGGCTGCTGCCCTCGGTCATCCTGCTGGCGGCGCTCCTCGGGCTGGGCGCGGCAGCGTACGTGGGGGACCTCCGCGTGCCGGCGATGGTGCTGTGGTGCGGCTGCGCCATCGGCGCCATGGAGCGGCTGCCCCTCGCGGCCGCTGTCCCCGCCTCCGGTGTGGGGCTCGGGGCGTACGCGGCGGTGACCGATGACGCCTGGCTGACCACGACGGTCACCGTCGTCGGCATCGCGCTCGCCGGCTATGTCCTGCGCCTCGACGCCGAGGCACGTGGCAACGCCCTGCGGCTGCTCGCCCAGGAGAGGGCTGCGCGAGCGGCCGAGGCGGAGTCGGCGGCCCTGGCGGAGCGGACGCGGATCGCACGGGAGATCCACGACGTACTGGCGCACAGCCTCTCGGCGCAGTTGGTGCACCTGGAGGCGGCCCGGTTGCTGATCGAGGCGGGAGCCGACCGGGACAGGATCCTGGAGCGGGTCGTCGCGGCACGGGGGATGGCCCGGGACGGGCTGGCCGAGACCCGGCAGGCACTCTCCGCGCTGCGTGGGGAGATGTCCCCGCTTGAGGACTTCCTCAGCGAGCTCGTCGCCACGGCGGACGGGGCGGACATCACCTTCACGGGTGAGCGTCGGCCGCTGCCCGTCGAGGCTTCCCAGGCCGTCCGCAGGGTCGCTCAGGAGGCGGTGACCAACGTCCGCAAGCACGCTCGGGGCGCCAAGGTGCACATACGGCTCGAGTACGCCGAGCACCACGTGACGCTGGACGTACGGGACTCGGGCGGTTCACCCGGAGAGCTGGCCGGGTCGGGGGCCGGATACGGTCTGCTGGGCATGCGAGAGCGGGCCGAGCTGCTGGGCGGCTCGCTGCAGGCAGGGCCCGGCGAGGAGGGATTCGTGGTGACGCTGAAGGTACCCGTATGACGGAGGAGGACGGCACGAAGCCCGCCCGAGTGGTGGTGGCGGACGATCAGACGGTGGTACGCGAGGGCATCGTGATGCTGCTCGGGCTGCTGCCCGGCATCGAGGTCGTCGGCGCCGCCGGGGACGGCGAGGAGGCGGTCCGGCTCGTCGCCGAGCTGGCGCCGGACGTGGTGCTGATGGACCTGCGCATGCCGCGCTGCGACGGTGTGGAGGCCACGCGGCGCATCCGCGCCGAGCACCCCGGCACCCAGGTCGTCGTGCTGACCACCTTCGCGGACGACGAGTCGCTGTTCCCGGCGCTGAGAGCCGGGGCGCGCGGCTACCTCACCAAGGACGCGGGCGGGGACGAGATCGTACGGGCGGTGCGGAGCGTGCTGTCCGGGGAGGCGGGGCTGTCCCCGAGCATTCAGCGACGCCTGCTGGAGCGGCTGGCGCAGCCGGCGGAGCCGACAGCGCCCGCCCAGGCGCCGGACGGGCTCACCACGCGGGAGACGGAGGTGCTCGTACTGATCGCCGAGGGGCTCACCAACCAGGAGATCGCGCGCAGGCTGCACGTGTCCACGGCCACCGTGAAGACCCACATCAACAATCTCTTCGCCAAGACGGGGCTCAAGGACCGTGCGCGGGCGGTGCGTTACGCGTATGCGAAGGGGCTGGTCCGGCCCCCCTCGCAGTGAGTCACCTGATGGGGTGAAGCGTTTCGGGAAGAAGAGTCTGGGATCTTCCCGCTCTGTCCATGCTTGGGCATGAGGTCAAACAACGATCGTTCCCGCAGAGGCGGGGACGGTCCCGAGAGTTCGGTTGAGAAGCACCACGGCTGCGATCCGGCCCCGGCAGGCGCGGGAGCGACCGGGCAGGCGGAGTACGACGACCCCTGGTACGACGCGCTCGCGTCCGGCTGGGGCGAGCTGGACGGGACGGGCGCCCCTGCCCCGGTCGTGCCCTCCGCGCGCCGGGAAGAGGAAGGCGTCGGCCGCGTCGCCGACGTCTATGTGCAGGTGCAGCGCAGCGCGGCGTTCCAGGAGGTGCGCAGCCGGTACCGGAGGTTCGTGGTCCCGGGTCTGGTGGTCTTCTTCACCTGGTACGTGGGCTATGTGGTGACCGCGCAGACGGCACCGGGGCTGATGGCGCGGCCGGTGGCGGGAGCCGTGAACGTGGCGATGCTGGCGGGGCTCGGGCAGTTCGCGACGACGTTCCTGTTCACGTGGGCGTACGCACGGCACGCACGGTTGCGCAGGGACCGCGCCGCGCTCGATCTCCGGTGGGACACCCAGGAGTTGACACGGCCGCTCCGAGGTGGCGAGCGGTGACCGGTCACCATCAGACGGCGCTGCTGCTGTTCGGCGTGTTCGTCGCGATCACCCTGGCGATCACCACCTGGGTGAGCCGGGACCGGCACGGGTCGGCGGAGGAGTTCTACGCGGGCGGGCGCCTGTTCTCACCGATGGAGAATGGTTTTGCCATCGCGGGCGACTACATGTCGGCGGCCTCCTTTCTGGGCGTGACGGGGCTCATCGCCCTCTTCGGGTACGACGGGATGCTGTACGTGGTGGGCTTCCTCGTCGCCTGGCTGGTGGTGCTCTTCTTCGTCGCCGAACTGGTACGCAACTGCGGGCGGTTCACGCTCGCCGACGTCGTCGCGGCACGGATGGGCGAGCGCCGGGTGCGGATCGCGGTGGGGACGTCTTCGGTGACGGTGTCGGTGCTGTACCTGGTGGCGCAGATGGTGGGCGCGGGCAGCCTCGTCGCGTTGCTCTTCGGGGGGACGAGCGCGGCGGCGCGCGCGTGGACGGTGGTCGTCGTCGGAGCGCTCATGGTGATCTACGTGACGCTGGGCGGGATGCGGGCCACCACCTGGATCCAGATCGTCAAGGCGGTCCTGCTGCTCGGCGGTACGGTCGCGCTGACCGTTCTGCTGCTGATGCGTTTCCACGGCGACGTCGACGCGTTGCTGCGCACGGCGGCGGAGCGGAGCGGGCACGGGGACGCGTTCCTCGCTCCCGGGCTGAAGTACGGCGGCAACTGGACCGCCCGCATCGACTTCGTCAGCCTGGGTCTGGCGCTGGTGCTGGGCACGGCAGGGCTGCCGCACATCCTGTCCCGCTTCTACACCGTGCCGACGGCGCGCTCCGCCCGCCGTTCGGTGGTGTGGTCGGTCGGGCTCATCGGCGGCTTCTACCTGATGACGATCGTGCTGGGCTTCGGTGCGGCCGCCGTCGTCGGCCCGGACGCCGTGCGCGCGTCCAACGCCGCCGGGAACACGGCGGTGCCGCTGCTGGCCCAGCGACTGGGCGGCGGCGCGGACACCACCGGGGGGACGGTCCTGTTCGCCATGGTCGCCGCGATCGCCTTCGCCACCATCCTCGCGGTCGTGGCCGGTATCACCCTCGCCGCCTCGGCCGCCGTCGCCCACGACCTTCACGCGTCGCTGCGGCGCAGCCGCCCCGAGCCGCACAGCGAGGTGGCGGTGGCGCGGGCCGCCGCCGTCGGCATCGGTGTGGTCGCGATCGCCCTCAGCCTGCTGGTCCGCGACCTCAACGTGGCCTTCCTGGTGGGGCTCGCCTTCGCGGTGTCCGCGTCCGCGAACCTTCCGGTGCTGCTGTACACGCTGTTCTGGCGCGGCTTCACCCCACGCGGCGCCGTCTGGGCGGTCTACGGCGGCCTCGTGCCCGCACTGGGGCTCGTGCTGCTGTCCCCGGTCGTCTCGGGCAGCCCCGGATCGCTCTTCCCGGCCGTCGACTTCCAGTACTTCCCGCTGCAGAACCCGGGCCTCGTCTCCGTCCCGCTCGGCTTCCTCGCGGGCTGGCTCGGCACGGTCACCTCTCCGGAAGCGCCGGACGAAGCCAAGCACGCGGAGACCGAGGTGCGGTCACTGACGGGCGCCGGAGCGGTCTGACAGGGCGGGCGTCCCGCCGACGTACCCGTGCGCCGGGGCGCCCCGTCACCCCCTACGGCGCCACCCATGCGTACCGGTGCTCGGGCCGCCCCGTGTCGCCGTACTTCAGGGACAGGTGCAGTCGGCCCGCCTGTTCCAGATGCCGCAGATAACGCTGGGCGGTGGAGCGGCTCAGGCCCGTCCGGGCCGCCACCTCGTGCGCGGAGAGCGGCCGGCCGGCCCGGTGCAGCACCTCGCAGATGAGGTCCGTCGTCGGTTCGGAGTGGCCGCTGGGCAGCCTCGGCGACGGGATCACGGGCATGGTGCGCAGGGCGCTGAAGATCCGGTCCACCTGCTCCTGGCCGGCCACGCCCCGGCCGCCGACGCGGTCGACCGTGCGGCGCAGGGCGGCATAGGAGTCGAGGCGGGTGCGCAGGGCCGCGAAGGTGAACGGTTTGACCAGGTAGTGCAGCGCGCCCAGACGCATGGCGGCCTGGACGGTCGCCACGTCGCCGGCGGCAGTGATCATGATGACGTCGGTGCCGTGGCCGTGGTCGCGCATGCGGTGGACCAGTTCGAGCCCCGTCTGGTCGGGCAGATAGTGGTCGAGCAGCACCAGGTCGATCGGGGCGCGTTCCACCGCGGCGAGCGCCTGGGCAGCGCTGTGCGCGCGGGCGGCGACCCGGAAACCGGGAACCTTTCCCACGTACTTGGCGTTGATCTCGGCGACACGGAAGTCGTCGTCCACGACCAGGACGTCAATCATCGGGCCTCTTTCTCCCAAGGCCGTGCGGGCGTTACGCCCGTGTTTCGGCTCCGCAGTTGTAGCGCGAGCAAAAAGAGCACAACAGACTCTTGCAAGCAGAAGTCGAGCTTGCGCCCAGAAGACTCCTGCCGTGGCCCGTGCCACACCTACCGTCCCGGGCCATGAGCGCAGACACGAGCCCCGCCATCGAGCTACGGGGCGCGAGCAAGACCTTCCGGACCCCGTCAGGCGGTTTGCACACGGCTGTAAGGAACCTCGACCTGACGGTCGGGCGCGGCGAGTTCGTCGCCGTCGTCGGACCCACCGGATGCGGCAAGTCGACGACCCTGACCCTGGTCAGCGGTCTGGAGGAGCCCACCGAGGGCGAGGTCCTGGTGGCCGGCGAACCGGTCGCCGGAGTCGGGGACAAGGTCGGTTTCGTCTTCCAGCAGGACGCCACGTTCCCCTGGCGCACGGTCCTGTCCAACGTGATGGCGGGCCCGCGTTTCCGTGGCGTGCCCAAGGCGGAGGCCAAGCAGAAGGCACGCGAGTGGCTCGCCCGGGTCGGGCTCGCCGCCTTCGAGGACCGTTACCCCCACCAGCTCTCCGGCGGCCAGCGCAAGCGGGTCGCCCTCGCCGCCACCTTCGTCAACGACCCCGAGATCCTGCTGATGGACGAACCGTTCTCCGCGCTCGACGTGCAGACCCGGGCGCTGATGTCGGACGAACTGCTGGAGCTCTGGGAGGGAACGGGCGCCTCGGTCGTCTTCGTCACCCACGACCTGGAGGAGTCCATCGCGCTGGCCGACAAGGTCGTCGTGATGACCGCCGGACCCGCCACCGTGAAGCAGGTCTTCGACATCGACCTGCCCCGCCCGCGCAAGGTCGAATCGGTGCGCCTGGAGCCGCGGTTCATCGAGATCTACCGCGAGATCTGGGAGTCCCTGGGCGAAGAGGTCCGCATCACGCGCGAGAGGGGTGCCGCCCGTGTCGCCTGAGGTCATCTCCGCGCCCGCTCCCGCCGACACGTCCAAGCCCGACCGCGCCCACTCGCGTGCGCGCGCCGCCCGCAGACGCAAGGCGGTCGTCCTGCTCGTGCGTGTGCTGCTCCTGGTCGCCGTGCTCGGCCTCTGGGAGGTACTCTCGCGGACCAAGGCCATCGACCCGTTCAACTTCTCGATGCCGTCGAAGATCTGGGACCAGATCTCCACCTGGGTCATGCACGGCACCGCACAGGGCTCGCTCGGCGAGCAGATCTGGGTCACGCTCCACGAGGCGCTGCTCGGCTGGATCATCGGTGTGGTCGCCGGTGTCGTGTGCGGTATCGCGCTCGGGCGGATCGCCTTCCTCGCCGACGTCCTCGGCCCCTACATCAAGGTGCTCAACTCCATCCCCAGGATCGTCCTCGCCCCGATCTTCGTGATCTGGTTCGGACTCGGGCCGTCCTCCAAGATCGCCTCCGCCGTCGTCCTGGTCTTCTTCCCGGTGTTCTTCAACGCCTTCCAGGGCGCCCGCGAGGTCGACCGCAACCTCGTGGCCAACGCCCGCATCCTGGGCGCGAGCGACCGCCGGGTGACACTGCAGGTCGTCATCCCGTCGGCCACCTCGTGGATCTTCACCAGCCTCCACGTCAGCTTCGGGTTCGCCCTCATCGGCGCCATCGTCGGCGAGTACATCGGTGCCACGAAGGGCATCGGGCTGCTCGTCGCCCAGTCCCAGGGCACCTTCAACGCGGCCGGCGTCTACGCAGCGATGGTCATCCTCGCGGTCGTCGCGCTGGTGGCCGAGGGACTGCTCACCTTCGCCGAGCGCCGCATCTTCCGCTGGAAGCCGTCGGACTCCGGTCACTGACCGCCCCGGAAGCCTCCTTCGACACCCCCCTCGAGATCCGTTCTCCTCCCGCACCGCCCTCCCACAAGGACGTGAACCGTCATGCGCAAGTCCGCCAGAATCGCCGCCCTCGCCGCGGCCGGCCTGCTCGCCGCCACCTCGCTCACCGCCTGCGCCAACGACGCGGCCACCACCGCCTCGTCGGACTCCGGCAGCAAGGGCGACGGCAAGGGTGAGAAGGTCAAGATCATGGTGGGTGGCCTGGACAAGGTCATCTACCTGCCCGCGATGCTCACCCAGCGGCTCGGCTACTTCGACGCCGAGGGCCTCGATGTGGAGCTGCTGAGCGAGCCGGCCGGTGTGCAGGCCGAGACAGCGCTCGTCTCCGGCCAGGTCCAGGGGGCCGTCGGCTTCTACGACCACACGCTCGACCTGCAGACCAAGGGCAAGCACGTCGAGTCCGTGGTGCAGTTCTCGCAGGCCCCCGGCGAGGTGGAGATCGTCTCCGGCAAGGCCGCCAAGGACATCACCTCGCCCAAGGACTTCAAGGGCAAGAAGCTCGGCATCACCGGACTCGGGTCGTCGACCGACTTCCTCACCAAGTACCTCGCGGTCAAGAACGGCGTGAACGTCAGCGAGTTCAGCCCGGTCGCCGTGGGTGCCGGCCCGACGTTCATCTCCGCCCTCCAGCAGGGCTCCATCGACGCCGGCATGACCACCGACCCGACCGTCGCCAATGTCCTCGCCAAGAAGCTCGGCAAGGTGCTCATCGACATGCGCACGCCGCAGGGGTCGCAGGAGGCGCTCGGCGGCCCCTACCCGTCGTCGAGCCTGTACATGCAGACGGACTGGGTCAACAGCCACAAGGACACCGTCCAGAAGCTCGCCAACGCGTTCGTGAAGACCCTGAAGTGGATGTCCACGCACTCCGCGGACGAGATCGCCGCCAAGATGCCGGCCGACTACTCGCAGGGCGACAAGACGCTCTACGCGGCCTCCATCAAGAGCACGCTGCCGATGTTCACCAAGGACGGCGTGATGCCCGAGAACGGTCCGGAGACGGTCGAGAAGGTCCTCAAGGCGTTCAACCCCAACATCAAGAACGCCACCATCGACCTGGGCAAGACATACACCACGGAGTTCGTGAAGAAGGCCACGGGCTGAGCCCGACGGCCGTGCCTCAGGCGCGGGTCGCCCACACGTAGCGGTGCTCGGGGCGGCCCGCGTCGCCGTACCTCAGGGTCAGCGTGGCCCGTCCCGTGCGCTCCAGGAGTTTCAGGTAGCGCTGGGCGGTCTGGCGGCTCAGCCCGGTCCGCTCGGCGATCTCCTGGGCGGACAGCGGCCCCTCGGCGTCCACCAGGGCACGGCGTACCAGCTCGGCCGTCGTCGCCGAGTGCCCCTTGGGCAGCCCCGGGGTGGAATCCGCCGACAGGGCCCCGAAGATGCGGTCGACCTCCGCCTGCTCGGCCTCACCGCCGCCGTCGAGGGTGCGGCGCAGCGCGGCGTACGCCTCCAGCTTGGCGCGCAGCCCCGCGAAGGCGAACGGCTTGACCAGGTACTGGAGCGCGCCGTGCCGCATCGCGGCCTGGACGGTCTCGATGTCACGGGCCGCCGTCACCATGATCACATCGGTCTGGTGGCCCCGTCGGCGCATCTCCTGCACGACCGCGAGCCCCGTGCCGTCCGGCAGGTAGTGGTCCATCAGCACCAGGTCCAGGCGGGGCAGCGTCTCCATCTGGCGCAGCGCGTCGGACGCGTTGTGCGCCTGGCCGACCACCCGGAAGCCGGCGACCTTCTCCACATACGCGGCGTTGACCCGGGCGACCCGGGGGTCGTCGTCCACGACCAGTACGTCGATCGGCCGGGTCATCGCGACCTCTCCTGGGGTGTCGGGGCGGGTGTGTCCGGGACCGGCGCCCTGTCCGCCGGTGCCCGGGGTGCGGGGGCGGCGACCCCTCGGTCTCCGGTAGCCGGCTCCGGTTCCTCGAGCGCTTCGGGGAGGACGACGACGAACTCCGCGCCTCCTCCGTCCGCCTCGGCCACCTGGGCGCTGCCTCCCTGGCGTTCGGCCAGGCGGCGCACCAGGGACAGCCCGATCCCGCGCTTGCCGTGCGCCGGGGGCTGTTTGGTGGACCATCCCTCGGTGAAGATCAGTTCCCGCCGCTCGGCGGGTATTCCGGGACCGGTGTCCCGCACCCTGAGGACCGCCGTGCGTCCCTGAGCGCGCAGGTCGACCTCCACGCGCGCGTGCGGTGTGCCCGCGACGGCGTCGAGCGCGTTGTCGACCAGGTTGCCGACGATCGTGACCAGTCCTCTCGGGTCGATCAGCCGGTCCGGCAGCAGCGTCCGGTCCGCGATCCACAGGGCCACCCCGCGCTCGGCGGCGACCGTCGCCTTGCCCACCAGCAGGGCCGCCAGCAGCGGATCGTGGATCTTCTCGGTGACCTGTTCCGCCGTAGCCCTATGGTCGCCCACCACTTCGCCGACGAACTCCACGGCGTCCTCGTACATTTCCAGTTCCAGCAGACCCAGAAGCGTGTGCATGCGGTTGGCGTGTTCGTGGTCCTGTGCGCGCAGGGCGTCGATCAGGCCGCGGGTGGAGTCCAGTTCGCGGCCGAGCTGTTCCAGCTCGGTGCGGTCGCGCAGGGTGGCGACGGCGCCGCCGTCGTCGGTGGGCATGCGGTTGGCGACGAGGACCCGGTGCCCGCGCACGGTGAGCAGGTCGGTGCCGGTGACCCGTCCGGCCAGCACATCGGTCGTACGGCCCGCGCCGAGTGCCTCGTCGAGGGAGCGGCCGACGACCTCGTCGCCGATGCCCAGCAGGCGCTGCGCCTCGTCGTTGAGCAGTCGCACCCGGCCCGCGCGGTCCAGGGCGACGACGCCCTCCCTGATGCCGTGCAGCATCGCCTCGCGCTCGGCGAGCAGCGCCGAGATGTCCGAGAAGGCGAGGTCACGGGTCTGCCGCTGCACCCTGCGGGAGATCAGGTAGGCGGCCAGCGCGCCGATCGCCAGGGCCGCGCCCGCGTACGCGAACAGCCCCGGGATCGCGTGGATCAGCCGAGCCCTGACGCTGTCGTACTCGATGCCCACCGAGACCGCGCCGACGATCCTGCCGTGCGCGTCCAGAAGCGGCACCTTGCCGCGGGCGGAGCGGCCCAGGGTGCCGCTGTCGATCTGCATGACCTCCTTGCCGGCCAGAGCCACGCTCGGGTCCGTCGAGACGATCTTGCCGATCTGCCAGGTGTCCGGGTGCGACCAGCGCACCCCCTTCGTGTTCATCACCACGACGTACTCGGCGTGGCTGGCCTTGCGGATACGCTCCGCCTCCGCCTGCACGGGCCCGTCGGGCGACGGCAGCGTCGTCTGCAGATCCCTGGCGATCTGCGGCTGGGCCGCCGTGGTCTGCGCGATCGCCAGGGCCCGGCGCATCGCCTGGTCGTCCAGCAGACGGCTGAGCGGCGCCAGGAACAGTCCGGTGGCGAGCACGGCCACACCCGCGGCGATCGCCACCAGCATCAGCAGGACCTGCGAGAACATCCGCCGCGGCAGACCGAGGCGCAGCCGTCGTCCAGGGGCAGAGGGGCTCATGGGTACGACGGTACGGGGAGGGGCGCAGCGTGCCGTAGGGAGTGTGGTGTGGATCTCCTGTGCGGTGCGCGTGCGGCACGTGGCCGGGAGCCGTGCAGGGAGCCGTGCCCCCTGTGCGCGGCGGCCGCGCCTCAGCAGTGCGCCGGGTCGCCGAGGACCGCGGGGCGCAGCTCCCGCACCGAGACCACGTCCATCCGCGCCGGGGAGCCCAGCACCGAGCCGCAGCTCTCCGGGCGCGGCGGCAGCGAGGCGCCCTGGGCCACGACGACGCGCCACAGACGGCCGTCGGTGTGGGCGACGGTGACCTCCCAGCGAGGCGCCGCACCGTCCGTGCGCAGGACGGTCAGCGCTTCCGCCGCGTACTCGTGGGCCGCCGTGCGCACCGCGAGCTCCGCGGCCTGCGCCGGCCGTTCCCAGGCGGAGCTGCCGCGGCATCCCTCGACCACGACCCGCCCTTCGCGCACGGCCTGGAGGACCTCCTTGACGTGCGCGGCCTGCGCCCGCCCGTACGCGTATCCGAACGGCAGGACGAGCAGGGTGGGGGAGAAGCGGTGGCCGCCGAGGTGGGTGACCTCCCAGACGCCGTGGACTCCGGAGGCCGTCAGCTCTGCCGCGAGGGGACGGCCGAGGAGGGCACAGCAGCGGTCCCGCCTGCCGTTGGTGCAGACGAAGGCGAGCGGGTCGCCGGTGTGCGGCCGCCCCCGGAGTACCGAGTCGAAGCTGTGCGGGTCACCCATGCCGAGGGCGGCGAAGTCCAGATCGAGCAACACCTCCGGCGCGGTGGTCGTGGCGGCGTGCAGCCAGACGTTTCCGGGCACGGTGTGCGCCACGTAGACCTGCCGTTCGGCGGGTGTGCCGCAGTCGGCGTGCCGTCCGGGGCGGCGGATGAGCCCGATCCGTACGCCGGTGCCCTCCGCGGCCGCTTCCAGGGCCCGGCCGAGCGCCGGATCCAGGTGGCTGGAGGTGAGCGCCTTGGGGCCCCACGGGCCGGGCTGTTCCAGCAGCAGCCAGGTCCTCGCGGTCGCCGCGGTGCCCGCGAGGGGCTCGTCGAGGTCCCGGGACGCGGTCGTGCACGTACTCACGGAGGTAAGCCTAACCTGACCCGTTCGATGGCGACTTCCAGCCGTGCCGGGCGGGGCGCATCCGGGGCGCGCGCCCGAGTACGGGGGAGTGTGAGGAGCGCGTCCGGTGAGTGGTTGCGAGTGGACGCGCCCGGGGGCTCACTGAGGGAGCGGCTGCGGCGGACGCGCTCCGGCATAGCGCCCGCTCGGGCGCATGCGCAGCGGTCGCTCGTCGTACTCCTCCAAAGTGTGTGCGATCCAGCCCGCCGTGCGCGCGACGGCGAAGACGGTCTCGCCGGCCGTGGCGTCCATGCCGGAGGAGACCGTGAGAACGGCGAGGGCCAGATCGACATTCGCGCGCAGGGGAGTGTGGCGCGCCGCGGTGGACTCGATGTCCCGGGCCGCCGCCAACGCGGGGGCTGCGGACGGCATGTCCTCCAGCAGCGCGAACAGCGCATGCGCGCGGGGGTCCTCGCCGGTGTACAACCGGTGTCCCAGGCCGGGGATCCGGCGTCCGGCGCGCAGTTCGTCGGCCACCACGGGGACCGCGGTGCCCCGGTCCAGGACCTCCAGAAGCATCCGGTGCGCGAGGCTGCTGGCCGCGCCGTGCAGAGGTCCCTCCAGCGCGCCGAGCCCGGCCGAGACGGCGGCGTACGCGTGCGCGCGGGCGGAGGCGGCCACGCGCACCGCGAGGGTCGAGGCGGCCAGGTCATGGTCGACGAGCAGCCCGAGCGCCGTGTCCAGCACGCGCAGTGACGCCTCGTCGGGAGCACGGCCGGTGAGCCGCCCCCACAGGCGCCGGGCCAGCGGCTCGTCGTCGCGGTGGTCGTGACGCAGGGGCGGCAGGGCGGCGACGAGGGTGGGGATGAGGGTGCGCGCGGTGCCGAGGACCGCGTCCGGCGACAGGTCGAAGCGGAGCGGGTCGGCGGTGGCGGCCGCGATCGCCGCCACCCGCAGCCGGTCGAGGGGGCCGCTGTGCTCGGGCAGGGCGTTCACCGCGCGCCGGGCGACGGCGACGGTGGCGTCGGGGGCGGTGAAGGTGATCCCCGGCCGCAGTCGTCCGGTCCACAGCCACTCGGCGATCTCCTCGTAGGAGTGGCGCGCGGCCAGCTCGGTGGCGTCGACGCCGCGGTAGTAATAGCGGTCCTCGTCGATCAGGGTGATGCCCGTGCGGACCGAGAGGTCGGCCACGGTGGGTGACGTCCCGGCCGGTTCGCGTCTGTTGCGCCGGGCGAGCGCCGCCACCTCCTTGGCGTCGAAGGTGCTGCCGCGGCCGCCGGGCCGGCGCCGGCTGCTGAGCTGGCCGCGGCTGACGTACGCGTAGACGGTCTCGGGCTTCACGCCGAGCAGCTCGGCGGCCTCCTTGGTGGTGAGCCGACCCGCGTCGCCACCGGAAGCCGCTTGTTGATCCCTCATGGCCGACACCGTACCCATGGATTGCATATTGATTCAATCAATATTGACAGCAAGATAGTCAACCATAGACAGTCGAGTCAATTGCAAGGAGGGAACATGCCGATCAACAGGTCCGCACCCGCATCTGTCGACGTTCCGCGGGGACTCGCGGGTGTCGTCGTCACCGACACCGCATTGGGTGACGTCAGGGGAGTGGAGGGCTTCTACCACTACCGTCAGTACTCGGCCGTCGAACTCGCGCAGACCCGTGGGTTCGAGGACGTCTGGCACCTGATGGTCCACGGGGAACTGCCCGACGCGGTGCAGCGCTCGGCCTTCGCCGCACGCACCGCGGAACTGCGCCGGCTTCCCGACGACGTGCGTGCCGCACTTCCCGCGATCGCTGCGGCGAGCCGGCGGTCCGGTCCGCTGTCGGGGCTGCGTACGGCGCTCTCACTGCTGGGGGCGTCAAAGGGGTTCCGGCCGGTGTACGACATCGACGCGGACCAGCGGCGTCAGGACACGCTCGCCGCGAGCGCGGCCGTCCCCACGCTGCTCACGGCGTTGTACCGGCTGGGCAGGGGGCTCGACCCGATCGAGCCGCGGGAGGATCTGCCGCACGCCGCAAACTACCTGTACATGTTGACCGGTTCGGAGCCGGACGCGGCACGGGCGCGGGCCGTCGAGCAGTACTTGATATCAACCATTGACCACGGGTTCAATGCATCAACCTTCACGGCTCGGGTGATCGCCTCCACGGGGGCGGACGTGGCGGCTGCCCTGGTGGGCGCCGTGGGTGCGCTGTCCGGCCCGCTGCACGGCGGGGCACCGAGTCGCGCCCTGGACACGCTGGATGCGATCGGCACACCCGACCGCATCGACGCGTGGATTCGCGAACGCGTCCTCGCGGGAGACCGCATCATGGGCTTCGGCCACCCTGTCTACCGCACGGAGGACCCGCGCTCCCGGATGCTGCGCGGCATCGCGGAACGGTTCGGCGGCCCGCTGGTCGAGTTCGCGATCGAGGTGGAGCGTCATGTAGAGGCCATCCTCGCCGAACTGAAGCCCGGCCGGGAGCTCCACACGAACGTGGAGTTCTACGCGGGTGTGGTCATGGAACTCTGCGGCCTTCCGCGTGAGATGTTCACCCCCACCTTCGCGACGGCCCGGGTGGTCGGCTGGAGCGCCAACATCCTGGAACAGGCGGAAGACGCGAAGATCATCCGTCCGGCGGCCCGCTATGTGGGCCCGGAGCCACCGGTGGCGGTGCCGGCCGTGGCCTGAGGCGTGCAGAAGGTCCGGCACCGGTCTGGTGCCGGACCTCGTGAGTTCGGTGCGAGCGATGACCGGGGGTGGTGGGGCTCCGCTCGCCGTCCGGGACGGTCCTCAACGGGATGGCCATGAGGGTGGACTTCAACGGGCAGTCGAAGGTGGCGGATGCTGCCCCCGCTAGTGGTCCGGAATGTCGGCCTTTGCTCTGACGAGGGTCTCTCGACTGACGATGACGATGCGTTCGTAGTCCGCGCGTGCGGCGTCAGTAGGGAGTTCGCCTTCGAGCGTCGCCGTGGCCTCAGTTCCGATGACGGCAAAATTGCCGTCGCTGAGTTCGAAGATGTCTGGGCAGGTTTCACCGGTCATGCTCCCACGCTCGCGTGGGGAGGCGCCGATGCGACGCACGATCTTCAAGGGGTCCCCGATCTTGCTGTTGCAGGTGTTGAAGGCGGGGACAGGGTAGCTCACTGTGAAGTGGCACACGTTTCAGGCTTGAGCCAACTGGCGGTCACCCACGGCGGGTTGGGCGCGTCAGTACGGGGTTTCCTCGGTCGGAGGTTCACCCACGACCCACCACTGCTCTGTGTCCGCGTCATCCAGATCGCGGATGAGCGCATCCACCATCGTGCCCACCCGGGCCTCCACGGATTCGGCCTTGAGACTGGCGCGATGGTGCCGGGTCGCGTCCCAGTAGTCGCGGAAGACGGTGTTCCTGACGAGTACGCGAAGGTGCCCGTGCAGCTCTTCCAGGCTTGCGACGCCCATCCGGTACCCGAACAAGGCATGGGAATACAGCTCATTGGCGTACAGATACTGACGCCGCCGTGCGGGTGAATCCGTCTCGACGGTGCTCAGCACGGCGGCGAGCTCGGGATCCTCCAGTGCCTTGTCCACGAGGCGAAGCTGGATGCGGTGATACTCGGTCAGTCTCGCCCGGAGGTCGTCGGCATTCCTCGCCTCGACCGCCTGTCGACAGACTTCCGTACGCCGTCGCTGCTGCACGGCCTGCGCTGCCAGGGCCCCCGCCGCTAACACGAGCCCCACCGTCGCAGCGGAGCCCAGCCCCCTTGTCCCATGCCTCTGTGTGACCATGTCAACCCCCGAATCAGGCGACCGTCCGCCGGTCGTCGGGTGCGGGTCGACTGGTGGGGACCGGCGAGCGATGGGCGGCGCGCTTGCCGTCTCCCAGAGTGCCGAGCGGCTCTGATCGGCCGGGAGGCGGAGAGGAGGCGCACGGAGGGAAGCGAGGGTCGCACGCTCCAGCGCCATGCCCAACGTCTGCCCCGCAAGTGCCGCTAACAATCGTTCACTTCGCGGGGTTTCCCCCTACTCGTATCCTGGGTCGGCATTCGATCCTCGTACGAGAGCCGACCCCGCCTCGGCGTGAGCCGGTCCGCGAGCCGCCCTCGTACGTCCGCCGGTCCGCGAGCCGGTGCACGCAACGGTGTGAGAAGGGGCGCACAGTGACCCAGTCGTCGGGTCGGGAGCAGATTCCGGTCGTCGTACTCGCCGGTTTTTTGGGCTCGGGCAAGACCACGCTGCTCAACCACCTCCTGCACCACAGCGGAGGGAGCCGTATCGGGGCCGTCGTCAACGACTTCGGGGCCATCGAGATCGACGCGATGGCCGTCGCCGGGGCGCTCGGAGACTCCACCGTCTCCCTCGGCAACGGATGCCTGTGCTGCGCCGTCGACACGAGCGAACTCGACCTGTACCTCGACCGTCTCGCCGATCCCCGCGCCGGCATCGACGTCATCGTCATCGAGGCCAGCGGTCTGGCCGAACCGCAGGAACTCGTCCGCATGGTGCTCGCCAGCGAGCAGCCGCGCGTCGTCTACGGGGGACTGGTCGAGGTCGTCGACGCCGTCGAGTTCGACGCCACCCGCGAGAGGCATCCCGAACTCGACCGCCATCTCGCCCTCGCCGACCTCGTCGTCGTCAACAAGACCGACCGCGCCGAGGACGGCGAGCGGGTGCTGCGGCTCGTCCGGTCGCTCACCGAGCGCGCGGCCGTCGTCCCCGCCGCCTACGGGCGCATCGACCCGGAGTTCCTCTTCGACTGCCGGCCGGCCGAGGAGCGCGTCGGGCAACTGTCCTTCGACGACCTCCCCCGGCAGGACGAGCACGGGCACGACGATGCGCACCACGCCCATCTGCACACCGCCTACGACAGCCTGTCCTTCCGCTGTGAGGTGCCGCTGAACCCCCGCCGGCTGCTGGACTTCCTGGACAGCCGGCCCGAGGGCCTGTACCGGATCAAGGGGTACGTCGACTTCGGCGCGGCGGATCCGCGCAACCGGTACAGCGTGCACGCCGTGGGACGGTTCCTGCGGTTCTACCCGGAGCCGTGGCGGCCCGGCGACGAGCGGATCACCCAGCTCGTCCTCATCGGATCCGGCATCGACACCGCCGCCCTCGACAAGGAACTCCAGGCGTGCGCGGACGACGCCCCGCACGCCGACGAGCACGGCATGTGGGGCGTCCTGCGCTACGTCCGGGACGAGGAGGCCGAGACCCCGGAGAGCCTCGGCGACCTCGAGGGCTGACCTACACCGGTCCCGCCACCGCCGCGACCGTCTTCGGCAGCGACACGCCAGAGCCGTCGCGTCGCGGGTCGATCTCCGGCAGCTCGGCCGGCGTGCCGTTCTTCTGCGCCGCCCGGGCCGGCGCGGCGCCCGCCCACGCGAACGACAGGCAGTCCTCGCCCTTCAGGAACCGCTGGCAGCGCACGCCGCCCGTGGCCCGGCCCTTGCGGGGGTACTGGTCGAACGGCGTCATCTTGGCCGTCGTCTGCACCGAGTCGTCCAGCGTGCCGCGCGATCCGGCGACCGTGAAGACCACCGCGTCCGCCGCCGGGTCCACCGCCGTGAACGAGATGACCTTGGCGCCCTCGGCGAGCTTGATGCCCGCCATGCCGCCCGCGGGACGGCCCTGCGGGCGCACCTGGGCGGCGGGGTAGCGCAGCAGCTGGGCGTCGTCCGTGATGAAGACCAGGTCCTCCTCGCCGGTGCGCAGCTCCACGGCACCGACGATCCGGTCGCCCTCCTTGAGGGTGATGACCTCCAACTCCTCCTTGTTCGCCGGGTAGTCGGGGACCACGCGCTTGACCACGCCCTGTTCCGTGCCGAGCGCGAGGCCCGGAGACGACTCGTCCAACGTCATCAGGCAGACCACCGTCTCGTCCGCCTCCAGGGACACGAACTCCGAGACCGGCGCGCCCCCGGACAGGCTCGCCCGCGTCGCAGTCTCCGGCAGCTGCGGAAGGTCGATCACGTTCACCCGCAGCAGCCGCCCGGCGGACGTCACCACGCCCACCTCACCACGCGCCGTCGCCGGTACGGCGGAGACGATCACGTCGTGCCTGGCGCGCTTGCCGTCGGTGTCCTCCTCGAAGGGGTCGCTGTTCGCCGTGCGCGCCAGCAGGCCCGTCGACGACATCAGCACCCGGCAGGGGGCGTCCTCGACCTGCAGCGGAACGGTCGGGGCGGCACCGGAGGACTCCAGCAGCACCGTGCGCCGGTCGGTGCCGAACTTCTTGGCCACCGCGGCCAGTTCGTTGGAGACCAGCTTGCGCAGCTCGGCGTCCGAGTCCAGGATCCGGGTCAGTTCCTCGATCTCGGCGTTGAGCCGGTCCTTCTCCGCCTCCAGCTCGATGCGGTCGTACCTGGTCAGACGGCGCAGCGGCGTGTCGAGGATGTACTGCGTCTGGATCTCGCTCAGCGAGAAGCGCTCCATCAGGCGCTCCTTGGCCTGCGCGGAGTTCTCGCTGGACCGGATCAGGCGGATGACCTCGTCGATGTCGACCAGCGCCGTCAGCAGGCCCTCGACCAGGTGCAGACGGTCGCGCTTCTTGCCGCGGCGGAACTCCGAGCGGCGGCGCACCACGTCGAAGCGGTGGTCCAGGTAGACCTCGAGGAGCTCCTTGAGGCCCAGCGTCAGCGGCTGGCCGTCCACCAGAGCCACGTTGTTGATGCCGAAGGACTCCTCCATCGGCGTCAGCTTGTAGAGCTGCTCGAGGACCGCTTCCGGCACGAAGCCGTTCTTGATCTCGATGACCAGGCGCAGGCCGTGCTCCCGGTCGGTGAGGTCCTTGACGTCGGCGATGCCCTGGAGCTTCTTCGAACCGACCAGGTCCTTGATCTTGGCGATGACCTTCTCCGGGCCGATCGTGAAGGGCAGCTCGGTGACGACCAGGCCCTTGCGGCGCGCCGTCACGTCCTCCACCGACACCGTGGCCCGCATCTTGAAGGTGCCGCGGCCGCTCTCGTAGGCGTCGCGGATCCCGGACAGGCCCACGATCCGGCCGCCGGTGGGCAGGTCCGGCCCCGGGACGTGCTTCATCAGGGCGTCGAGATCCGCGTTCGGGTACCTGATCAGGTGGCGGGCGGCCGCGATCACCTCGCGCAGGTTGTGCGGCGGCATGTTGGTCGCCATGCCGACGGCGATGCCCGACGAGCCGTTCACCAGCAGGTTCGGGAAGGCGGCGGGCAGCGCCACCGGCTCCTGCTCCTGGCCGTCGTAGTTGGGCGCGAAGTCGACGGTGTCCTCGTCGATCGACTCGGTCATCAGACTCGTCGCCTCGGCCATGCGGCACTCGGTGTACCGCATGGCGGCCGGCGGGTCGTCGTTGCCCAGCGAGCCGAAGTTGCCGTGGCCGTCGACCAGTGGCACGCGCATCGAGAACGGCTGGGCCATGCGCACCAGGGCGTCGTAGATCGACGCGTCGCCGTGCGGATGCAACTTACCCATGACCTCGCCGACGACGCGGGCACACTTCACATAGCCGCGGTCGGGGCGCAGGCCCATCTCGTTCATCTGGTAGACGATCCGCCGATGCACCGGCTTGAGGCCGTCGCGGGCGTCCGGCAGGGCCCTTGAGTAGATGACCGAGTAGGCGTACTCGAGGAAGGAGCCCTGCATCTCGTCCACGACGTCGATGTCGAGGATCTTCTCCTCGTACGAGTCGTCGGGTGGCGGGGTCTTCGTGCTGCGGCGGGCCATCGCTGCCGGCTCCTTCACCGTCTGTGCTGGGCATGGAAACGAATCTGACGCCGACCATTGTGGACCGACCCACCGACAACGCGGACCAGGGCCCGTCCCAGGGGGCCGTGCACCGGCCCGGCGACGATCACGACCGGCCCGACCCCGGGTACGCGTCAACCGCGGGGATCCCCCACCCCACGTAATCATGGTCTCGCTCTCGGCGTACGCCGCCCGGGAACTTCGCCACCGGTCGGCACGCTTGCATACAGTGACAGCACCGGCAGGAAAACGCGGTTTCCGCGACAGCTTCCTCGATCGAAGGGACGTACATGCCCATGGGTCACACGGCCACAGCCGAGGCAGGCTCCGGGGGCCTGACAGCGACCGAGCACCGCCTGGCCAACGGCCTGCGCGTGGTGCTCTCCGAGGACCACCTGACCCCGGTCGCGGCGGTGTGCCTCTGGTACGACGTCGGCTCCCGGCACGAGGTTCAGGGGCGCACGGGTCTCGCCCACCTCTTCGAGCACCTGATGTTCCAGGGCTCCGCCCAGGTCAAGGGCAACGGCCACTTCGAGCTGGTGCAGGGCGCGGGCGGCTCGCTCAACGGCACCACCAGCTTCGAGCGCACCAACTACTTCGAGACCATGCCCGCCCACCAGCTCGAGCTCGCCCTCTGGCTGGAGGCCGACCGCATGGGCTCCCTGCTCGCCGCGCTGGACGACGAGTCGATGGAGAACCAGCGGGACGTCGTGAAGAACGAGCGCCGCCAGCGCTACGACAACGTCCCCTACGGCACCGCATTCGAGAGGCTGACCGCCCTCGCGTACCCCGAGGGCCACCCCTACCACCACACGCCGATCGGGTCGATGGCCGACCTGGACGCGGCCACCCTGGAGGACGCGCGCGCGTTCTTCCGCACCTACTACGCGCCCAACAACGCGGTGCTGTCCGTCGTCGGCGACATCGACCCGCAGCAGACCCTCGCCTGGATCGAGAAGTACTTCGGGTCCATCCCGTCCCACGACGGCAAGCCCGCCCCGCGCGACGGCTCGCTGCCCGACGTCATCGGCCGGGAGCTGCGCGAGGTCGTCGAGGAGGAGGTCCCGGCGCGCGCGCTGATGGCCGCCTACCGGCTGCCGCACGACGGCACGCGCGCGTGCGACGCGGCCGACCTGGCGCTGACCATCCTCGGCGGCGGCGAGTCCTCCCGCCTGTACAACCGGCTCGTGAGGCGCGACCGCACCGCCGTCGCCGCCGGGTTCGGCCTGCTGCGTCTCGCCGGCGCGCCCTCCCTGGGGTGGCTGGACGTGAAGACCTCCGGCGACGTCGAGGTGCCCGTCATCGAGGCCGCGATCGACGAGGAGCTCGCCCGGTTCGCCGAGCGGGGCCCGACGGACGAGGAAATGGAACGCGCCCAGGCGCAGTTGGAGCGCGAGTGGCTGGACCGGCTCGGCACGGTCGCGGGCCGCGCCGACGAACTGTGCCGGTACGCGGTGCTGTTCGGCGACCCGCAGCTCGCCCTGACCGCGGTGAAGCGCGTGCTCGAGGTCACCGCCGAGGAGGTGCAGGAGATCGCCAAGGCCCGCCTGCGCCCCGACAACCGCGCGGTGCTCGTGTACGAGCCGGTCGCGGCCGAGGCCGAGGCCCCGGAAGCAGCCGAGACCACCGACGAGACCGAGGAGTCGGCGAAGTGACCGAGCTCGCGACCATGGAGTTCCACCCGCAGCCCCAGCCCGGCGAGGCCAAGCCCTGGGCGTTCCCGGCGCCCGAGCGCGGCACGCTCGACAACGGCCTGACCGTGCTGCGCTGCCACCGTCCCGGCCAGCAGGTCGTCGCGGTCGAGGTGCTCCTCGACGCGACTTTGGACGCCGAGCCGGCCGGCCTCGACGGCGTCGCGACGATCATGGCGCGCGCCTTCTCCGAGGGCACCGACAAGCACTCCGCCGAGGAGTTCGCCGCCGAGCTGGAGCGCTGCGGCGCCACCCTCGACTCGCACGCCGACCACCCCGGCGTCCGCCTCTCCCTGGAGGTGCCCGCCTCCCGCCTCCCCAAGGCGCTCGGGCTGCTCGCCGACGCCCTGCGGGCGCCGGCGTTCGCGGACAGCGAGGTGGAGCGCCTGGTGCGCAACCGCCTCGACGAGATCCCGCACGAGACGGCCAACCCGGCCCGCCGCGCCGCCAAGGAGCTGTCCAAGTCGCTCTTCCCGGCGTCCTCGCGGATGTCGCGTCCGCGTCAGGGCACCGAGGAGACGGTCGCGACCATCGACGCCGCGGCCGTCCGCGCCTTCTACGAGCGGTACGTGCGCCCCGCGACGTCCACCGCGGTCGTGGTCGGCGACCTCACCGGGATCGATCTCGACGCCCTCCTCGGCGACACCCTCGGCGCCTGGACGGGCTCGCCCGCGGGGCCGCGCCCGGTGCCCCCGGTGACCGCCGACGACACCGGTCGCGTGATCATCGTGGACCGTCCCGGCGCCGTCCAGACGCAGCTCCTGATCGGCCGGATCGGGCCCGACCGTCACGACCGCGTGTGGCCCGCCCAGGTGCTCGGCACCTACTGCCTCGGCGGCACCCTCACCTCCCGCCTGGACCGCGTCCTGCGCGAGGAGAAGGGCTACACCTACGGGGTGCGGGCGTTCGGCCAGGTACTGCGCTCCGCGCCGGACGGCACGGGCGCCGCGATGCTCGCCATCAGCGGCTCCGTCGACACGCCCAACACCGGCCCGGCGCTCGACGACCTGTGGAAGGTGTTGCGCACCCTCGCCGCCGAGGGACTGACGGACGCCGAGCGTGACGTCGCGGTGCAGAACCTGGTGGGCGTGGCGCCGCTGAAGTTCGAGACGGCGGCGGCCGTCGCGAGCACGCTCGCCGACCAGGTCGAGCAGCACCTGCCCGACGACTACCAGTCGACGCTGTATCAGGAACTGGCCGCGACGGGCACCGTGGAGGCCACCGCGGCCGTGGTGAACGCGTTCCCGGTGGACCGTCTCGTCACCGTGCTGGTGGGCGACGCCGCGCAGATCAAGGAGCCCGTCGAGGCGCTCGGCATCGGAGAAGTGACCGTGGTGGCGGCCGAATAGAACGCACCGCACGCGCGCGTGCGCCGTGCCGGCCCCGGGGCCCTGGTGACTTCCCGTGTCACCGGGGCCCTGCCCGTTGAGGGGTTTGTCCGTATTGCCACAGAGGTTGCCTCTCTGCCCTGTGGGATGCGCTACAAACCCCGTTCTGCGTTTGCTGATTGAAAGACGGTCCCCTTAGCGTCATTCGGGCTGTCCGTCAGGCAGTGCGCCGCACCCGCGGCACCGGACAGTCATCGCCGAGTCCCCGTACGGCGCGAGCCAGGGGAGCCGGGGACCCAAACCCGAAGTCCCTGGGGTGAATCGGGCGCGAGCCCGTAGGAGACCTTCCTGCTCCGAACCCGTCAGCTAACCCGGTAGGCGAGAGGGAAGGAAAGGACCAGCCACTTCATGGCGTTCATCTGCGCCACCGGGAAGCACCGTCGCCCGAGCCGTGTGAAGCGTACGACTGCGAACGCCGTGGGCGTCGCCGCGCTCACCACCACCGGTGTCATCGGCACCCTGGCCACCCCGGCGCTCGCCGCCGGCGCCCCCGTCGAGCAGACCGGACTGATCCAGGCCGTCACCCTCGGTGACTCGGTCGCCGAGCAGATCGACGCACAGGCCGCGGCCCAGAAGCAGGCCGCCGAGCAGAAGAAGGCCGAGGAGGCCGCACGCAGGAAGGCCGCCGAGAAGGCCCGGCAGGAGCGCGAGGCCAAGGAGCGGGCCGCACGCGAGGCCGAGCGCAGGCGTCTCAACGCCTTCGTGCCGCCGGTCTTCAACTCCTACGTGTCCACCGGCTACAAGACCGGCGGCTCCCTGTGGTCCTCCGGCACCCACACCGGCATCGACTTCCACGCCGCCACGGGCACGGCCGTGCACGCCGTCGGCGCCGGCACGGTCGTCCAGACCGGCTGGGGCGGCGCGTACGGCAACCAGATCGTCATCAAGATGAACGACGGCACCTACACCCAGTACGGCCATCTGTCGTCCATCGGCGTCTCCGTCGGCCAGCGGGTCACCCCGGGCCAGCAGATAGCCCTCTCCGGGTCCACCGGCAACACCACGGGGCCGCACCTGCACTTCGAGGCCCGCACCACTCCCGAGTACGGCTCCGACATCGACCCCGTCGCCTACCTCCGCTCGCACGGCGTGAACCTCTGACCGCTTCCGCCCGCGAAAGGCGCCCCCGCACTCCGACGGCCCCCGCTGATCAGCGGGGGCCGTCGTCCGCTTTCGAACGGTGTGTGACCAAAAAATATCCATGGATTCCGGCCCGCCGTCGGAAATTCCGGCCCGCTGCAATAGAGTCGGTTGAACACGCGTCAATCGGGAGCGTTTCGCGGGGATTAAGGCGGAGGTCGGTCATGCGTATTCCGGCGCACTCGGTCTGCACGGCGATCCGTGATGACATCGTCGCGGGTGTCTACGAGCGCGGCAGCCGGCTCACCGAGGAACTCCTCGCGCGGCGCTACGGCGTCTCCCGGGTTCCCGTGCGCGAGGCGCTGCGCACGCTGGAGGCCGAGGGCTTCGTCGTCACCCGCAGGCACGCGGGCGCGTGCGTGGCCGAACCCACCGAGCAGGAGGCCGCCGACCTGCTGGAGATGCGGCTGCTGCTGGAGCCGCTGGGGGCCGCCCGGGCCGCGCAGCGGCGCACCGAGGCCCACCTGAAGGTCCTGCGCGGACTGGTCAGGCTGGGCCAGGAGCGGGCCAGGACGGGTAGCAGCGAGGATCTGCGCTCCCTGGGAGGCTGGTTCCACGAGACGCTGGCGCAGGCCTGCGGGAGTCCCGCGCTGACCTCGGCGCTGGCCCAGTTGCGGCACAAGATCGCATGGATGTACGCGGTCGACGCGCCGGTCGACCCCGTGGAGTCCTGGGCGGAGCACGGCGGCATCGTGGACGCCGTCGCGCGCGGGGACAGCGAGCGGGCACGGACGATCACGGCGCTGCACAGGGAGCGCTCGACGGCCGCGCACCGGCTTCGCTTTCCCGGCGCGGGGGACCGGGCGGACCGTGTGAGGACTTCGCAACACACCGTAAACATGTCGGCGCTCCGGCATTAACACGGGCGCCGTATACAAAGAGAGATATTCGACCGGCCCTGTTTTCGGCTGCCTGTTTTCCGTGTGCTCCCCAAAATTCGGGGCGCGCTGTTTCAGTGTGCCGTGTGCGGTTTTATCCGGGCGCTTCCGAATCCGTCGTGTGCCGTTCTCGCCGGTGCTGTTCCCGCGTGTGTCGCGTTCTCGCGTGTGCCGTTCTCGCGCTTTTCCCGCGCCGGGCGCGCGGTGGCCGCCTGTCTCGTCGCCCTGGACGGGAGACCGCCCGGCACGACGGAGCCGCGCCGCCCTGACCGGCGACGCGGCTCCGCGTGATGCTGCTGCCCGAAGGGTCAGACGGTCTCGGGGAGTTCCTCGAGGCCCTCGGCGACCAGCTTGGCCAGGCGGTCGAGCGCGGCGTCCGCGCCCTCCGCGTCGGAGGCCAGGACGATCTCCTCGCCGCCCTGGGCCCCGAGGCCCAGAACCGCCAGCATCGACGCGGCGTTGACGGGGGTGCCGCCGGCCTTGGCGATCGTCACGGGGATGCCGGAGGCCGTGGCTGCCCGGACGAAGATGGAGGCGGGGCGGGCGTGGAGGCCCTCGGCCCAGCCGACGTTGACGCGGCGCTCAGCCATGTGTTGCTGCCCTTCAGGTGTTCAGGGTTGTCTAGACCAGTGTTCCACAGGTGAAGCGTGCCCGGGAGGGGGGCGGCGTCTCGTCCCCGCGCGGGCCGGTCCTGGTCCCCCTAGCCTGCCTCGCGCCGTTGTCGGGCGCGAGCCTTACTCTGGGGCCCATGCAGACCACGTCGGACCGGCACGACTACCCCGCCCACTGGGAGGCCGACGTGGTGCTGCGCGACGGCGGTACCGCGCGCATCAGGCCCATCACCGTCGATGACGCCGAGCGCCTCGTCAGCTTCTACGAGCAGGTCTCGGACGAGTCGAAGTACTACCGCTTCTTCGCGCCGTACCCCCGACTGTCCGCCAAGGACGTCCACCGCTTCACGCACCACGACTTTGTGGACAGGGTGGGACTCGCGGCCACGGTCGGCGGCGAGTTCATCGCCACCGTACGCTATGACCGCATCGGCGACGACGGCCTGCCCGCCTCCGCGTCCGCCCACCCGTCTCCCGCCACCGCCCTCGCCGCCCTCCCCGGAGGGCACCCCGCGCCCGCCCCTTCTCCCGCTCCCGAAACGGCGGAAGTGGCCTTCCTCGTGCAGGACGCGCACCAGGGGCGCGGCGTCGCCTCCGCCCTGCTCGAACACATCGCGGCGGTGGCCAGGGAGCGCGGAATCCGCCGGTTCGCCGCCGAGGTGCTGCCCGCCAACACCAAGATGATCAAGGTCTTCACGGACGCCGGGTACCAGCAGAAGCGCAGCTTCGAGGACGGTGTCGTACGCCTCGAGTTCGACCTGGAGCCCACCGACCGGTCGCTGGCCGTGCAGCGCGCGCGGGAGCAGCGGGCCGAGGCGCGGTCCGTGCAGCGGCTGCTCGCGCCCGGCGCGGTCGCCGTGGTCGGCACGGGCCGCACCCCCGGAGGAGTGGGCCGCAGCGTCTTCGACCATCTCAGGGACGGCGGGTACAGCGGCCGTCTGTACGCGGTGAACCGCGCGTTCGCCGAGGACCTGAAGGAACTCGAGGGCGTCCCCGCCCACCGCTCCGTCCGCGACATCCCCGAGCCGGTGGACCTCGCCGTCGTCGCCGTGCCCGCCGAGCACGTCCCCGAGGTCGTCACCGAGTGCGGCGAGCACGGGGTGCAGGGGCTCGTGGTCGTCTCCGCCGGGTACGCCGAGAGCGGGCCGGAAGGCAGGGAGCGGCAGCGGGAGCTGGTGCGGCAGGCACGCTCGTACGGCATGCGGATCATCGGGCCGAACGCCTTCGGGATCATCAACACCTCGCCGCAGGTCCGGCTCAACGCCTCCCTCGCCCCCGAGATGCCCCGCCCCGGACGCATAGGGCTGTTCGCCCAGTCGGGCGCCATCGGGATCGCCCTGCTGTCACGGCTGCACCGGCGCGGCGGAGGTGTGACCGGCGTCACGGGTGTCTCCACCTTCGTGTCCTCCGGGAACCGGGCCGACGTGTCCGGCAACGACGTCCTCCAGTACTGGTACGACGACCCGGACACCGACGTCGCCCTGATGTACCTGGAGACCATCGGCAACCCGCGCAAGTTCAACCGGCTCGCGCGGCGCACGGCCGCGTCCAAACCGCTCGTGGTGGTGCAGGGGGCGCGGCACGGGGGCGCGCCGCAGGGGCACGCGGTACGGGCCACACGGCTGCCGCACGCCACGGTGTCGGCCCTGCTGCGGCAGGCCGGGGTGATCCGGGTGGACACGATCACCGAACTGGTGGACGCGGGCCTGCTGCTGGCCCGCCAGCCGCTGCCCGCCGGGCCCCGGGTGGCGATCGTCGGGAACTCCGAGTCGCTGGGGCTGCTGACGTACGACGCGTGCCTCACGGAGGGCCTGCGGCCCTCGCCGCCGCTCGATCTCACGACGGAGGCGTCCGCCGAGGACTTCCACCGGGCGCTGGTCGCCGCGCTGGCGGACGACTCGTGCGATGCCGTGATCGTGACGGCGATCCCGGCGGTGGGGGAGACGTCTCCGGGGGACGCGGAGCTGGCGGAGGCGCTGAGGTCTGCCGCCGCGGCGGCCCCTGCGAAGCCCGTACTGGTGGTGCACGTGGAGTTGGGCGGGCTCGCGGAGGCCCTGTCGGCCGCCGCGAGCACCGGGCCGCAGGGGGGCGGCGCGGCACCCGGCCCCCCGGGCGGTGCCCCCCAGCCGCCGCCTGCGGAGCCACTGCCCGCCCCGGCACCCCGCGAGGCGCGCCTCATCCCCGCCTACCCCGCCGCCGAGCGTGCCGTCCGGGCCCTCGCCGAAGCCGTGAAGTACGCGCAGTGGAGGCGAGAGGCCGCCGAGCCCGGCAAGGTGCCCGAGTTCGACGACGTCGACGAGAAGGGCGCCGCCGAACTGATCCACGGACTGCTCGCGCGCGGCCAGGGGCTGACACTCGGCACCGGCGAGACCTGTGACCTGCTCGCGCGCTACGGCATCCACGTCCGCAGGGCGCTGCCCGCCCCCACCCCCGAGGCCGCCGCCCGGGCCGCCCGCACGATCGGCTACCCGGTGGCCCTCAAGGCCACCGCCCCGCATCTGCGCCACCGCGCCGACCTGGGCGGCGTACGCCTCGACCTCGCCGACGAGGAGCAACTGCTGCGGGCCTACGCGGAGTTGACGTCCCTGTTCGGGAAACCGGAGGAGCTGCGCCCGGTCGTGCAGGGCATGGCGCCACGCGGCGTCGACACCTTCGTACGCACGGTCATCGATCCCGCGGCCGGGGCCGTCCTGTCGTTCGGTCTCGCCGGGGCCGCCTCGCAACTGCTCGGCGACATGGCGCACCGGCTGATTCCGGTCACCGACCGCGACGCCGCCTCCCTGGTCCGGTCGATCCGGACGGCCCCGCTCCTGTTCGGCTGGCGCGGCTCCGACCCCGTGGACACCCCCGCCCTCGAAGAGCTGATGCTGCGGGTGTCGCGGCTGGTGGACGACCATCCGGAGGTCGTCGCGGTCACCCTGGAGCCCGTGGTGGTCGCCCCGCGCGGCCTGAGCGTGCTGGGCGCCACCGTCCGGCTCGCACCCCCACCCGCCCGTGACGACCTCGGCCCGCGGCGCCTCCCCGCGTACTGACCCGCGGCAAGCGGTGCCTCGCAGTCAGTGCGCCCCCGTAGGATGGACGTCATGGCCAAGACCAGTACGACGACCCAGGGGCTGCGCGCGGCGATCGAGCGCAGCGGCTACTACCCGGCTCTCGTGGCCGAAGCCGTGGAAGCCGCGGTGGGCGGCGATCCCATCCGGTCGTACCTGGTCCACCAGGAGACCACCTTCGACGCGAACGAGGTGCGCCGGCATGTGACGGTGCTGGTCCTCACCGGCACCCGCTTCATCGTCAGCCACACCGACGAACAGGCCGCGGACGACACCTCCCCGACGCCGTACGCGACGACGTCGACGGAGTCCGTGAAGCTCGACCGGATCGCCTCGGTCGTCGTCAGCCGCGTCGTCGCCAACCCGGAGTCGTACACGCCGGGCACGCTGCCCCGCGAGGTCGTCCTGACCATCGGCTGGGGCGCCGTCTCCCGCATCGACCTGGAGCCCGCCGCCTGCGGCGACCCCAACTGCGAGGCCGACCACGGCTACACGGGCAGCTCGACGGCCGACGACCTGAGCCTGCGCGTCAGCGAGGCCGGGGACGGCCCGGAGACCGTGCGCCAGGCGCTCGTCTTCGCGCAGGCCCTCTCCGAGGCGACCGCGGACGACTCCCGCTGATGGCACTCCCCGCCTGGGCCGACCACCCGGAGCCGCTGGCCCTCGGCTCCGCGCCCGTCCCCGAGTACGGCTCCGGCTCGCTGGCCGACCTCCTGCCCACCCTGGCCGCGGGCATGGGAGTGCCCGGCCAGAGCGCCGCCATACCGGAACTGACCGCCGCCGACCGCAACTGCGTCTTCCTGATCGACGGGCTCGGCTGGGAGCAGTTGAAGGCACACCCCGGCGAGGCGCCCTTCATGACCTCGCTCCTGGCGTCCTCCCGCGGCGGCACCGGGCGGCCGATCACCGCCGGCTACCCGGCGACCACGGCGACCTCACTGGCGTCCGTCGGCACCGGCCTGCCCCCGGGCGCCCACGGCCTGCCCGGCTACACCGTGCGCAACCCGGAGACCGGCGAGCTGATGAACCAGCTCCGCTGGCAGCCGTGGACCGAGCCGCAGGTCTGGCAGCCGTACCCGACCGTGTTCCAGCTCGCCCATGACGCCGGTGTGCACACCGCCCAGGTGACCTCCCCGGCGTTCCAGAACACCCCGCTGACGAAGGTCGCGCTCAGTGGCGGAACGTTCCACGGGCGGCTGACCGGCGAGGACCGCATGGACCTGGCGGCCGAGCAACTGGCCGCCGGCGAACGCTCCCTGGTGTACACGTACTACTCCGAGCTGGACGGCGCCGGCCACCGCTTCGGCGTCGACTCCGACACCTGGCGCGGACAGCTCATGTACGTCGACCGGCTGGTCCAGCGCCTGGCCGAGCAGCTCCCGCCGCGCACCGCCCTGTACGTGACCGCCGACCACGGCATGATCGACATCCCGTTCGACGAGCAGCACCGCATCGACTTCGACGAGGACTGGGAGCTGCGCGCCGGCGTCGCCCTGCTGGGCGGCGAGGGCCGCGCACGGCACGTCTACGCGCTGCCGGGCGCCCAGAACGACGTCCTGACCTGCTGGCGCGAGGTCCTCGGCGAGCAGTTCTGGGTGGCCTCGCGGGACGAGGCGATCGCGGCGGGCTGGTTCGGCCCGCACATCGACGACCGCGTGTACGCCCGCATCGGCGACGTGGTCGCGGCGGCCCGTGAGGACGTGCTGATCATCGCCTCCGAACGCGAGCCGAAGGAATCGGCCATGGTCGGCAACCACGGCTCGATGACGGCCGTGGAACAGCGGGTGCCCCTGCTGGAAGTCCGCACCTGACCGCGACCTGAGCGCGGCGCCACCTCGCGCGCCCAGTACGCTCCTGAAGATCCCCCCTGTGTCCCGCCCGAAAGGCCCCAACCACCCATGCCCGAGCTGGTGTTCTTCTCCGGAACGATGGACTGCGGGAAGTCGACACTGGCTCTGCAGATCGAGCACAACCGTTCCGCGCGCGGCCTCGCGGGCATGATCTTCACCCGCGACGACCGGGCCGGCGAGGGCAAGCTCTCCTCCCGTCTCGGTCTGGTCACCGACGCCGTGGAGGTGGCCGACGGGCAGGACCTGTACGCCCACCTCGTCGAGCACCTCTCCCAGGGCGGGCGCGCGGACTACGTGATCGCGGACGAGGCGCAGTTCCTGGCGCCGGAGCAGATCGACCAACTGGCCCGCGTGGTGGACGACCTGGGCCTCGACGTCTACGCCTTCGGCATCACCACCGATTTCCGCACCAAGCTCTTCCCCGGCTCCCAGCGCCTGGTGGAACTGGCCGACCGGGTCGAGGTCCTGCAGGTGGAGGCGCTGTGCTGGTGCGGTGCCCGCGCCACGCACAACGCCCGCACGGTCGGCGGCGAGATGGTGGTCGAGGGTGCCCAGGTCGTCGTGGGCGATGTGAACCAGTCGGCGGACGAGATCGGCTACGAGGTGCTGTGCCGCCGTCACCACCGGCGCCGCATGACGGCGGCCTCCGCCCGCGCGGCGGCCCTGTCCCCGGACGTCCTGCCGGTGTCGTCCACCTGACGCCCCGCCGATTCACCCAAGAGGAGCCGGCTCAGTCGAGCGGGCTCACCACCGAGAACGTCGCGCCCTCCGGGTCCGCGACCGCGACCGTACGGCCCAGGGCGGTGTCACAGCCGGGACGTACGACGTGCCCGCCCAGCTCGGTGACCCGCTCCGCGGCCGCGTCGGCGTCCTCGACCTGGAAGTACGTCATCCAGTGCGGACCCCGGTCGCGGGGCAGGGCGTGTCCGACGCCGTGGAGGGCGGCGACCGGACGGCCCTCGACGTACAGGGTGCGGTGGTCGGCGCCGGCGGTGGCCGCCCGCTCCTCCTGGTAGCCGAAGACGCTCCGGTAGAACGTGGCGACGCTCGCCGTGTCGTAGGTGAGCAGCTCGTTCCAGGCTGGAGTGCCCGGGACGCCCGTCAGGCCCGTGCCGAGGTGTTCGGCCGCCTGCCAGATGCCGAACACCGCGCCCACCGGGTCGCAGGCGATCGCCAGCCGCCCGGCCTCGGCGGCGTCCAGGGGACCGACCCCCACCGTGCCGCCGCAACTGCGGACCGACTCGGCGGTGGCGTCCACGTCGTGGGAGGCGAGGTACGGCGTCCAGGCGATCGGAAGGTGGCGGTCCGGCGGCAGTTGGCCGATGCCCGCCACCTCCTGGCCGTGCAGCACTGCCCGCACATAGGGCCCGAGCTGCTGCGGTCCCGGGCGGAACTCCCAGCCGAACAGGGCCCGGTAGAACTCCTGGGTCGCGGCCATCCCGTGCACCATCAGACTCACCCAGCACGGTGTGCCGGGTGCGTGCCTCTCGTGCGCCGTGCCGGTCGTGTCCGCCGACCCCGGTGCCTCGATCATCGTCACTCTCTCCTCGGCCCCTCGTGGTGGCCGCTCAGCGTCCGCCGGTGTGCACCGGTACCGGGTGGGCGCGGTGCACGGTCCGTGCCGATGGTCGCACCACCGGTCGCACCACGGGCTGCGGCCGCGCCGTGCGCTACGGCGTCATCCGGCCGGGGGCTCGATGTGACGTGGCTCGTGCGTCGCGGTGTGATCGCCGTGTGCGGTCCATCGGCTGTACAGCGTGTGCCCGATCCCATACAGCCGGTGATCGGACCTGTCCGGCGGGCAGACTAGCCGGAGCCGGGCGACACGGCCACCCCGTGCGCGAGGATGGGGGCCATGAAGGCCATCATCTCCGCATCCGAACTCGCGAGCGAACTGGCGGGAGCGCGGCCGCCGACGCTCCTGGACATCCGCTGGCAGCTCACCACCGCGACGGCCGGCGGCGCCGCACCCTTCGACGGCCGTGCCGAGTACGCGGCCGGGCACATTCCGGGGGCCGTCTTCGTCGACCTGGACACCGATCTCGCCGACCCGCCGGGGCCGGCCGGTCGGCATCCCCTGCCCGACATGGAGCGTTTCGGTGCGGCGATGCGGGCCGCGGGCGTCTCCTCGGACCGGCCCGTCGTCGTGTACGACGGCGGCCAGGGCTGGGCCGCCGCGCGCGCGTGGTGGCTGCTGCGCTTCACGGGTCACCCGGATGTGCGGGTGCTCGACGGCGGTCTGCCCGCCTGGAAGGGGCCTTCGGCCTCCGGAGTCGAAACGGTGTCCGAGCCGGGCGACTTCCGGCCCCTGCCGGGCGCGTTGCCCCTGCTCGACGCGGACGGTGCGGCGGCGCTCGCCCGGACGGGGCTGCTCCTGGACGCGCGGGCCGGTGAGCGCTACCGGGGCGAGGTCGAGCCGATCGACCCGGTGGGCGGGCACATCCCCGGCGCGGTGTCGGCGCCCACGGCGCAGAACACCACCGAGACCGGCCACTTCCTGCCCGCCGATGAACTCGCCGAGCGCTTCAAGGCACTCGGCGTCACCGAGGGCACCGAGGTCGGCGTGTACTGCGGCTCGGGCGTCTCCGCCGCCCAGGAGGTACTGGCGCTGACCCTCGCCGGCATCCCGGCCGCGCTGTACGTCGGTTCGTGGTCGGAGTGGTCGTCGGACGGCAACCGCCCCGTCGCGGTGGGCCCCGACCCACAGTGAACGCGGCGGCGGGGTGTACGCCGTCCTGACGTGCACCCCACGCCGCAAGTCCGGTTCCGGTCCGGCTACTCCGGCTTCTTGCGGCGCGTACCGAACACGATTTCGTCCCAGCTCGGGACCGCCGCCCTGCGGCCCGGGCGGACACCGTCCGCCTCGGCCTGGCGGTCCGTCGCGCCGATCAGCCGGTCGCGGTGAGCGCCGACCGTGCGCGGCATGAGAACGTCCGCGTAGGCGGAACCGGCCGAGGCCGCGGGCGCGGGAGGCTCCTCCGCCGCGGGCTCCTGGACGGGCTCCTCCGGCTCCTCGGCGGGCCGCTCGGGCACCACCAGGTCGCCGCGGAAGCTCGGCACCGCCTCCAGAAGGCTGGTGAGCGAGTCGCGCTCGCCGGTGCTCTCCTCCGCGGGCTCGGTCGCCTGCGACGGCAGCGCGGGACGGTCCGTCTGCCGCTCCGCGGTGCGGTCCAGCCGTCCCTCGCGGGGCAGACGTGCGATCCGCGGCACGAACGGGTAGCTCGGCTCGGGCGCCGCGAGGTCGTCGGACTCGCCGATCAGCGAGCGCGCCTCGTCGTCGACGGCCTGGACGAGCCGTCGGGGCGGGTCGTAGGTCCAGGTCGCCGAGTGCGGTTCGCCCGCCACCCGGTAGACCAGGATCACCTCCCAGGTGCCGTCGTCGCGGCGCCAGGAGTCCCACTGGACGGTGTCCTTCTCCGCACCGCGCAGCAGCAGCCGCTCCTGGACGGCCTCGCCGAGCTGGGGACCGGTGTTCTCGCCCGGCCGGCGCACGGGTGTCTTGCGGGCCCGCTCGGCCATGAAGGCACGCTCGGCCAGGACGGGCCCCTCGAACCGCCGCACGCGGTCGACGGGGATGCCGGCGAGCTGAGCGACCTCCTCGGCGGAGGCGCCGGCACGTATCCGGGCCTGGATGTCGCGGGGGCGGAGATGGCTCTCCACCTCGATCTCGATCTGGCCGAGGCGTGGACGATCGCCGCGCACGGCGGCGCGGAGCCGTTCGTCGATCGGAAGCGTGTACTCCGTGCTGTCCGCAGCCTTCAGCACCAGCCGTGTGCCGTCATTGGAGACGGCCACGACACGCAGTTCGGGCATGGGGACCTCCCGGGTGGTGCCTGCCGACGTCACGTGCGTCGCTGCTTCCGCTAGTCGAGTGTGGCCTGCCCGGGTGCAGCCTGCCACAACCTTGCCGAGTTGCCCGGCGTGTCGGGCACGGGCCCTGGATCGCCGTTATGGCACGGTTACCTATTCGCAACGCTAAGTGACCAACTCCGTCACCCTGTGCAACTAGCCCCCTCCCGGCGGTCCAGCAAGGCCCCGGACACCCTGGCGGGAGACCGGACCCAGGGCTCGCAACAGTACTCCATTCGGGCCACGTGCGTGGATCGGCACGCCGCCCAAGTTCTGGCAAGGGGTACGAGTCGGCCGTCCGGTGTGCCGTTTTCGCGGCCGTCAAACGTGGCGTACGTCATCCGACCGGCAGAAACGGAACGAAACCCTCGCGGGCGCCGCCTCCCTGAGCGTCCCTCAGCTCACGGCCGCCGGCCGGCCTAGGCCCCCAGCACCCGGCGCAGATAGTCGTTCCCGAAGCGCCGGTCGGGGTCGAGGCGGTCCCTCAGTGCGGTGAACTCGCCGAAGCGCGGGTAGTTCTTGGCCAGGTACTCCGCGTCGCGCGTGTGCACCTTGCCCCAGTGCGGGCGCCCCTCGTGCGCCGTGAAGATGCGTTCGGCGGCGGTGAAGTATGCCTGATAGGGCGTTCCGCGGAACATGTGTACGGCGACGTAGGCGCTGTCCCGGCCGGATGCCGTGGACAGGGTGATGTCATCGGCCGGGGCGGTACGGACCTCGACGGGGAAGCTGATCCGCAGGTCCGACCGGTCCACCATGGCCTTCAGTTCACGCAGCGTTTCCACCAGGGCCTCGCGGGGCACGGCGTACTCCATCTCCACGAACCGCACCCTGCGCGGGGACGTGAAGACCTTGTAGGGGATGTCCGTGTAGGTACGGGCCGATAGGGCGCGGCTCGATATCCCGGCGATCGCCGGGATCGTGGCGGGCACGGCCCGGCCGACCCAGTTGGCCACCTGGAAGACGCCGTTGGAGAGGAACTCGTCCTCGAACCAGCCGTTCACCTGCCCGACCGGCCGGCGCGGCCCGAGGCTGCGGTTGTTGCGCTTGGTGTTGGTGTTCCCGGTGTGCGGGAACCAGTAGAACTCGAAGTGCTCGTTCTCCGCCCACAGTTCGTCGAACTCGGCGAGGACCTTCTCGAACGGCATCGGCTCTTCACGGGCCGTCAGCAGGAAGAGCGGCTCCACCGCGAAGGTGATCGCGGTGATGATCCCGAGTGCTCCCAGGCCGATGCGGGCGGCCGCGAAGACGTCCGGGTTCTCCCGCTCCGAACAGGTGAGCACCGAACCGTCGGCCGTCACCAGTTCCAGTCCCTTGATCTGGGCGGCGATCGAACCGGAGTCCCGCCCGGTGCCGTGGGTGCCGGTGCTGGTGGCGCCGGAGACCGTCTGCTCCATGATGTCGCCCATGTTCGTGAGGGACAGTCCCTCGCGCGCGAGCGCCGAGTTGAGTCTCTTGAGCGGGGTGCCCGCCTCCACGGTGACCGTGCCGGCCTCTCGGTCGATGGCGCGGATCCCCGTCAACAGGTGCGGGCGGATCAGCACACCGTCGGTGGCCGCGGCGGCCGTGAAGGAGTGTCCGGTGCCGACGGCCTTCACCCTGAGGCCGTCCTCCGCCGCCTTCCGCACCGCGGCGGAGAGCTCCTCCACCGAGGCGGGGGCGACCGCCCGCACGGGCCGGGCGGTGACGTTCCCCGCCCAGTTACGCCACGTGCCGTTCTTCCCGCTCACTGTGGTGCTCATGGGACCCTCCCCGCCGCGGACCGGCCGGCCGGCCGGTGACACCCGTACGGCCGCTCGACGAGGGCCGTTGTGATCACCGAGGGGGTGACGGACCGGCCTGCACCGAACAGCGCCGTGGTCGGAAACAGCACGTAAGTTTCCGACCAGTAGGAGGGGGATCATACTCACGGGCCCGGCCCGTGCGCCCGGCAAACGTCGGCGGTGGGTGGCCGGTCCCCTTGCCGATGGCGGGTGGCAGGATCGGAGACATGCCCGACGCACTCGACGCCAGCCCGTACGACGCCCTGCTGCTCCTCTCGTTCGGAGGCCCGGAGGGCCCTGACGACGTGGTCCCGTTCCTGGAGAACGTGACCCGTGGGCGGGGCATCCCCAAGGAGCGCCTGAAGGAGGTGGGGCAGCACTACTTCCTCTTCGGCGGGGTCAGCCCCATCAACAGCCAGAACCGCGCCCTCCTCGACGCCCTCCGCAAGGACTTCGCAGGCCACGGCCTGGACCTGCCCGTCTACTGGGGCAACCGCAACTGGGCGCCCTATGTGACCGACACCCTGCGCGAGATGGTCACCGACGGTCACCGTCGCATCCTGGTCCTCGCCACCAGCGCGTACGCCTCGTACTCCGGCTGCCGCCAGTACCGCGAGGACCTCGCCGGGGCCCTGGCCACCCTGGAGGCCGAGGGGCTCGAGCTGCCGCGGGTCGACAAGCTGCGGCACTACTTCAACCACCCGGGCTTCGTGGAGCCGATGATCGAGGGCGTCCTGGAATCCCTCGCCGACCTCCCCGAGGACGTGCGGGCCGGTGCGCACATCGCCTTCACCACGCACTCCATTCCGACCTCCGCGGCGGACACCTCCGGCCCCGCCGAGGAGCACGGGGACGGCGGCGCGTACGTCGAGCAGCACCTGGACGTGGCGCGGCTGATCGCCGACGCGGTGCGCGAGCGGACCGGCGTCGACCATCCCTGGCGGCTCGTGTACCAGTCGCGCTCGGGCGCACCGCACATTCCATGGCTGGAGCCGGACATCTGCGACCACCTCGAGGAGCTGCACGGCGCCGGGGTCCCGGCGGTCGTGATGGCGCCCATCGGGTTCGTCTCGGACCACATGGAGGTGCTGTACGACCTCGACACGGAGGCCAAGGCGAAGGCGGAGGAGCTGGGACTGCCGGTGCGCCGCTCGGCCACCGTCGGCGCCGACCCCCGGTTCGCCGCCGCGATCCGTGACCTGATCGTCGAGCGCGCCGCGACCGAGCGCGGGCAGCAGGTGACCCCGTGCGCTCTCGGCGCCCTGGGCCCCAGCCACAACGTCTGTCCGGTCGGGTGCTGCCCGGCCCGTGCCCCCAAGCCCGCCGCGGCGGGCGCCGACAGCCCGTACGCATGAGGAGCACCGTGACCGAGCAGTCAGAACAGTCCGAGCGGCTGAAAGCCGAACTCCTGGAGATCGCGCTGGAGGCCGCCACACGCGCCGGGGCCTTCCTGCGCGACGGGCGCCCCGACGACCTCGGGGTGGCCGCCACCAAGTCCAGCGCCATCGACGTGGTCACCGAGATGGACATCGCCGCCGAGAAGCTGATCACCGGGCTGCTCGCCGACCGCCGGCCGGACGACGGCCTGCTCGGCGAGGAGGGGGCCAGCGTCGAGGGCAGCAGTGGCGTCGAGTGGGTGATCGACCCGATCGACGGCACCGTCAACTACCTGTACGGGCTTCCCAGTTGGGCGATCTCCATCGCGGCCCGCAAGGACGGGGAGACGCTCGTCGGGGTGGTCCACGTGCCCATGCGCGAGGAGACCTTCCGGGCGGTCCTGGGCGGTGGCGCGTTCGTGAACGACCGCCCCGCGCGCGTGCGCACCGCTCCGGAGCCGGGCCTCGCCCTGGTGGGCACCGGGTTCGGCTACCTCACCGAGCGCAAGGTGCACCAGGCCGAGGTGGCCCGGCGGCTGATCCCCGAGGTGCGGGACATCCGCCGGGGCGGCTCCGCCGCGATCGACCTGTGCGACGTGGCGGCGGGCCGCCTGGACGCGTACTACGAGCGGGGCCTGAACCCCTGGGACTACGCGGCGGGCGAGCTGATCGCCCGCGAGGCGGGCGCCCGCACCGGCGGCCGCCCCGGAGAGCCGGTCTCCCCGGAGCTGACGATCGCGGCCCCACCGCCCCTCTTCGAACACCTCCAGACCAGGCTGGAGGAACTGGGGGCCTGGCACGACTGAGGTCCCCGGCGACCCGGCCCCGCGCGTGCGGAGCACGGCACCGGGGGATGCGACACCGGTCCGTCCCGACGCCGGCCGGGACGGCACCGGGGACCAGTGACGTTCGGGTGCGCCTGGCCTTTCGGCGGTGGCCGTGGATGCCGACGCGGCGCGGTCCGGGGAGCGTGAATGCCGGCGCCCCCGGGCCGGGCAGCGGGCCCGGAGGCCCGCAGGCGGCCGGGCCGCCTCGCCGCACGCCCTCGGTCGTCCCGCCGCGGTAGGGGTCCGGGGGGCCCGTACGACGGCCTCGCGCCGCCGTGGGGGCCTGTATGACGGCCTCGCGGCGCCGGTGGGCCCGTACGACGCGGCCTCGCGCCGCCGCAGAGGCGCATGCAGACGCGAAGCGGGGCCCCGGCCTGGATCTGCCGGGGCCCCGCTTCTGCGAGCTGATCAGACGCGCGTCGCGGTGACTTCCACACCGTGCTCGGCGGCAAGGCGGTGCAGGTCGTCGAGCTCCGACTGTTCGACGTCCGCGAGGAAGTCGTCGCCGGTTTCGCGGGCCCGCGTCAGGTCGGACTCGGTCGCCCGTATGCGCTGCAGAAGTCCTGCGGTGAATGCGTCCATGCTGCGCCCCCTCGTCCTGGGTCGTGGGTCGGTGGCACGGGGGTGTGCCGTATGGGAAGGGGCGATCACGTCTCCATGGGGTGCCCAGCGCAGCCCTGGCTGGGCGGCGACGGTGCCGGACACCCACGCCCGCTCTGCGGGAAGCGGTGAGCAGCGGACCACGTGGTGGTGTGCCACATGCAGAGCGTGATCGCGGGGTGTAAAGCCGTCCTCCCCCCGCTCCCTTCCGCGGAAACCTCAACCACGCGAAAAAATTTCGCATTCCCGGACCCCCGGATCCGCCCCATGAGCCCGCTTCCCGCCGCCTTACAGCCGGTTTACGGTCGAAAAGGGCAGGATGGAGCTCCCACACCCATGACAGAACCTGCCCGTGGGCTGCCCTCGATCGGGTGACCCGGGCGGACAGAGGAAGGACAAGCGACGTGCGCGTACTCGTCGTCGAGGACGAGCAGCTGCTCGCCGATGCGGTGGCCACCGGACTGCGCCGGGAGGCCATGGCCGTCGACGTCGTGTACGACGGTGCGGCCGCCCTGGAACGCATCGGCGTGAACGACTACGACGTGGTGGTCCTCGACCGTGACCTCCCGCTCGTGCACGGCGATGACGTCTGCCGAAAGATCGTCGAGCTCGGCATGCCCACCCGCGTGCTGATGCTCACCGCGTCCGGCGACGTCAGCGACCGCGTGGAGGGCCTGGAGATCGGCGCCGACGACTATCTGCCGAAGCCGTTCGCGTTCAGCGAGCTCATCGCGCGCGTGCGGGCCCTCGGCCGGCGTACGAGCGTGCCGCTGCCGCCCGTCCTGGAACGCGCCGGGATCAAGCTCGACCCCAACCGCCGCGAGGTCTTCCGCGACGGCCGTGAGGTCCAGCTCGCCCCCAAGGAGTTCGCCGTCCTGGAGGTCCTCATGCGCAGCGAGGGCGCCGTCGTCTCGGCCGAGCAGTTGCTGGAGAAGGCCTGGGACGAGAACACCGACCCCTTCACCAACGTCGTGCGCGTGACCGTGATGACCCTGCGCCGCAAGCTCGGCGAGCCCCCCGTCATCGTCACCGTGCCCGGCTCCGGATACCGGATCTGATGACCGTGGCCACGACACCCGCACCGCCCACCGCACCCCCCAAGCCCACCTGGGACCCCAGAAGGCCGGCGGAGCTGCCGTTCCCCTGGCTGCGCCCGACCATCCGCATAAGGCTCACGCTGCTGTACGGCGGCATGTTCCTGATCGCCGGCATCCTGCTGCTGTCGATCATCTACCTGTTCGCGGCGCACGCCCTCAACGTGGGCAGCGAGCTCCCGTTCAAGATCCTCTCGGGCCAGGTGGCCAGCGACACCTGCGACCTCCCGCAGCAGCCCTCGGCGAGCGTGCTCAACAACGCCCTGGACGCCTGCGTGAACGAGCAGCGCCAGCACGCCCTGGACAACCTGCTCAGCCAGTCGCTGCTGGCCCTGCTCGGCCTCGCCGTGATCGCCTTCGCCTTCGGGTACGCGATGGCCGGTCGCGTGCTCTCGCCGCTCGGCCGGATCACCCGCACCGCGCGCGCGGTGGCCGGCTCGGACCTGTCCCGCCGCATCGAGCTGGACGGCCCGGACGACGAGCTGAAGGAGCTCGCGGACACCTTCGACGACATGCTGGAGCGGCTGCAGCGGGCCTTCATGGCCCAGCAGCGGTTCGTCGGCAACGCCTCGCACGAGCTGCGCACCCCGCTCGCCATCAACCGCACGCTCCTCGAGGTGCACCTGTCCGACCCCGGGGCGCCCGCCGAACTGCAGCAGCTCGGCAAGACGCTGCTCGCCACCAACGAGCGCAGCGAGCAGCTCGTGGAGGGGTTGCTGCTGCTCGCCCGCAGCGACAACCAGATCGTCGAGCGCAAGCCGGTCGACCTCGCCGAGGTGGCCTCCCAGGCCATCGACCAGGTGCACGGCGAGGCGGAGGCCAAGGGCGTCGAGATCCGCGGAGAGCGCGCCCCCGTGGTCGTCCAGGGCAACGGCGTCCTGCTGGAGCGGATCGCCCTGAACCTCGTGCAGAACGCGGTGCGGTACAACATTCCGGAGGGCGGCTGGGTGGAGGTGACCACGCAGGCCCAGCACGGCCAGGCGCTGCTGGTCGTCTCGAACACCGGCCCGGTGGTTCCCGCCTACGAGATCGACAACCTCTTCGAGCCCTTCACGCGGCTGCGCACCGAGCGCACGGGGAGCGACAAGGGCGTGGGCCTCGGCCTGTCGATCGCGAGGTCCGTCGCGCGCGCCCACGGCGGCCACATCAGCGCGCAGCCGCGCGAAGGGGGTGGGCTTGTGATGCGCGTCACCCTGCCGCTCTGAGATCGCCCCGGGACCTCGACCGACGTTCGCTTTGCGCGGAATTTTCGGGCGTTGGCCCTGGTTGGCTCATGTGTGATCGATCACAAGGAGATTTTTCCAGCCACCTACTCTCCGTGACGCCGAGAGCGCCCACAAAGCCGGAATATCCGGGTTTTCCAGTGCCTTGATCACGGGTAGTACGCGGTGAGATGCCTTTGAACTGTGCCACCGGGACCGTGTACGGTCCGCTTCGCCATCCAAGCCGATCACTCTTGAGGAGTCCGGTTGGGTGTCGATTGAGTAACAGACCTTGATGTGAGGCAAAATCTCCGCCTCGAGGCGGGCACAAGTCCGGCCTCTCACGCGTTACGTGCGCTGGAGACACCGCAGACACCCAGAGGGGGAGAGCGATATGGCAACGGATTACGACACCCCACGCAAGACCGACGACGACGTCGACTCGGACAGCCTTGAAGAACTGAAGGCCCGGCGGAACGACAAGTCCGCCTCCGCCGTCGACGTCGACGAGTTCGAGGCCGCCGAGGGCCTTGAGCTGCCGGGCGCCGACCTGTCCAACGAGGAGCTGGCCGTCCGGGTGCTCCCGAAGCAGCAGGACGAGTTCACCTGCATGAGCTGCTTCCTGGTGCACCACCGCAGCCAGCTGGCCAGGGAGAAGAACGGTCAGCCGATCTGCCGCGACTGCGACTGAGGCAGGGTCGGCCGTGACCGGCTCGACCCCTCCTTGGAAGCGCCGCTTCCCCCACAGGGGAGCGGAGCAGGAGCCCGACGAGGGCTCCCACGGCGTACGTGACGACGAGCGGGGCTCTACCGGTGAGGGAACAGCCTCGCTCGAACGGCACGCCCTGGCGGCCCCGGCGGGGCCCCTGGTGCCGGCCGACCCCCCGGCACCGGCCGCACGACGCCGTGCGGTCGCCGTCCGCGAGGGCATCCGCACAGGAGTCCGGGAAGGCGTCCGCAAGGGCGGCAGCGCGGCCAGGGCGGCTCTGGCGTATCTCGCCGACCGGATCATCGACACGGCCCCACGCGTCCCGGTACGGGACCTCGCGACCCTGCGCAGTCAGTTCCCGGGCCTCGGGCCCGAGGAGATCGCCGACAAACTGGTCGCGGGCGCCGCAGCGGCGACGGCCACGGTCGGGGCCGGAGTCGGCGCCGCCGCGATGCTGCCGGTACCTCCGGCCATGCCGACCGAGCTGGCCGCGGAGATCACCGGCGTCGCGGCCATAGAGCTGAAGCTGATCGCCGAACTGCACGAGGTGTACGGGCTGCGGCCCCCCGGCACCCTCGCCCAGCGCAGCACCCTGTACCTGCGGTCCTGGGCCGGCGAACGAGGCATCGACATGACCAACCCCGCGACGATCGACGCCGCCCTCGGCGGGCGGATGAAGCGGGAACTGCGGCAGCGGATCATGAAGCGGATGGTGCGGGACCTGCCGCACCTGATGCCGTTCATGGTGGGGGCCGCGGTGGGCGCGGTCATGAACCGCCGCGACACCCGGAGGGTCGCCGAGCGGATCCGCAAGGACCTGCGCCGGATGCAGGTGCCGTGGGGAGCCCTGCCGGAACTGCCGCCGCTCGAGCAGCCACCGGGTCCCTCGCCGCTCGGCGGGTGAGCGGCCCCGAGCACGCCCCGGACCGCCCTACAGCGCGTCCCGGCTCTCCGCCCGGGCGGCCTTGATCGCCGCCGCCAGCTTCTCCGGCTCCCTGGTCGACAGGTACAGGTACGGCGTCGGGTCCGCCGGATCCGTGACCTCCACCTTCAGCGCCGTCGGGATGTAGGCCCGCAGCAGCATGAAGGCCCTCGTGTCCGCCTTGTGCATGCGCCAGGCGCGCGCCTCCTCCTGGTCCAGCACCTCCGCCTCGCCGAGCGCGGACACCGGGATCTTCGCCTCGCCGGCGATGAGCGCGTCGCCGACCACCCGGATACGGATGGAGCCGTAGGAACTGGCCACCACCGCCGAGGCCGCGGTGCCGCCGACCAGTCCGCCGAGCAACGGCAGCGTGCCGAACGGCAACAGCACCAAGGCCATGGCGACGCCGACCAGGAGACACATCAGCCACCAGGACCGGGGCGCGGTCAGGCGTTCTTCGTACGGCGACGCGGAGAGCTGCATGAGGCCAAGCTTGGCACGGGGTCCGCGGCAGGTTCACGCGCGGGTAAGGTCTGCGCCTGTGAGTGGTACTTCCTCTGGCCTGACGCCCCCCGCCGACGCGGTGGCGCCCGTGCGCCACCCCGACGCCCCCGCGCCGGGCGAGCCGCTCGGCGCGCACTACGGGCAGTGCTTCGGCTGCGGGGGAGAGCAACCGCACGGGCTGCGTCTGGAGGCGCGGGCCGGTGAGGGTGTGTCCGTCACCGCGGAGTTCACCGTCCGGCCCGCCCACCAGGGCGCGCCCGGCCTCGCCCACGGCGGGGTCCTCGCCACCGCCCTCGACGAGACCCTGGGCTCCCTGAACTGGCTCCTGCGCACCATCGCGGTCACAGGACGGCTGGAGACCGACTTCGTACGGCCCGTGCCCGTGGGTACCGTGCTGTATCTGGAGGCCGAAGTGACGGCGGTGGCCGGGCGGAAGATCTACTCCAGGGCGACCGGGCGGATCGGCGGCCCCGGGGGACCCGTCGCCGTCCGTGCCGAGGCCCTGTTCATCGAGGTGAAGGTGGACCACTTCACCGAGCACGGCCGCCCGCAGGAGATCCAGGCGGCCATGGACGACCCGGACCAGCTCCGGCGCGTACGAGCCTTCGAGGTGAACCCGTGAGCAGCGAGCCCGTGAACGTGCTGATCCGGCGCGTCGACCCGGACGTACCGCTTCCGGCGTACGCGCATCCCGGTGACGCGGGAGCCGATCTGCGCACCACCGTCGACTGCGAACTGGCACCCGGCGAACGGGCCGTTCTCCCCACGGGCGTGTCTGTGGCGCTCCCCGAGGGGTACGCGGCCTTCGTGCATCCGCGGTCCGGTCTCGCCGCACGCTGCGGTGTCGCCCTCGTCAATGCCCCGGGGACGGTGGATGCCGGGTACCGTGGGGAGATCAAGGTGATCGTGGTGAATCTCGACCCGCACGAGTGCGTGCGGTTCGAGCGCTTCGACCGGATTGCCCAACTGGTCGTCCAGCAGGTCGAGAGGGTCCGCTTCCAGGAGGTCGCGGAGCTTCCCGACTCCGCGCGGGCCGAGGGGGGCTTCGGGTCCACCGGCGGTCATGCCGCCGTGGGCGGCACAACGGGTGGGAATCGATACGCTTCGGTCGTATCCGACCGGGAAGGACAGTGACGTGTTCGGACGTCGCAAGAAGAAGGGTGCCGCCGAGGACGCGGCCGGCGAGGCCGAGCAGGTCGTCGACGGTGTCGACGCTGAGGCGGACGACGAGGTCGAGCGCGAGCGCGTGAGGCTGGAGCCGGAGCCCCGGCCCGACGGGCCCTGGGACGTGTCCGAGGTCCGCGAGCCCGGCGAGGGCCGGGTGGACCTCGGCGGGCTGTTCGTGCCCGGGGTCGAGGGCATGGAGCTGCGGGTCGAGGTCGCGGGCGACGCGATCGTCGCGGCGACCGTCGTGCTGCGTGACAGCGCCATTCAGCTCCAGGCGTTCGCCGCGCCCAAGCGTGAGGGCATCTGGGGCGAGGTGCGCGAGGAGATCGCCGGCGGCATCACCCAGCAGGGTGGCATCGTCGACGAGGTCGAGGGCCCGCTGGGCTGGGAGCTGCGTGCGCAGGTGCCGGTGCAGTTGCCGGACGGCACGAGCGGATTCCAGGTCGTGCGGTTCGTCGGCGTGGACGGGCCCCGTTGGTTCCTGCGCGGCGTGATCTCCGGCCAGGGCGCCGTGCAGCCGCAGGCCGCCGGCCTGCTCGAGCAGATCTTCCGCGACACGGTCGTGGTGCGCGGCGAGGGCCCGATGGCTCCGCGCGACCCGATCGTCCTGAAGCTGCCGAACGACGCGCAGATGGTGCCCGAGGGCGTCCAGCAGGAGGAGGGCGGCTCCCGCTTCTCCGGCGGCATGGGCCAGCTGCAGCGCGGCCCGGAGATCACCGAGGTCCGCTAGGGCGCTGCCGCCGGGCAGGACCACCACAGGGCCGCACCCCTGGCCGGGGCGCGGCCCGCTGCGTTGACGGCACTGCGCCCGCCCCGGCACGAGCCTCTCCGCCGACGGGGCGGAAACGGCGGCCCGGCGGCCAGGTGGCCGCCGCTCGGGAGGAGACGGCGGCCCTGCGGCCGGGTGGCCGCCTCAGGGATGGAGACGGCGGCCCTCGGCCGGGTTCGTCGCTCGGGCGGAGACGGCCGTCCTGCGCTTCGGGTGGCCCTCAGGTCCTGCGGCCAGGGTGGCCGGGCGGCCCTTCGACTCCACCGGATCCCTCGGTTCCACCGGACCCTTCAGCCGGAACCCCTGGCGGCACTTCGCCCGGCCCCGGGTGGGGCTTCGCGGAGCCACGGTGGTGTGCCCCGGCGCCGGGTGGGGGACACGGGGCTTCCCACACGTGGCCCGCGGGCTAACCCCGGCCCCCTCTTCCATGGCCCGCGAACGGGGTTTCCACGGCCCGCGAACGGGGTGAGAGCCCCTCTTCAGCTCGGATTCCCCGGTGGCGGACGTCGGCCCGCAGGGGCGTATCAGGGTTGCGTCAAAGATGCCCGGCCCCGCCTCTCGTGCCCCGGTATGCCGTGATGTTTGGCCGTAAGGTCGACGCAGCGTGCGCGGCCGCGGCGGCAGCGTGAGCGGCTGCGGTGGGAAGACAGCGGAAGACAATGGGGCCATGGGACGCGGCAAGCTTCGGATCTACCTCGGTGCGGCACCGGGCGTCGGCAAGACCTACGCCATGCTGTCCGAGGCGCACCGGCGCGTCGAACGGGGCACGGACTGCGTGGTCGGCTTCGTGGAGCACCACGGCCGGCCGCGCACCGAGGTGATGCTGCACGGACTGGAGCAGGTCCCGCGCCGGGAGCTGGAGTACCGCGGGAGCGTCTTCACCGAAATGGACGTGGACGCCGTCCTGCGCCGCGCCCCCGCCGTCGCCCTGGTGGACGAACTCGCCCACACCAATGTCCCCGGCTCCCGCAACGCCAAGCGCTGGCAGGACGTGGAGGAGCTGCTGGCCGCCGGCATCGACGTCGTCTCCACCGTCAACATCCAGCACCTGGAGTCCCTCGGTGACGTCGTGGAGTCGATAACGGGCATACGGCAGCGCGAGACCGTCCCCGACGAGGTGGTGCGCCGCGCCGACCAGATAGAGCTCGTCGACATGTCTCCGCAGGCCCTGCGCCGGCGCATGGCGCACGGCAACATCTACCAGCCCGACAAGATCGACGCCGCCCTGTCGAACTACTTCCGGCCCGGAAACCTGACCGCACTGCGCGAGCTGGCCCTGCTGTGGGTGGCGGACCGGGTCGACGAATACCTGAACGAGTACCGCAGCCAGCACCAGGTGTCGACGATCTGGGGCTCCCGTGAGCGGATCGTCGTCGGTCTCACCGGCGGCCCCGAGGGACGGACCCTGATCCGCCGCGCCGCCCGCCTCGCGGAGAAGGGCGCCGGCGGCGAGGTGCTGGCCGTCTACATCGCCCGCAGCGACGGGCTCACCTCCGCCTCGCCCAAGGAACTCGCCGTCCAGCGCACCCTCGTCGAGGACCTGGGCGGCACCTTCCACCACGTGGTGGGCGACGACATCCCGGCGGCGCTGCTCGACTTCGCCCGCGGGGTCAACGCCACCCAGATCGTCCTCGGCTCCTCGCGCCGCAAGACCTGGCAGTACGTCTTCGGGCCCGGCGTCGGCGCCACCGTCGCCCGCGAGTCCGGGCCCGACCTCGACGTGCACATCGTCACCCACGAGGAGGTCGCCAAGGGCCGCGGCCTGCCGGTCGCGCGGGGTGCGCGCCTCGGCCGTACGCGCATCCTCGCCGGCTGGCTGGCCGGCGTCCTCGGCCCGGTCGTCCTGGCGCTGGTGCTGAACACCGTCGACCTGGGCCTCGCCAACGACATGCTGCTGTTCCTGGCGCTGACCGTGGCGGCGGCCCTGCTCGGCGGGCTCCTCCCGGCGCTCGCCTCGGCCGCCTTCGGCTCGTTCCTGCTGAACTACTACTACACGCCTCCGCTGCACCGGCTGACGATCGCCGACCCCCGGAACATCGTGGCCATCGCGATCTTCGTCGCGGTCGCGGTGTCGGTGGCCTCGGTGGTGGACCTCGCCGCCCGGCGCACCCACCAGGCGGCCAGGCTGCGCGCCGAGTCGGAGATCCTCTCCTTCCTCGCGGGCAGCGTGCTGCGGGGCGAGACCAGCCTGGAGGCGCTGCTGGAGCGGGTGCGGGAGACCTTCGGCATGGAGTCCGCGGCGCTGCTGGAACGCGAGAGCGACGTCGCGCCCTGGATCTGCGCGGGCAGCGTCGGCCCCGGCGCCCCGGTCGAGCGGCCCGAGGACGCGGACGTGGACGTGCCCGCCGGGGACCACATGGCGCTCGCGCTGTCCGGTCGCGTCCTGCCCGCCTCCGACCGCCGGGTGCTGGCCGCGTTCGCCGCGCAGGCCGCGGTGGTCCTGGACCGCCGGCGCCTGCAGCAGGAGGCCGAACAGGCCCGGGCGCTCGCCGAGGGCAACCGCATCCGCACCGCCCTGCTGGCCGCCGTCAGCCACGACCTGCGCACCCCGCTCGCGGGCATCAAGGCGTCGGTGACCTCCCTCAGGTCGGACGACGTGGAGTGGTCCGAGGAGGACCGCGCCGAACTGCTGGCCGCGATCGAGGAGGGCGCGGACCGGCTCGACCACCTGGTCGGCAACCTGCTCGACATGTCACGCCTCCAGACCGGCACCGTCACCCCGCTGATCCGGGAGATCGACCTCGACGAGGTGGTCCCCATGGCCCTCGGCGGGGTCCCGGAGGACAGCGTGGAACTCGACATCCCGGAGACGCTGCCGATGGTCGCCGTGGACGCCGGGCTGCTGGAGCGGACGGTGGCGAACCTCGTCGAGAACGCGGTCAAGTACAGCCCTCTCGGCACATCCGTCCTGGTCCTGGCGAGTGCCCTCGCCGACCGGGTGGAGGTGCGCGTCGTCGACCGCGGCCCGGGTGTGCCCGACGAGGCGAAGGAACGCATCTTCGAACCCTTCCAGCGCTACGGCGACGCCCCCCGCGGCGCCGGCGTAGGCCTGGGTCTCGCGGTGGCCCGCGGCTTCGCCGAGGCCATGGGCGGCACCCTGAACGCGGAGGACACCCCCGGCGGTGGGCTCACGATGGTTCTCACCCTGCGGGCCGTGAACGGCGTCCATCACCCCGTACGACTCGCCGAACCAGAAAGGCAGACCACATGACCAGGGTGCTCGTGGTCGAAGACGAGCCGCAGATCGTGCGCGCCCTCGTGATCAACCTCAAGGCACGCAAGTACGACGTCGACGCGGCCACCGACGGCACGACCGCGCTCCAGCTCGCCGCCGCCCGCCACCCCGACGTCGTGGTGCTGGACCTCGGGCTGCCGGACATGGACGGAGTCGAGGTGATCAAGGGGCTGCGCGGCTGGACCCGGGTGCCGGTCATCGTGCTGTCCGCCCGCCACTCCTCGGACGAGAAGGTCCAGGCGCTGGACGCGGGCGCCGACGACTACGTCACCAAGCCGTTCGGCATGGACGAACTGCTGGCCCGCCTCCGCGCCGCCGTCCGACGCGCGGAGCCGACCGGAGGCGGCGAGGACGACGTGATCGTGGAGACCGAGGACTTCACCGTCGACCTGGCCGCCAAGAAGGTCAACCGCGCCGGGAAGGACGTACGCCTCACGCCCACGGAGTGGCACCTGCTGGAGGTCCTGGTCCGCAACACGGGCCGCCTGGTCAGCCAGAAGCAGCTCCTGCAGGAGGTCTGGGGGCCGTCGTACGGGACGGAGACGAACTACCTGCGGGTGTACATGGCCCAGCTACGGCGGAAGCTGGAGGCGGACCCCTCGCATCCCCAGCACTTCATCACGGAGCCCGGGATGGGGTACCGCTTCGAGAAGTGAGCCGCGCGCCGGGCGGGGCCGGTGTGCGGGAGCCGGAGAGGCCGGGCCGTGCCGCCGGTACGCCGGGTGTCGGCGCCCCCCGGTACGCTTTTCTGTATGAGCGCTGTTCCTCGTTCCGAAAAGCCGGTGGGCCGTTTCCGGCGCATGCTCGACCGGCTCTCCTCGTCGCAGGAGGACCTGGAGTCCGAGGAACTGCGGGAGGACGCCGAGACCGCGGGCTGTACGCGGATCGGCGACTGCCACGACCGGCAGATCGTCACGGTTACTGGTACCTTGCGCACGGTCACGCTGCGCCCCCGGGCCGGTGTCCCGGCGCTGGAGGCCGAGCTGTTCGACGGTTCGGCCGCGCTGGACGTGGTGTGGCTCGGCAGGCGCTCGATCGTCGGGATAGAGCCGGGACGCAAGCTGATCGCGTCCGGCCGGATCTCGATGAGCCGGGGCCGCAGAGTGCTCTTCAACCCCAAGTACGAACTCAGACCGCTCGGACGGGAGTAGCCGGTGACGTCACTCGAGAAGCCGACCGAAGACGCCCAGCAGGATTCGCGGGCGGTGACCGAGGCCGCGCTCTTCGAGGCGTTCGGCGGGGTCCGCGGCATGGTCGAGACCGTGGTGCCCGGCCTGTTCTTCGTCACCATCTTCACCATCAACAAGAACCTGCACTGGTCGGCGATCGTCGCCCTCGCGGTGTCCCTGGTGCTGGTGGTGGTCCGCCTGGCCATGCGGGACACCGTGAAGCACGCGTTCAGCGGTGTCTTCGGCGTGGCGTTCGGCGTGCTCTTCGCGATGATGACCGGCAACGCGAAGGACTTCTACCTGCCGGGCATGCTCTACACACTGGGCCTGGGACTCGCGTACATCGTCACCACGCTCGCCGGTGTCCCGCTGATCGGCCTGATCCTCGGCCCGGTCTTCAAGGAGAACCTCTCCTGGCGCACGCGCAACCCGGGCCGCAAGAAGGCCTACGCGAAGGCGAGCTGGGCCTGGGGACTGATCCTGCTCGGCAAGTGCGCGATCCTGTTCCCCCTGTACTGGTGGGCGAACACCGCCCAACTGGGCTGGGTCCTCATCGCGTTGAAGATCCCGCCGTTCCTGCTCGCCGTGTGGCTGACGTGGGTGTTCCTGGCGAAGGCGCCCGCGCCGATCGACGTGTTCGCGGAGATGGAGGCGGAGGAGGCCGCCGCCAAGGGCGAGGGCGCCGGGCGGCACCGCCGCGAGGCCTAGTGCCGCGACAGGCAACGTTCGCCCCGTCGCGACGCCCGGCACGCTCCCCAAGCTCTTCGAGCAGGGGGACCCCCAGAGCACGCACCTGGCGCCGCGAGGCCCGGCCTCCGGCCGGACGACGGAACTTTCGCAACACGCCCGAGTCCGCGGTGGCGGGGCGGCCGTCCCGGGGCCGGCCGTCCGAGGGCTGCCGCCCCCAGCCTTCCGCCGAGGCCTGAACGGCCTGGGCCTCCGCCTCTCCCGAGCCCTTGGAGCGGGGCACCCCAGACGGCTGGTTGCCGCCCCCTCGGCTTCCGGGTGGGCCCGACCCCAAGGGGTGCCACCCGGCGGCGCGGCGCCCCGGGTGCGCCCGGACCTGCCGGGCGCACCCGAATCCGCGCCGTCGCGGCCTAACCCGCCGCGTCCTCCTTGCGCACCGACAGCAGCTCCTCGAGCTGCCCCTCGCGCGCCTGGGCGGCCACGAACAGCAGTTCGTCACCCGCCTCCAGGGAGTCCTCCTGGGACGGGGTCAGAACCCGGGTGCCGCGAATGATCGTCACCAGGGACGTGTCCTCCGGCCACTGCACATCGCCCACCTGCGTACCCGCCAGGGCCGACTCGGGCGGCAGGGTCAGCTCGACCAGGTTCGCGTCGCCGTGGCTGAAGCGCAGCAGACGGACCAGGTCGCCGACGCTCACCGCCTCCTCCACCAGCGCCGACATCAGACGCGGGGTGGACACGGCCACGTCCACGCCCCAGGCCTCGTTGAACAGCCACTCGTTCTTGGGGTTGTTGACCCGGGCGACGACGCGCGGAACGCCGTACTCCGTCTTCGCCAGCAGCGACACGACCAGGTTCACCTTGTCGTCGCCCGTCGCGGCGATCACCACGTTGCAGCGCTGGAGCGCCGCCTCGTCCAGGGACGTGATCTCGCAGGCGTCGGCCAGCAGCCACTCCGCCTGCGGTACGCGCTCGACCGAGATTGCGGTCGGCGCCTTGTCGATGAGAAGGACCTCGTGCCCGTTCTCCAGCAGTTCGCCCGCGATCGAGCGACCGACCGCGCCGGCACCGGCAATGGCGACCCTCATCAGTGACCGCTCTCCTCTTCGGGGCCCTCGGCGAACGCCGCCTCGACCTTCTCGACGTCGTTCGTCCGCATCATCACGTGCACGAGGTCGCCCTCCTGCAGCACCGTCTGCGAGGTGGGCAGCATCGCCTCGCCCAGCCGGGTGAGGAACGCCACCCGGACGCCGGTCTCCTCCTGCAGTTTGCTGATCTTGTGGCCGACCCACTTCGGCGACGCGTGCACCTCGGCGAGCTGCACCCCTCCGGTGGGGTCGCGCCACAGCGGCTCCGCACCGGACGGCAGCAGGCGCCGCAGCATCTGGTCCGCCGTCCAGCGGACCGTGGCGACGGTCGGGATGCCGAGCCGCTGGTAGACCTCGGCGCGGCGGGGGTCGTAGATCCGGGCCGCGACGTTCTCGATGCCGAACATCTCCCGGGCCACCCGTGCCGCGATGATGTTCGAGTTGTCTCCGCTGGAGACGGCGGCGAAGGCGCCGGCCTCCTCGATGCCCGCCTCGCGCAGGGTGTCCTGGTCGAAGCCGACGCCGGTGACACGACGGCCGCCGAACCCGGAGCCCAGTCGTCGGAAGGCGGTGGGGTCCTGGTCGATCACGGCGACCGTGTGCCCCTGTTGCTCCAGGGTCTGGGCCAGAGCGGATCCCACTCTTCCGCAGCCCATGATGACGATGTGCACGACCGTCCTTCCGATGTCAATGGTTCACGACTCAGTCCGAACAGGTTCTCAGACTGCCGCCCAAGCTACACACGCGCGGTCCGTACAGGGACCCCCGTGCACCGTGCCGGGCCGGTCGTGCGGGGACACCGCCGGGGCGGCGGCCGACGGGGTTTTGTCATGCAGCCATGCCGAACCTCTCACCTGCGGAATCCGCAGCGCGCCCCCTCACGGATTTCACCCGTGAGGCAGATCTCCTCCGGCGGGTGGAGGGCCGCCCGAACGACCCCTTACGATCCTCTGTTGTGTCCAAACTGACCGACGTGCCCAAACGGATCCTGATCGGGCGCGCACTGCGCAGCGACCGGCTGGGCGAAACGCTCCTGCCGAAGCGCATCGCACTCCCCGTCTTCGCCTCCGACCCGCTCTCCTCCGTCGCGTACGCGCCCGGAGAGGTTCTGCTGGTCCTGTCCATCGCGGGCGTGTCGGCCTACCACTTCAGCCCCTGGATCGCCGTCGCGGTCGTCGTGCTCATGTTCACGGTGGTCGCCTCCTACCGGCAGAACGTGCACGCGTACCCGAGCGGCGGCGGCGACTACGAGGTGGCGACCACCAACCTAGGTCCCAAGGCGGGCCTCACCGTCGCCAGCGCCCTGCTCGTCGACTACGTCCTCACGGTCGCCGTGTCGATCTCGTCGGGCATCGAGAACCTGGGCTCCGCGATCCCGTTCGTCGTCGAGCACAAGGTGTTCTGCGCGGTCGCCGTGGTCGTGCTGCTCACGCTGATGAACCTGCGCGGCGTGAAGGAGTCCGGCACGCTGTTCGCGATCCCGACGTACGTCTTCGTCGCGGGCGTCTTCATCATGATCGCCTGGGGCGCGTTCCGCGGGCTCGTCCTCGGCGACACCATGCGGGCGCCCACGGCCGCGTACCAGATCAAGGCCGAACACCAGGGCCTGGCCGGCTTCGCGCTCGTCTTCCTCCTCCTGCGCGCCTTCTCCTCCGGTTGCGCGGCGCTCACCGGCGTCGAGGCGATCTCCAACGGCGTCCCGGCCTTCCGCAAGCCCAAGTCGAAGAACGCGGCGACGACACTCGCGATGATGGGCCTGCTCGCCGTGACCATGTTCTGCGGCATCATCGCCCTGGCCATGTCGACCAAGGTCCACATGGCCGAGAACCCGGCCACCGACCTGCTCCGCAACGGCGTCGGGCTGGGCTCCGGCTATGTCCAGAACCCGGTGATCTCACAGGTCGCCGAGGCCGTCTTCGGCAAGGGCAGCTTCCTGTTCATCGTGCTGGCCGCCGCCACCGCGCTGGTGCTGTTCCTCGCCGCGAACACCGCCTACAACGGCTTCCCGCTGCTCGGCTCGATCCTCGCCCAGGACCGCTACCTGCCCCGCCAGCTCCACACCCGCGGCGACCGCCTCGCCTTCTCCAACGGCATCGTCCTGCTCGCCGGCGCCGCGACGCTGCTGATCTTCATCTACGGCGCCGACTCCACCCGGCTGATCCAGCTCTACATCGTGGGCGTGTTCGTGTCCTTCACGCTCAGCCAGACCGGCATGGTCAAGCACTGGAACCGCCACCTGGCTGTGGAGACGGACCAGGCCAAGCGCCGTCACATGATGCGCTCGCGCGCCATCAACGCCTTCGGCGCCTTCTTCACCGGCCTGGTCCTCGTCGTCGTCCTGGTCACGAAGTTCACGCACGGCGCCTGGGTCGCCCTGCTCGGCATGTGCATCTTCTACGCGACGATGACCGCGATCCGCCGCCACTACGACGGCGTGGCCGAGGAACTCGCCGCCCCCGAGGGCCCCAGCGACGACAGCGTGCGCCCCTCCCGGGTCCACTCGGTGGTCCTCATCTCCAAGATCCACCGCCCCACGCTGCGCGCCCTGGCCTACGCCAAACTGCTGCGCACGGACACCCTGGAGGCGCTCAGCGTCAACGTCGACCCGGCGGAGACGAAGGCCCTCAAGGACGAGTGGGAGCGGCGCGGCATCGACGTGCCGCTGAAGATCCTCGACTCGCCGTACCGGGAGATCACCCGTCCGGTGATCGAGTACGTCAAGGGCCTGCGCCGCGAGTCCCCGCGCGACGCCGTTTCCGTGATCATCCCCGAGTACGTGGTGGGCCACTGGTACGAGCACCTGCTGCACAACCAGAGCGCACTGCGGCTCAAGGGCCGCCTGCTGTTCACGCCCGGTGTCATGGTGACCTCGGTGCCGTACCAGCTCGCCTCCTCCGAGGCCGCCAGGCAGCGGGCCCGCAGGCGGCAGGAGTGGAACGCGCCGGGCGCGGTGCGCCGGGGTCCGGCTCACGAGCGGACGGGAGAGGCGTCGGCCTCGCAGACCTCGCGCACCTCCTAGAGCCGCGGCCCGCCCACGGGCCATGGGCAACGGCCGGACGGCACCCACGTAGACTGGTGGGCTGTTGTCCGGCCGAGCCGTCGACGCGCCGCCGTCGTGTTCGCCCCCCTTCCCGCATCTGGATCTGGAGTCGCCCCCCATGCAGGCAGAACCGAAGAAGTCGCTGGTGGGGGAGGAGTACGAGGTCGAGATCGGCCCCGTCGCCCATGGCGGCCACTGCATCGCCCGTACGGAGACCGGTCAGGTGCTGTTCGTCCGGCACGCACTGCCCGGCGAGCGGGTCGTGGCCCGGGTGACCGAGGGCGAGGAGGGAGCCCGGTTCCTGCGCGCGGACGCGGTGCGCGTGCTGGAGGCGTCGAAGGACCGCGTGGAGGCACCCTGCCCCTACGCCGGCCCCGGCCGGTGCGGCGGCTGCGACTGGCAGCACGCCAAGCCGGGCGCGCAGCGCAGGCTGAAGGCGGAGGTGATCGCCGAGCAGTTGCGCCGGCTCGCGGGTCTCACGCCCGAGGAGGCGGGCTGGGACGGCACGGTGGTTCCGGCGGAGGGCGACAAGCTGCCGGCCGGCCAGGTGCCGCAGTGGCGTACCCGGGTGCAGTACGCGGTGGACGCCTCCGGCCGGGCGGGCCTGCGCCGGCACCGCTCGCACGAGGTGGAGCCGATCGACCACTGCCTGATCGCCGCCGAGGGCGTCAGCGAGCTGGGCGTCGAGAAGCGGGACTGGACGGGGATGGAGTCCGTCGAGGCCATCGCGGCGACCGGCTCGCAGGACCGCCAGGTCGTCCTGACCCCGAGGCCGGGCGCCCGCCTGCCGCTGGTGGAACTCGACAAGCCGGTCTCCGTCCTGCGGGTCGACGAGAAGACGGGCGGCGTCCACCGCGTCCACGGCCGCCCCTTCGTCCGCGAACGCGCCGACGGCCGCACGCACCGCGTCGGGGCCGGCGGCTTCTGGCAGGTCCACCCCAAGGCGGCGGACACCCTGGTCACGGCGGTGATGCAGGGCCTGCTGCCACGCAAGGGCGACACGGCACTCGACCTGTACTGCGGCGTCGGCCTCTTCGCGGGCGCGCTGGCCGACCGGGTCGGCGAGAAGGGCGCGGTGCTCGGCATCGAGTCGGGCCGGCGCGCGGTGGAGGACGCCCGGCACAACCTCGCCGACTTCCCGCGCGTCCGGATCGAACAGGGCAAGGTCGAGTCCGTCCTGCCGCGCACGGGCATCACGGAGACCGACCTGATCGTCCTCGACCCGCCCCGGGCGGGCGCGGGCCGCGGGACGGTGGCCCACCTCTCCTCGCTGGGCGCACGCAGGATCGCCTACGTGGCCTGCGACCCGGCCGCCCTGGCACGGGACCTGGCGTACTTCCGGGAGGGCGGGTACCGGGTGCGCTCGCTGCGGGCGTTCGACCTGTTTCCGATGACGCATCACGTGGAGTGCGTGGCGATTCTGGAGCCTACTAAGAAGGGCATCTGACCTGCTGTTTTGTATGCCAGATGGTCAGTTCGACTTGTTGTCGTTCGTAGAGGGCGACTGAGGTGCTGTTGTGCGGAACAGTCCGAACTGCAGCTTCAAGGGCTGGCGCGCATCTCGCGGGCGGAGTGGTGATGCGGAATCCACAATCTTGACGCTCGGACGACGCTCGAATATGCGGTGATCAGCTTGCCGAACTGACGCAGGCTCAGCCCGGTGAACGGGGCAGGTCCCCGGAGTCAGCGGCGATGCCACGGCAGGGCCGCCGGGTAGGCGTCCTCCTCGCCGGCCTGCTTGAGGGAGGCGACCACGGTGGCGGTGATGGTGGCGAGTTGCTCCACCTGTTCGGGGCTGAGGGCGTCGAACACCACGCGGCGTACGGCAGCGACATGGCCGGGGGCGGCCTTGGTCATCAACTCCATGCCGGCATCGGTGAGTTCGGCCAGCTGTCCGCGTCCGTCGGCCGGATCGTCCCGGCGCCGCACGTAGCCCGACTCCTCCAGGCGGATCACCGCGCGCGTGAGGCGGCTGCGGGTGAACTTCAACTGCTCGGCGAGCAAGGACATCCCCAGGGCGCGGTCGGGTGCCACGGACAGGCGGGCCAGGAGGCTGTAGTCCGCGTGCGTCATGGCCGCGTCGCGCCGCAACTGCTGATCGAGGTAGTCGTTCAGCAGTGTCGAGCAGTCCAGGTAGTTGATCCAGGCTCGCAGTTCTTCGGGAGTGAGCCACCGGGGGGAAGTCATGGTGGCCACTCTAACCGAGGTGTTTGCCTGATCAAACACTTCGGGGTAGCGTCCCACATGTTTGAGAAATCAAACGTCTGCCTTTCCGGCGCTGCACCTGTCGTTCTTGAGCTCTCCGCAGGAGGTCCCCATGTCCGGTTCCGTCCCCGAAGCCGTATCGCCCGCCCCGTCCGCCCCGCGCTCCCGCCGCCTGACCGTGGTCGTGGGGCTTCTCGCGGCGGCTGTCGTGGCCGTCCTCGGAAACGTGGTGGTCGCGTTGCTCGCCCGCGCGGCGGGGGCGTCGGGCGATTTCGCTCCGCTGCACCCCTCCGCGTACGGGCCGCTGACGGTGTTCGGCGTCGTCCTCGGCGCCATGGGCTGGGCGGTCGTCCGTCGTGTCGCCAAGAACCCGGCGGGGCTGCTGCGGTGGCTGGTGCCCGTGCTCGTGGTCGTGTCGTTCGGGCCCGACCTGTCCCTCCTTGGTGGCGGTACGCCCGGCAGTGGGCCGCTGGCCGTCGCCGGGCTGATGGTGATGCATGTGGTGGTCGCGGTCGTCGCCGTCGCCGCCTATCGGCGCGTCCTGCCGCTGCCTGTCCGCTGACGCCGCCCGGCGTGCGCGACGTGTCGGCTGCCGACAGCCGGCGGTGTCCCGGAGGCCGGGACGTCCGAGCTCCGGGACACCGCTGTTCGCGCGCAGGAACGGTCGTGCACGTCTTCCGTCTGCGTGACGGTTGCCCATCCCATCCACAGCGTGGATAACCCGGATACGGGATTCGGATCGCGCAGGGGATGGCACCGGCGCTTCGGCGCCCCCATAGTCGTCGCTACCGCACGCCGCTGTCCGGATGCCGCCGGCGTGCGAGCTTCCCCGGCATGCCGTGCGCCGTCGGCGCCCGTGAGGCATGCCCACTCCCTTACACCGCCCCCTGGAGTCGCCATGCCCGGTTCCGTGCCCCCGCCGCCTCACGCGGCGGTCGATGCCACCACTCCGTCAGCCGTCGCCGTCTCGGGCCCGGCCCATCTGCTGCGGGTGACCCTTCTGATGGCGGGCAGCTGTCTGCCGATCCTGGGGGCGGTGCTGATCGCCCCGGTACTGCCGAAGATGCAGGACCACTTCGCGTCGGTCCCGGGGGCCAAGGCGCTGGTGCCCCTCGCGCTGACCGTCCCGGCGCTGGCGCTGGCGCTGCTGGCCCCGTTCGCCGGGGTGATCGTGGACCGGGTGGGCCGCAAGCGCCTGCTGGTCGTGGCGACCGTCCTGTACGCGCTGTTCGGCACCGCACCGCTGTGGCTGGACTCGCTGGGCGGCATCATCGCCAGCCGTGCCCTGGTCGGAGTCGCCGAGGCCGCGATCATGACCTGCTGCACGACTCTGATCGGGGACTACTACAGCGGTCACCGGCGGGTGAAGTACCTCGCCCTGCAGACCATGTGCGCCTCCGTGTCGGCCACCGTCTTCTTCGTGCTCGGCGGCGCCGCCGGATCGGCGGGCTGGCGCGTGCCCTTCTGGGTCTACGCCGTGAGCCTGGCGCTCGCCCCGCTGATGGCAACCGCCCTGCCCAACCCGGCGGCCCGTGCGGACGGCGAGGAGACTCCGGCCGAGACAGAGGCCCGCCGCTCGTTCCCCTGGCGGCAGTTGGGCGGCATCTGTGCCCTCACCTTCTTCGGGGCGATGGTCTTCTACACCGTGCCGGTGGAGATGTCGTACCTGCTCGACGACCTCGGGGTGGAGAACACCGGCGTGATCGGGCTGGCCACCGCGATCGCCAGTGCCGCGACCGTGGGCGGAGCGGTCGCCTTCGCCCGGCTCAAGCGTTCTCCCGACCCGATGCTGCCCGCCGTCTTCGCGGTCTGCGCGGTCGGCTTCGGGGTGATGTTCCTCGCGGGCAATGCCCCACTGCTGGTCATCGGGGCGGTCGTCAACTGTGTGGGCACCGGCATGCTGCTGCCCGCCCTCCTCACCAGTGCCATGTCCCGGCTGGCGTTCGAGGACCGCGGCCGTGGGACGGGGTTGTGGATGACGGCCTTCTTCGGCGGTGAGTTCATCTGCCCGCTGGTGCTGCTCGCCGGGGAGTCCGCGGTCGGCAGTCTCGCCGGTGCGGTGGGTGTGCTGGGGCTGGCCGCCGCCCTAGTCGCGGCGGGGCTGTGGGCGGCCCGCCGCCGGGTGGGCGCCGTCGATCCCCGGCCGTTGCCGGAGCAGTTGGCCTGAGGGTGTGCGGGAAGGCCACCGAGAGCGCGTCGATCACGGGCTGCCGCCGGACCCGGTCAGAGCCGGCCCGGCGGCAACCCCGCGCTCTGGTCGACGGGCACGCCCTTCCCTGGGCCCTTGCCATAGCTGTAGCCGTTGCCCGCCAGCGTCGCGCCCACTTCCGCGGCCTTCTGCCGCAGCCAGATGTGGCCCGCGTCCTGAGCGTGCACCGGGTGCCACCACATCGCCTCCCGCACCGGTACCGCCTCGAAGGGGCAGGGCAGGACGCGCACCGCGGCCGATCGGACCGCCTTGCGCGCCAGGCGCTCCTGGATCATCGCGATCCGGCGGGTGCCCTCGACCATGAGGGGCAGCAGCTGAAAGGTCTGCACGGACACCTCCACCTGGGGACTGATCCCTATCATGCTGAGCTGGCGGGCGGCCGGGGCGTCGTAGGGACGCTGGTAGACGGCCCAGGGCAGACGCCCCAGCTGGTCAAGGGAGAGTTCGTCACCGATCTCGGGGTGATCGTCGGCGACCAGGAACAGCCAGCGGTCCTCGTGGAGGTCGACGGCGGGCAAGCCGTCGATGACGCCGTGCGGCATCAGCAGTCCGTCGACGGTGCTCAGCACCGCGGCGGTGTTCTCCACGACGTTCGGTGCCGGGTGCTGGAAGGTGAGCCGGATGCCGGGCGCCTCCTCGTGCAGGGTGCGGGCGAGTGCGGCACCGAACACGGCCGCCCCGTAGTCGGAGGCGAGCAGGGTGAACTCACGTGACTCCGCCGCCGGATCGAAGTCGGCCTGGCTGGAGAAGACCCGCTCCAGCAGGTCGCACGCGGTGGCGCTGCGGTCGCGCAGGGCGGCGCCGAGCGGAGTCAGCTCGTAGGCGTTGCCGGTGCGGGCGAGCAATTCGTCGTCGAAATGGCGGCGCAGCCGGGCCAGTGCCGCACTCATCGCGGGCTGGCTCAGTCCGATGCGCTCACCGGCCCGCGTCACGTTGCGCTCCTCCAGCAGAGCACGCAGGGCGACGACCAGGTTGAGGTCGAGTCGGGACAGGTTCACCGGGCACCACCAGGCAGGTCAAGGCCATCCATCGCATGGATTCAGCGCATCCACAGGATCTATTTCCGTGATTCGCCGATCGGGGTCACAGTAGTCCGCAACCCCGCTGGAGGAAATCTGATGGCAATGCTCGCGCAACCAGCCGGCCCGTTCGCGCTCGGCACGTTCTCCGCTCAGGACGGGGAGTCGTTTCCCGGCCTCCTGGCCGATGACCGGGTACTCGATCTGCGCAGCGCCCTGGACTGGGCGCCGTCGGATCTGCGCGCAGTCCTGGAGCGGTGGGAGGAGACCCTCCCCGTCCTGCGCACCCTGGCGGACGACGACTCCCACGGCCGGCTGCCACTGGAGGGCCTGCGCGTGCACGCCCCCATCGAGCCGCGGCAGATCTTCCAGTCCGGCGCCAACTACCGGCAGCACGTGATCGATCTGGAGGTCGCCCACCGTTCCCCCGACGACCCCCGCACCGTCGAGGAGGCACGAGCGGAGATCGCCGCGGTCATGGACCGCCGGGCCGCCGAGGACCTGCCGTACGTGTTCATCGGCCTGCCCAGCGCGATCACGGGCCCCTACGACGACGTGGTCCTGCCCGCCTGGGCCGAAAAGCCGGACTGGGAGCTGGAGTTGGCGGCCGTCGTCGCCAAACCCGCCTATCGGGTGACGGTCGAGGAGGCCCTGGAGTACGTCGCCGGGTACACCATCGCCAACGACCTCACCGACCGCGCCACGGTGTTCCGCCGGGACATGAAGGCCATCGGTACCGACTGGCTGCGCTGCAAGAACGCTCCCGGTTTCACGCCGCTCGGCCCGTGGCTCGTACCTGCGGAGTCGATCGCGGACACCGGTGACCTGCGGGTCACGCTCAAGCTGAACGGCGAGACCATGCAGGACGAGTCCACCAAGGACATGCTCTTCGGAGTCGCCCGGTTGGTGTCGTACGCCTCGCAGACGGCTCAACTCCTGCCCGGTGACCTGGTGTTGACCGGCAGCCCGGCCGGCAACGGCATCCACTGGGGACGCCTGCTGCGCGACGGCGACGTCATGGAGGGTTCCATCACCGGTCTGGGCGTGCAGCGCACCCGCTGTGTCGCGGAGGGAACGGCATGAGCCTGGACCGCCGCGACCCGGAGGGCGCGATAGCCGAGGCCGCCAAGGCGTACTCCAACTGGGGGCGTTGGGGTGAGGACGACGTGCTCGGCACGCTGAACTTCCTCGACGAGGCCAAGCGGCGCGAGGGCGCGGCGCTCGTGCGCCGCGGCGTGAGCTTCTCGCTGTCGCAGCGGTTCGACATGAACGGCCCGCAGAAGGGCTGGCGGCGTCGCACCAACCCGGTGCACACCATGCTCGACACGGGGACCGACGCGGCCCTCGGCAACCAGGGCTTCCCGCACGGCATCGGCGGCGCGGACGACGTGATCGCGATGCCGCTGCAGTGCTCCACCCAGTGGGACGGCCTCGGGCACATCTTCGACCACGGCAAGGCGTGGAACGGACGGGCCGCCGAGCAGGTGGTCACCTCCGACGGAGACCTTGTCACCGGCATCGAGCACATGGCGCCGTACGTCGCGGGACGCGGCGTGCTGCTCGACGTGGGCCTGGTCGTCGGCACGAGTGGGGGCACCTCCCGCTCGAGCGGAGCCGAGAGCGGGGGAGAGCTGCCCGACGGGTTCGCCATCACCGAGGAGCACCTCGAGCAGACCGCCGAGGCCCACGGGGTGACCGTCGGCCGCGGCGACATCGTCCTCGTCCGTACCGGACGTCTCGCCCGCGCCCGCCGCGACGGCTGGGGCGACTACGCGGGCGGCCCCGCGCCCGGCCTGTCGTTCACCACCGCCGGCTGGCTGCACGGCACCGAGATCGCCGCCATCGCCACCGACACCTGGGGTTTCGAGGTCCGCCCCAACGAGTTCGAGGGCGCCTTCCAGCCGCTGCACCAGGTCGTCATCCCCAACATGGGCCTGCTGATCGGCGAGATGTGGGACCTCGACGCACTCGCCGCCGACTGCGCCGACGACGGCGTGTACGAGTTCTGGCTCACCGCCGCTCCCCTCCCCATCACCGGAGCCGTCGGCTCCCCGGTCAACCCGATCGCCGTCAAGTAACCCGCACTACTGCCGGATGCGCCGTTCCCCGGACAGCAGCGGCGCATCCGGCCTCCACCGCTCCACCCGCTTCGCCGGGTGACCCGTCCCCACCTCTGGCCCGCACGCGCAGCGGGCGAGCCGCAGCCCCCGCCGCCCGAAGCCGCGCGGCCCAACCCCGGGAGGAATCCCCGACATGGCTGACAGCCGCACTCTCTCCCAGCCTCCGGCCGGGGGCACACCCACCGTCCTGGTCATCGGCGGGGGCGCCTCAGGCAACGCCGTCACCATCCTGCTGCGCCGCGCCGGCATCGCCGTCGACCTGATCGAGGCCAAGCCGGACTGGAACGCCACCACCGGATCCGGCATCACCCTCCAGGGCAACGCCCTGCGGGTCCTGCGCGAACTGGGCGTGTGGGAACAGGTGAAAGCCTCCGGATACGCCTTCGGCTCGCTGGGCGTGACCACCCCCGACGGCACCGTCCTGTTCGTCGCAGAGGACATCCAGACCGGCGGCGAGGACCTGCCCGCCACCCTCGGCATGCAGCGCCCCCAGCTGCAGCAGATCCTCATCGACACGGTCCGCGCCTGTGGCGCCGGCGTTCGCCTCGGCACCACCGCCGAAGCGCTGGAGCAGGACGCCGACGGCGTGTCGGTGCGCTTCAGCGACGGCAGCGAGGGCCGCTACGACCTGGTGATCGGCGCCGACGGCCTCAACTCCGCCACCCGCGCCGCGATCGGCATCACGGACAAACCCGAGCCGACCGGCATGGCCATCTGGCGCATCGCCGCCCCGCGGCCCGAGAGCGTGACGCGCACCGACCTCGCCTACGGTGGCCCCGCCTACATCGCCGGCTACTGCCCCACCAGCGAGAACACCATCTACGCGTACGTCGTCGAAGGGTGCCGCGACCGCGCCTCCATCGACCCGGCCACCTACGCCGACGAGATGCGCAGCCTGGCGCAGAGCTACGGCGGGGTCTGGCCGGAGATCACCGAGCACATCACCGACCCGAAGAAGGTCAACTACACCTGGTTCGACCGCCTGCTGGTCGAGGACTCCTGGCACCGGGGCCGGGTCGTGCTCATCGGCGACGCCGCCCACTGCTGCCCGCCCACCATGGCCCAGGGCGCGGCCATGTCGCTGGAGGACGCCCTCGTCCTCGCCGAGCTGCTCGGCGGGGCCGTGGCCGACGGCCGGGACTGGGACGACGAGCTGCTCCAGGCCTACCACGACCGCCGCATTCCCCGGGTGCGCACCGTCGTCGAGGCGTCCATGCAGATCGGCCAGTGGCAGCTGGACGGTGTGCGCGACGCCGACATGGCCGGGCTGGTCGGCCGCACCATGAACCTCCTCAAGGAGCGCCCGTGACCACCACCGCATCCTCCGCGCCGACCATCGACGTCCACGCCCACCTCCTGCTTCCGGAGGTCGAGGAGGCCGTCGCCGGTCATCCCGGTCTCGCCGAGGCCCGCGCCCTCGACGCGCGCCGCAACGGCCCGGCGGCCCTGGCAGTGAACGGTCCGATGGTCGGCGCGCGCGTGCCGAAGCTGACGGACGCCGCGGTGCGCCTGACGGCCATGGACGCGCAGGGCGTGGACATCCAGATGGTCAGCCCCTCGCCGTCCCACTACCACTACTGGGTCGAGCCCCGACTGGCCGAGAAGGTCTGCCGACTGGCCAACGAGGGCACCGCCGCACACTGTGCGAAGGCTCCCGACCGCCTGCACGGCCTGGGCCTGGTCCCGCTCCAGCATCCCGACCTCGTGGCCGGCCTGCTCGACCACGCCCTGGACCAAGGGCTGAGTGGGGTGGAGATCTCCTCGCACGCGCCCGGCCACGAACTGTCGGACCCGGCGTACGAAGCCTTCTGGTCCCGTGCGGAGGAGACAGGCGCCCTGGTCTTCTTGCACCCGTTCGGCTGCACCCTCGACGAGCGCCTGGACCAGTGGTACCTGTCCAACACCGTCGGCCAGCCCACCGAGAACGCGGTCGCCCTCTCCCACCTGATCTTCTCCGGCGTCCTGGACCGTCATCCGGGCCTGAAGCTGATCGCGGCGCACGGCGGCGGCTACCTGCCCACCCACATCGGCCGCTCCGACCACGCCTGGCGGGCCCGTCCCGACGCCCGGGGCTGTGAGCGGGAACCGAGCAGCTATCTGCGGCAGCTGTACTTCGACTCCCTCGTCCACGACCCCCAGGTGCTGCGGGAGCTGCTGCGAGCGGTCGGCCCGGAACGGGTCCTGCTCGGCTCCGACTTCCCCTTCGACATGGGCACCGACGACCCGCTCGGCGCGCTGCGCGCCGCAGACCTGCCCGACACCGACTTCCACTCCGTCCGCGGCGGAAACGCCGCCGCTCTGCTCAACCTCGTCTGAGGAGCCCCCCCATGAACAACCGCCTGCTCACCCACCTCCGCCACGTCGACCTCGCCGTGCCGGACTACGACAAGCAGCTCGACTTCTACGCCGGAGTCTGGGGCCTGACCAAGGTCGCCGAGGACTCCGGCATCTCCTTCCTGGCCGCCGAGGGCAGCCCCGAGCAGTATGTCGTCCGGTTGCGCAAGGCCGACGAGAAGCGCCTCGACCTGGTCTCCTACGGCGCCGCGAGCGCCGCCGACGTGGACACTCTCGCCGAGCGACTCCTCGCGAGCGGAGTGCGGTTGATCTCCCAGCCGGGCAAGGTGGAGACGCCCGGCGGCGGTTACGGCTTCCGCTTCTTCGACGTCGACGGGCGCACCATCGAGGTCTCCGCCGACGTCGAGGTGCGACAGCACCGCAAGATCGAGGAGAAGGAGTCGATCCCCGTCAAGCTGTCGCACGTCGTGCTGAACTCCCCGGACCTGGACAGGACCAAGGCGTGGTACGAGGAGCACCTCGGCTTCCGGCTGTCCGACACGCTCGGCCATCCGCACATCGGCGACGTCATGCACTTCATGCGGATCAGCAACCAGCACCACTCCATGGCCATCGCCAAGGGTCCGCACACCTCGCTGCACCACATCTCCTTCGAGATGCGCGGCATCGACGAGTACATGCGCGGCTCCGGCCGTGTGATGCGCGCCGGCTTCCGGAAGATCTGGGGGCCGGGCCGGCACATGGCGGGCGACAACACCTTCACCTACTTCCTCGACCCGCACGGCAACACGGTGGAGTACACGACGGAGTTGGAGCTGCTGGACGAGGACACCTGGCACCCGCACGTCTACGACTTCTCGAAGCCCGAGGTCACCGACCAGTGGGGCACCGCCAACCCCATGAACGAACTGGTTACCAAGGAGTCCTTCAACGACGTCGACCGCGGCGTCTTCGTCGCTCCGCCGGTCTGATCGGCGGAGCCTTCAGTCCCCGGGGGTGCGGTTGCCCTGTCAACTGCCCTGACTCCCATGCCGCACCCCCGGCCTTCGTGCCACCCCTCACGCCGACAGCCGACAGGAAACCGCCATGCGTTTCGCCGCGTACGAGTACCGCAACCGACGCCACGAGGCCGTCGTCTCAGAGGACGGCACACTCCACCCCCTGCCCGGCGTCAGCTCACTGACCGGCCTGCTCGCCGAGGGCGGCGGCCTGCCCGAACTGCTCGACGCGGGCTCCGCGATCCTCGACGTCCCGGCCGGCCCCCACATCTCCGACGTACGACTGCTGGCGCCGCTCCAGCCGCCCACCGTGCGGGACTTCGTCACCTTCGAGGAACACGTCGAGGGCGTACGGCGGTCCGTGGACGGGGCTGCCGGGGTACCGGAGCGGTGGTACGCGGCCCCGACGTTCTACTTCGGCAACCCCTACGCGATGTACGGGCCGCACGACGACATCCCCATGCCGCCGGGGTCGAGCGTGCTCGACTTCGAGCTGGAGGTCGCCGCCGTGATCGGAAAGGAGGGCCGCGACCTCACGCCCGAGCAGGCCCGCGACCACATCGTCGGCTACACCGTCTTCAACGACTGGTCGGCACGGGACCTGCAGTCCGCCGAGATGAAGGTCGGCCTCGGCCCCTGCAAGGGCAAGGACACCGCCACCACGCTGGGTCCTTACCTGGTCACCGCCGACGAGCTGGAGAAGTACCGCGACGCGGACGGCTTCCTGCGCCTGGCGCTCACCGCCGAGATCAACGGCGAGGTCGTGGGCAAGGATCTGCTGTCCAACATGAGCTGGACCTTCGAGGAGATGGCCGCCTACGCCTCACGCGGCTCCGTCGTCCGCCCCGGCGACGTCCTCGGTTCCGGGACCTGCGGAAACGGCGGCTGCCTCGCCGAGCTGTGGGGTGTACGGGGTGAGCAGTCCCCGCCTCCCCTGAAGCCCGGCGACACGGTCACCCTCACCGTCGAGGGCATCGGCTCCGTCTCCAACACCGTGGTGGCCGGCCCTGATCCCATACCGGTTCCGGTCGCCCGCCGCCGCCCCCGGGAGCGGCCGTGACCGACCTGCACCCCAAGAGGCTCCTCGGCAAGGTCGTCGTGGTCACGGGCGCGGCCGGTGGCCAGGGTGCCGCCGAGGCCGAGGCACTGACCCGCGAGGGCGCCCGGGTGATCGCCACCGACGTCTCGGAGTCACCCGGCTGCCGCCGTCTCGACGTCACGAACGAGAAGGACTGGGCGGAACTCGCCGCCGATCTGCGTGAGGCGTACGGGCAGGTGCACGGCCTGGTCAACAACGCGGGCGTCACCTGGCGGGCCCGGATCGACGACGTACGCCCCGAGGACATGGCCCGGGTCCACGCGGTCAACGTCACCGGCCCGCTGCTGGGCATCCAGCACCTTGCCCCGCTGATGCCACCCGGCTCCTCGATCGTGAACGTCGGCTCGTCCGCGGCGCTCACCGGCCACTACCCGGTCGCCTACACGGCCAGCAAGTGGGCGCTGCGCGGCCTGTCGCGGACCGCCGCCATGGAACTGGGGCCCGTCGGCATCCGCGTGAACATCGTCCACCCCGGCTTCATCGAAACGGACATGACCGCCTCCGCGGCGCCCGGCTTCCGAGAGGCGAACGTCCGCGAGACACCGCTCGGCCGCACCGGAACCGTCGACGAGATCACCCCGCTCGTCGTCTTCCTTCTCTCCGACGAGGCGTCCTTCATCACGGGGGCCGAGATACCGGTCGACGGCGGACTCACCGTCCACGGCGGTGCCAAGTCGATCTCCGACGCCCTGCGCGCGGACGCCTGAACCGGCGACCACGCGGGACAGCCACGACAGAAAGGCCCTCTCTCATGGACAAGGTCCGCGCGAGCGCCGCCGAGGCGGTCGTCGACATCCCCGACGGCGCGTCGCTGGCCGTCGGCGGCTTCGGCCTCAGCGGCATCCCCGCCGTGCTCATCCAGGCCCTCCACGCCCAGGGCACCACCGGCCTGGAGGTCGTGTCGAACAACTGCGGTGTGGACGGGCGCGGACTGGGAGTCCTGCTGGCCGACGGCCGGATCGCCCGTGTCACGGGCAGTTACGTGGGCGAGAACAAGGAGTTCGCCCGTCAGTACCTGTCGGGCGAGCTGGAGGTGGAGCTGGTGCCGCAGGGCACGCTGGCCGAACGGCTGCGCGCCGGGGGAGCGGGCATCCCCGCCTTCTACACCCCGGCAGGGGTGGGCACCCAGGTGGCCAGGGGAGGGCTGCCCTGGCGTTACCGGCCCGACGGCACGGTCGCGGTGGCCTCCCCGCCCAAGGAGACCCGCGACTTCGCGGGCCGCTCGTACGTCTTGGAGCACGGCATCACCACCGACTTCGCCCTGGTACGGGCCTGGCGCGGCGACCGCCACGGGAACCTGGTCTTCCGTAAGTCCGCCGCCAACTTCAACCCCCTCGCGGCGATGGCGGGCGGCATCACCGTCGCCGAGGTGGAGGAACTCGTCGAGCCGGGCGCGCTGAGCCCGGACGAAATCCACCTGCCGGGCATCTTCGTCCAGCGGATCGTGGTCCTCACCCCGACCGAGGCCGCCGACAAGCAGATCGAGCACCTTTCCCTTTCCGAGTCTTCGACACGAGGGGCCGTACGCGCATGAGCACCACCCTGGGAACGCGGCTGGGCTGGACACGGGACCAGATGGCCGCCCGCGCCGCCGCCGAACTCACCGACGGCTCCTACGTCAACCTCGGCATCGGCCTGCCCACCCTCATCCCCGGGCACCTGCCCCCGGACGTCCATGTGGTCCTGCACTCCGAGAACGGCATCCTGGGCACAGGCCCGTACCCGACCGAGGCCGAGGTCGACCCCGACCTGATCAACGCGGGCAAGGAGACCGTCACGGTGCTGCCCGGGGCCTCCTTCGTCGACTCGGCCCTGTCCTTCGGCATGATCCGGGGCGGCCACATCGACACCGCCGTGCTCGGCGCGATGCAGGTCTCCGCCGCAGGCGACCTGGCCAACTGGATGATTCCGGGCAGGATGGTCAAGGGCATGGGCGGCGCGATGGACCTCGTCCACGGCGTCCGCCGCGTCATCGTCCTGATGGAACACATCGCCAAGGACGGCAGCCCGAAGATCCTCACCGAATGCACCCTGCCGCTCACCGGCGAACAGTGCGTCCACCGCATCATCACCGACCTCGGCGTCCTCGACGTCACACCCGAGGGCCTCGCTCTCGTGGAATGCGCGCCGGATGTCACCGCCGAGGACATCGCCGCCCGCACCGATGCACCTCTGATCCGGGAGTCGTGAACCATGGACGCGTCGGGCGGGCAGGGGCCACGGTTACTGCCCGCCCGACGTTCTGGAGACCGCCGCCCTGACGTAGCGGACCCGCGATCCACTCCGGACGGGGGCCACGGTGCGGAGTGGTCCCAGTGTGCGCCGCCCGCGGGCACGGCACGCACACCCTCAGGCCTCGGCGACGGTACCTTTCCCCGTGGCCGTCGCCGAGCCTCGGGCCGGACGCCCCGGTCGACCTTGTAAACCGATCGGTTTATATTTCTCCCGAATCGAGTTAACCTCACAGCATGAGCACCGAAGTGAAGGCGAGTCCCCGAGAGCGGCTGCTGGAGGCGGCGGCCACACTCACCTACCGCGACGGTGTCGGCATCGGCATCGAGGCGCTGTGCAAGGCGGCGGGGGTGTCGAAGCGCTCCATGTACCAGCTGTTCGAGAGCAAGGACGAACTGCTGGCGGCGAGCCTGGAGGAACGGGCTTCCGCCTTCGCGGCGACACTCCTGCCCGCGGCGGACGACGGCCGTTCACCCCGCGAGCGGATCCTGCACGTCTTCAAGCAGGTCGAACTGCATGCGGGCGCGCCCGAGTTCCGGGGATGCCGGTATCTGGCGGTGCAGATCGAGCTCAAGGATCAGAGCCACCCCGCGAGTCAGGTGGCCCACCGGGTCAAGGGGAACCTGACGGCCTTCTTCCGGGCCGAGGCGGAGCAGGGCGGTGCGAGCGATCCCGACCTGCTGGCCCGACAGCTAAGCCTGGTCTTCGACGGCGCCAGCGCCCGCGCGGGGATCGGAGCCGACAACCTCACCGGGCTCATCGCCCCCACGGTGGCCACCCTGCTCGATGCGGCAGGCGTGCGCTGACGCATCGCCTTTTCGAGTGGGCCCGGCGCCTGGTGCGCCCTCGGGGCTGACGCCCACCTCCGGCACCCGGAGCGGGCTCGGCGGCCTTACCGCCCTGCCTCCCGGCAATCGGAGGGAAGCCCGATGGCCGTAAGGGTGTTGATCGGCATGCCGTGCGCGAGGAAGGCCGTGGCCTCGTCGGCATCTGCCCCCAGCGGCAGGCGCACTATGCGATCGAGGGGGTACTCCGAGTCCCTGGACCACGAGATCCGCCAGCACGAGAACTTTCCACGGGAAGTTCCTTGAAATCGGTGAGTGCGTGCTAGCCGTTCAACTGCGGGTACATGGCTTCCAGATCGGCGGACAGCTGCGACTTGACCCAGCGGGTGGTGTCGTCGGCCAGCACCTCGTGGGCGCCCGCCTCGATGCCGTCGAGCGCGGCCACGGCGATGTCGCGGGGGTCGGCCTTGGGTGCGTCGATGCCCGAGGTCATGTCGGTGTCCACGTAGGCCATGTGAAGTCCGGTCACCGCGATGCCGCGGGGCTGCAGCTCCAGGCGCAGGGAGTTGGTCTGCGACCACAGGGCGGCCTTGGAGGCGCCGTAGGGCGTGCCGTCGGCCACCCAGGACAGGGCGGAGTGGACGTTGAGGATGTGGCCCCCGCCGTTGCGTTCGATGATCGGCACGAAGGCCCGGGTGACCAGCAGCGGCCCGTAGAAGTTGGTCTCCAGGTCCCGGCGCACGTCCACCATCGGGGAGTCGAGGTAGGAGGCACGGACCGAGGCGCCGGCGTTGTTGATCAGGATGGTGACGTCCTGGGCCTGCTCGGCGGCGGCTGTCACGGATGCGGGGTCGGTCACTTCAAGAGCCAGCGGGACGGCGTCGGGGTGCGTCACCGTGCGCGGGTCGCGGGCCGTGGCGTAAACCTTGCCGGCACCTCGCCCGTAAAGCTCCTCGACCAGCATCTTGCCGATGCCCCGGCCGCCTCCGGTGACAAGGACGGTGGCGCCTTCGATTGCTGTCACGACTACCTCCAGGAATTGGGAAACCGATCGGTTTCGTCTCCAACGTAAACCGATCGGTTTCCTCATGCAAGTCGGGTCATGGTTGTTTGAAACGGCTCAACGATCAGGGCGGCCCGCCTTCGGGCGGCGCAGGGCACGGCGATCCGGATCTCCGCCATGGCCGCTCCCTGTGCGTCTCTTCCCTGCGGGTGAGCCTGGGTGCGGGCAGGCGTCAGCCGGCCAGCCGGTTGAGCTTGCGGATCTGCTTGTCGAAGACCCCGGTCGAGCACCCCCGTGGGCGTACGACGTGAATTGCCCCGCTTGCCGGAGCGCCGTTGACCTGCGGTTTCGGCCCGCCGTGGTGCGCCAGGGGCCGGGCCGGGACCGCTGTCACCTGCTCGCCGTGCTCAGGCGCGGATCGACCCCGCCGGACAGTCCGCCGGAGACTTGCGCCAGCCATGTCCGACGGCGCGCTCCAGTGTGCGAGCAGCACCGCCCCGCGGGATTCAAGTAGCGCAGCACTTTCGACTTGCCCCACCCGGCGGCTGGGCTCGTCGAGGCTCATCTCGGCCACCGGCATCTCCTCCAGCATCGCCACTGCCGTGTCGACGATCGCCTGGCGCCGGATCTCTCGCTGTTCCTCGCTGGGCGTCATGTCAATGCGGGACGCGACGATCACCAAGAGTGGTGCGAAAACCACCGTCTCGGTGCACAATTGACGACCCGTCGCCTACGTCGGGACGACTGGGTTATTCACCTGGAGACTGCATGTCGGTGGGGAAGCAGGCGCTGTTCGAGCGGCTGGACAGAGGTCCGTCCTTCTTGTTCCTGGGGCAGAGCTATCTATCCATCGAAACGGGGCACGACCCGCTGGTAGGGCCTCTAGCCAGGTCACTGGGCATGGACGACTTGCCCGAGACCGTCTATCAGGCAATTCTCGGTGCCGCTCCCGACAGCCGTGAGGCGGCCGCCAAGGGGCTCAATGATGCTGGACGTGCACTGGTACTGCCGCCGGCGTTGAAGACCACTCTGGAGTTCCCTTGGAACGGCGTGCTCTCCTCGGCCGTCGATCCCTCGTGGCGGCTGGGTCTCAAACAGGACTGGCGGACGGTCCAGGAGACTGTGCCCCAGCGCGACCGGACGCGCCTGTCGCGCGACATGGCCGACGTCCAGGCGCTCATGCTCTTCGGAGGCGTTGACCAGCCGGTCGACGAGAGACCGCCCGCGACGAAGATGGAGTTGTCGCGACGCAAAGCACTGGCAGCCGAGGCTCTGTCGCGGATCGTGACGGACGGACTGACCCCGCGGGGTTTGCTGGTCGTGGAGGGGTGGTCGCTCGACGACTGGCTCGACCCCGAGACGCTCTACAGCCAGATCTGCGACGCGGTCCCGAACCAGGTGCACCTGTTCTCCTCGACCGACGAAATCCTCGCGGACGAGTTCATACGTGAGGCGATCAACCTCAAGGTGCTGGTCCCGCATCGGGAGACATTCGCCTCCCTGGTGGAGGAGGCGCGCAGCACCGGTCGGCTGAGCGACGGCGGCCCGACCACTACCTCGACCCACGCGGTGCGCGTCGGCGACCGGCGCCTGCCCATCGACCGGAGCCGCTGGCAGCGCATTCTGCCGCACGCCCGCCCGGTGGACGTGGACCTCCTCGACGATCCGCCCGCCGAGTCCAAGCATCGGCGCTTCCAGAAGTTCCGCGAGTTCCTCGGCGCGAGTGACGGCTCGCCGACCTGGTGGGCGCACGCCCGCGGCCTGCCCTTCCAGCGCAGCTTCGAGAAGGTCTTGACGGACCTGGTCGAAGACGCAGCCGCATCCCCTGAGCGACGGGGGCCGCTTCTGGTCGTCGGTCAGTCGGGCACGGGGAAGAGCGTCGCTCTGGCTCGACTGGCCTTCCAGACCGCCCGGACGGGGAGGCGAGTCGTCCTCCACATCCCTCGCAAGTCGACGCGCCCGGAGTTTCAGGCACTCGATGACTTCTGCCTGTGGGCGGAGGAACAGTCAGGGGCCAACACCCTGATCGTGTGGGACGGCATGTTGGAGCCCGAGGAGTACCAGCGACTCTTCGACTACCTGCGCAGCCGGGGCCGCAAGGTGGTCATGGTCGGCAGTTGTTACTGGGACGCGGACCAGTTCGGCGACGGCGGCGGCCGAAAGCGCGTGCGGGCCGACAAGCAGGTGAGGACGACCCCCCGGTACCGGCGAGGCAGAGACTTCGTCGAGGCACCGGCCACCATCGCAGGAAAGGAGCTAGACCGCTTCACCCGCTACCTGGCGGATTTCGGCATCGTCCTCAAGGCCGCGGACGAGGCGATCGTGGCTCGCGACCGATCGTTCCTGTCGGCACTGTACCGCCTGCTGCCCGACGCCCATGCTCCTCTGTCCCGCGGCTTGGTGCTCGAGCTGAGGCGCTCCGAGGAGCGCCTGGGTCACGCCGCCCGTACGCGGATCAACTACGAACCGCCCACGATCATGGCGGCGGCCCTGGAGAAGGCCGGCCTGCTGCACGGCTTGGAAGCACTCCCGGGCACCTCGGAAGAGGGGGCGGCCGCCTGGCAGGACGACCCGTACGAGCGCCTCCTCAGCTTGATCCTGCTGATTCACAGCCACGGCCTGCGCACGCCACTTGAACTCGCCCTGCGCACCATCGGCCGCGACGGCGTCCGGAATCTTCCCGACCTGCTGAGCGGGATAGACATCATCCGCTGGGACGAGGACGAACAGGGCAATTACACCCTCGGGGGGCGTAACCAGTTGGAGGCAACCCTGCTGACCGGCGCCCGCAGATGGGGGGAGGAGCGGGAGGCGGCTCAGATCGCCGAGGTGATCGAGCTGGTCCGTCCTGATTCCCGAGCTCGCAATGGCGGTCCGGAGATCGAGTTCGTCATGGCGCTCCTCACCGCGATCGGCCCGCAGAAGAACCGGGAGCAGCGCAAGTACGGGGCCCAGTACCTGCTGATCGCTGACTCCATCGCCAAGCTGAGAATGCTGGTCACCAGCCCTGTCATTCATGCACGGCTCACCCACAAAGAGGTGAACATGCGGCGTGAGTGGGCGGTGTGGGACCAGCGCCGACAGGGGCCGGACGTCGACCTGCGGCGCCGTGCCCTGGAGGCAGCGCAGGAGGCCGTGGACGAGGCGCTGCGGGAAGCCGAAGACCTGGGTCACCGGCGGGACATCCGCCTGAATCTCTACGTCGAGCAGGCCAGCGTCCGCGGCTCCCAACTCTACGAACTGCTCCACTCCGGACCCGACGGCGGCGTCCCTCAGCCGTTGCCGAGCGAGGAGTACATCTCAGGCGAGCTCGGGGAGCTCAAACGAAGCGTCCAGGCGGCTCTGGAGTGCGAGGCGACCAACTACTACCCGGTGGATGTGCTCTGCTGGGCGACCCGGGACACCTTCAAGGCGGGAGCGCTGTCCGACGAGGCCGCAGCCACGCTGATCGGTGACTGCCTGAGCGCCCTGACAGCGATCGACCCGGAGACTCTCGAGCCCGGACAGGCCGGCCTCTACCACAGCAAGTTCGTGGAGATCGCCTCGCTGGCGAGCGACCATTTCCTGGCGGAGCAGCAGTTGAAAAAGCTCGAGGCGTACGACGAGCCGCTGGCCGCCTTCTTCTATGCGCTGAAGGTCAGTGGCTTCATCAACAATGAACCCGACCAGGAGGGAGTGCAGCGGGCTCTGGAGCACCTCAGGCGAAATCCCCTGCGGCTCCAGGACGAACGCTGTGTGCGCCTTGCCGTCGACTTGCTGTGGTTCGCGCGAACCGGTGAGCGCTTCCTCTCGGGTGAGCGCCAGACCCTGCCGCTGGATCAGGCTGCCTGGCAGGAATGCCTCGAACTCACGGAACTTGCGTCGGCCTATGACGCGATGCCTTCGCTCAGGGTCCGCTTCATGCGCGCGCTGGCGCTCTTCCACCTGGGCAGCATCGACCGGGCGATGGACGCGTTCCGGGACTTGGACCGGCTCTCACTGGAGCAGCGGGATCGCCGCCGCGTGATCAACGTCTATGTGTCGAGCTGGGAGGACGGTGCCCCACGAGTCTTCCGGGCCCGAGTCCTCCGGGTCGACGCGGACTTCCAGGGCGGTCGCTGTTGGGTCGAGGGGTACCAGCGGGAGCTCCCCTTCGACCCGTCCGGATTCGGAGCGGACCAGGCCGTCGAAGGCAGGACGCTTGACGCCTACATCTCCTTCAACATGATCGGTCCGCGGCTGGAGCCCCCGCGGGAGCCTGGAGAGCGTCGTGGGCCCACGCTTCTGGGGCCTGCCGCCCATCGGCAGAGCGAAGTGCGAGGTGCGCGGTGACCACGACGCAGCCCACCCCGCAGGTCGCGCCCGGGGCCGCCTGGAACCGCATCACCGGCGTCCATCGGAATCTCGACCGGCTCGCCCGCCACCTGTTGAAGCGTTCAGCCGGCACGGACGTCAGTCTGCCTCCACCCGACTTCACCCACCCGCAGACCGGCTTCTTCTTCGCCACGATCTGGATGCGGGCGTGGTACTCGGAGGCGTGGGCGGCGTCCAGCAGGTGGCTCTACGAACAGTCCGAGGCCCTGGGACACACGCCGCCCGAGAAGGACTTCGCGGACACGATGCGCCGGTTGCGCGCGTTCCTGGTCCATCACATGGACGCTTCGGTTTCCGAGGACGAGGAGACCGAGCGGGTTTGCAACGAGTGGTTCGAGCGGGCCTGCGGGTCCGTCGTGCCCCAGTCCACGGTTGAATGGCAGCACTGTTTGGCCAGGCTGCTCGAACAGAACGAGGCGTATGCCCACTTCATGCTGGCCATAGCCAAGTCCGTGGAGCGCAGTCCGGAGAAGTCCACGCTGGTGTTGCAGTGGCGTGCCGCCTTGGAGCGTCAGGACTATCCGCGTTACCGGCAAAGCCTTCAGGAGGCCGCGGGAGACCTGGGGCTTCAGCGGCTCAACGATCAGAAGCTGGACAGCATCCATGCTCGGTACCGGGTGCGGTGGGCGAGGGCACTCGAGAAGCTGGCGCACGATGCCGACTTCGACCATGAGATCCGCCTGCGCGCCGAGTGGGCACTTCTCGCCGACACGAGCGGAGCCTTGATCGTCTCCGCCGCGAACGTCATGGAGGCGCTCGGCCTTTCTCCCGGTCCCCAGGTGGCCCGCGCGCTGCGTCTCGCACAGGTCCTCCGGGAGTTCCACCCCGACGACTCCGCCGAGCAGCTTCTGCAGCGCCTATCCGCGCAGTGGGTCGCTGTACGTCAGTAGCCGCACGCGGACGACGCCAGGGGATGGGCGGCGGAAGTGACGCTCGTGACGCTCATGTGCCGATCGTTCTGACGGGATGCCAGTGATCTGAGGCGCAGATCGGCGGGGTCCAGGCCGGGATCTTCGCCGTTGCGCTGCAGCAGCCGCGGCAGACGGTGACCGTGCAACCGGCCGCCCCCGCCGTCGCGGGGGCGGCTTTGCGGGTGTGGCGGCTCACCGTCCGTTCCCGTTGCGGGCGCGGTGCCAGGCGGCGTCGGCCAGCAGGCGCAGGCCGTTGAGGCCGACGATGACGGTGGAACCCTCGTGGCCGGCGACACCGAGCGGCAGCGGAAGCGTGCCGGCCAGGTCCCAGACGACCAGGCCGGTGATGAACACCCCGGCGATGACCAGGTTCTGCACGACCAGGCGCCGGGCGCGGCGGGAGAGCGCCACGACCGTGGGGATGGTGGCCAGTTCGTCGCGGACCACTACGGCGTCGGCGGTCTCCAGCGCGAGATCGGATCCGGCCCGTCCCATGGCGATGCCGGTGTGGGCGGCGGCCAGCGCGGGGGCGTCGTTGACGCCGTCGCCGACCACCAGCACCTTGCGCCCGGCCCGTTCCATCTCGTGCACGGCGGTGACCTTGTCCTGCGGGAGGAGGCCCGCGCGGACGTCGGTGATGCCGACCTCCGCGGCGAGCCGGGCGGCCGCGCGGGGGTTGTCGCCGGTGACGAGCACCGGGGCCGTGCCGGTCAGCTCGTGCAGGGCGGAGACGGTGCCGGCGGCCTCGTCACGCAACCGGTCGGCGATGCCCAGCACTCCCACCGGCGTGCCGTCGGCCGTGATCAGCACGGCGGTGCGGCCTTCTTCCTGCAGGGCGGCGGCGACCGCGGAGGCCGGATGCGTACCGTCGTCCAGCAGTCGGGCGGGACTGCCGACCGCGATCGTGCGGTCGGCGACGGTGGCCGTCACGCCCGTGCCGGGCGCGGAGGCGAAGTCCTCCACCAGCGGAATGTCCAGCTCACGGGTGCGGGCGGCGTCCACGATCGCGCGGGCCAGCGGGTGCTCGCTGGGGTGTTCGACCGCGGCCGCCAGCCGCAGCAGCTCGTCTTCGTTCAGGCCGGAGCCGCTCAGCGGGCGGATGTCGGTGACCCTGGGGGTGCCCTCGGTCAGGGTGCCGGTCTTGTCCAGCGCGACGGCGTCCACCTGCCCGAGGCGTTCCATGACCACCGCGGACTTGACCAGCACGCCATGGCGTCCGGCGTTGGCGATGGCGGACAGCAGCGGGGGCATGGTGGCCAGCACCACGGCGCAGGGCGAGGCGACGATCATGAACGTCATCGCGCGCAGCAGCGTGGACTGCAGAGCCGCACCGAACAGCAGCGGCAGGGCGAACAGCGCCACCGTGGCCGCGACCATGCCCAGCGAGTACCGCTGCTCGACCTTCTCGATGAACAGCTGGGTCGGGGCCTTGGTCCCGGACGCTTCCTCGACCATGGCCACGATCCGGGCGATCACCGAGTCCGACGGGTCGCGCTCGACCTTGACCCGCAGCGCCCCGGTGCCGTTCAGGGTGCCCGCGAACACCTCGTCCCCGGCCTCCTTCGCCACCGGCAGCGGTTCACCCGTGATGGTGGCCTGGTCGACCTCGCCGGCCCCGTCCAGCACCCGGCCATCGGCGCCGATCCGCTCACCGGGCCTCACCAGGATCGTGTCGCCCACGCGCAGTTGCCCGGTGGGCACTGTCTCCTCCCCGCCGTCGTCGCCCAGGCGGGTCGCGGTGGTGGGGGCGAGGTCGAGCAGACCCCGCACCGAGTCCGCGGTGCGGGCGGTGGCGATCGCCTCCAGCGCGCCGGAGGTGGCGAAGATGACGATCAGCAGCGCACCGTCCAGGACCTGCCCGATCGCCGCCGCCCCGAGCGCGGCCACCACCATCAGCAGGTCCACGTCGAGTGTCTTCTCGCGAAGGGCCTGCAAGCCCGCCCAGCCGGGCTCCCAGCCGCCGGTGGCGTAGGTGAGCGCGAACAGCGGCCCCCACGACCAGGCCGGCGCTGCGGTCAGATACAGCGGCAGCGCGATCAGGAACAGCACCGACGCGGCCGCCGCCCAGCGGGCCTCCGGCAGCGCGAGGATCCGGGTGCGCCGCCGGGGCGCCACCGCGTCACGGACGACGCCGGATGGCGCCGGGCGGGTGAGAGTGGAAGACAACGACACGGGTCCTTCAGGAATGGCAGGGCGAAACACACGGTCCGACCCCACCACCGTAGCAGGAAAGATTGAATATCCGTTCATGTATTCATGAGATGTGTCGGTACCATGAGCCCATGGGTCATGGAGCCGCACCGTCAGCAGAAGGCGTTCCGCGCAGGCGACTGGACGCTGCCAGCGCCGCCAAGGTCGCCACCACGCTCCAGGCGCTGGCGACCCCCTCACGGTTGCTCATCCTGGCCCGGCTGCGCGAAGGCCCCCTGCCCGCGACCGAGTTGGCGGCCGAGGTCGGCATGGAACAGTCCGCCTGTTCCCACCAACTGCGCCTGCTGCGCAACCTCGGCCTGGTGGTCGGCACCCGCAAGGGCCGCTCGGTGGTCTACTCGCTCTACGACAACCACGTCGCGGAACTCCTCGACCAGGCGATCTACCACATCGAGCACCTCAGCCTCGGCATGAGCGACGCCGGAGTCGCCCGCGACGAGCCGAAGCAGGAAGAAGCGGCTGTGCCGAGCGCCTGACCGGCCGGGCATCGAGTTCGGGCAGCGGGCCGGTGACCGCCGTCCTCCACAGGCCCGGTTCTCACCGGGACACCCCGGCGACAGGTGACCGGAGGCACGGCGCCTGACGGCCTGGCTCGCCGCCGCCGCGGGAGAGGTGGAGACGGCCGACCCGGCCCGGCCCCCCGGGTCAAGGGCTGGTCATGGATTAGGGAAGCCTGTGGGGGCAGGCGTAGTCTTTTCGTGGTTTGAACAGACACCTCGTTCGGTGAGGCGTCTTCACGGACACAGGCCACTGATCCCACCCGTCGAGAGACGCTCCGGATCAGGACAGGTCTCCCCGGCCCAAGGGGTGACCCCAAGTGGCTTCCCTCGCGGGGATCACGCCGTGGAGTGCCAAAGCTCTGACGAGTTGGGGTGTGCCGGGGCCGAATGCGCCCGGCTGCCCCTTGCCGCATGACCGCGCCCCGCTGTGCGCGGCCGGACCGGGAGGAGGCGAGATGGACAGTAGTCCGGGCCATAGTCGGCCCCTCTTCGTGTTGTCCGCGCCGTCCTTCCGCGGTTCGAGGCAGCGCGCTCTTCCCTGACTCGCCCGGCCCGCAGCCGGTGGCCCGCCCCGTTCACAGGTCTCGGCAGGCCGCGTGCCGGCGTGTGTCCCGGCGTGCCTGTGACCGCCGGTCCGGGGCGGGAGAGCACTGCTGAGGGCCGCCCGCTGCCCCGTCACGACGGGGCAAGGGGGTGTTCACCTTGACTGCCCAGACTCTGCTCATGTCCACCAGGGCTCGGTTCCGCGACCGTCGGGTCCACCTCGAACGCCGTGCCACCGCCACCAAGGCCGTGCGCACCTCCCTGGTCTCACTCGCCGGGCTGATCGGCGGCCCGGCCGCCAACCAGGCGGGCGAGGAGGTCGGCCGCGTCGTCGACGTGGTCGCCCGGCTGTACGGGGCCGAGCCGTACCCGCCGGTCACCGGGCTGATCCTGCGCATCGGACGCCGGCAGACCTTCCTCGCCGCCGACGCCATCGGCAAGGTGGAGGCAGGTCGCGTGGGGCTGCGCACCGCCCGTGTCGACCTGCGCGACTTCTCCCGCCGCCCCGGCGAGGTCCTGCTGGCCAAGGACATCCTCGACCACCAACTCGTCGACGTCGACGGCGTCCAGGTCACCCGGGCCGCCGACCTGTACCTGGCTCCGCTGGTCGGCCAGATCGTGCTGGTCGGGGTGGACGTCTCCCTCCCGACGCTGCTGCGCCGGCTCGGCCCACGCCGCTGGCAGGCCCGGCCGACGCCCGAGCGGGTCCTGGACTGGCAGGCCGTGGCCCCGTTCGCCGAGCAGGCCACCGAAGGACCCCCGGAGGTGCGGCTGCGCGCCTCCCGGGCCGCGCTGCACCGGCTGCGTCCCGCCGACCTGGCCGACATCCTCGAGGACCTCGGCCGAGCCGAGCGGCAGCAGCTCCTGGGCTGGCTGGAACCGGAGCAGGCCGCCGACGCGCTGGAGGAGATGGAACCGGCCGAGCTGGAGAACCTGCTGCGCGAGGCGAGGCCGGAGCACGCCGCCCGGCTGGTGGACGAGATGGAACCGGACGAGGCCACCGACGCGCTGCGCGATCTCACCCCCGAGGAGCGCGAGGCGCTGCTGACCCGGATGCCGGCCGGCGAAGCCGCGGAGCTGCGGCGGCTGCTGACGCACCGCGAGGGCACCGCGGGCGGCGCCATGACCACCCTGCTGATCACCTCCCGCCCGGACGAGACCGTCGCCGAGGTACGGGCGCAGCTTGCCGAACAGGCCGAGCACCGCACCGAGATCGACGCGATCGCCGTGGTGGACGACAACGGTCGGCTGCTGTGCGACATCTCGCTGTTCGACCTCGCTGTCGCCGAGGACACCTCCCCGGTCGCCGACCTGGTGGCCTGGCGCGCACAGTTCGGGCCGCCCGACACCGTCCGCCCCGACACTCCGCTCGCTCAGGCCGCCGACCAGCTCGTCGCCGCCCGCGCCTCCTCGCTCCTCGTGGTCGACGACTCCGACCGGCCCCTGGGCCGCATCCTGGCCGACGACCTGCTCGACGCCCTGTTGCCCGAACGCGGGCGCCTGCACTTCCGGAGGTTTCTGCAGTGACCCGCGACCTGGACACCACAACGGCCGCAGCCCCCGCCGCGCCCGCGACGCGGCGGCGCGGCCTGGGCCGTCTGGCCATGGTCGCGGCGATCGCCGGGCCGGGCCTGGTCGCCGCGAACGCCGGCAACGACGCCGCCGGCATCGCCACCTACGCCTCCGCGGGCTCCCAATTCGCCTACGGCACGCTGTTCTTCATGGTGCTGGTCACCATCGCCCTGGTCATGGTCCAGGAGATGGCCGTCCGCCTCGGCGCGCACACCGGCAAGGGCCTGGGCGCCCTGATCCGCGAACAGTTCAGCCTGCGCCTGACCGGTCTGGCGGTGTTCTGCCTGCTGCTGGCCAACACCGGTCTGGTCGTCAGTGAGTTCGCCGGCATCGGCGCCGCGTTCGGACTACTCGGCGTCCCCAAGTGGGCGGTCATCCCGCCGGCCGCGATCCTGCTGTGGGCGCTGGTGTTGTTCGGCTCCTACCGGTGGGCCGAACGCATCTTCCTGCTCATGTCCCTGGCGTTCTTCGCCTACCCCGTCGCGATGATCCTCGGCCACCCGCACTGGGCAGAGGTCGGCAAGCACCTGGTGGTCCCGCACCTCGAACCCGGCAAGGACTTCATCCTGCTCGCCGTCGCCCTGATCGGCACGACCGTCAGCCCGTACATGCAGTTCTACGCGGCGGCAGGTGTCGTGGACCGCGGCGCCAAGCCCGAGGACTACCGGCTGATCAAGCTGGACGCGGTGCTCGGCGCGGTGTTCGCCTGCATCATCAGCCTGACCATCATCATCGCCACCGCAGCGGCCATCGGCGGCACCGGCCCGCTGGACTCCGCCGCGCAGGCCGCCGAGGCCCTCCAGCCGGTGGCCGGGCGGAACGCGGAACTTCTCTTCGCCGTGGGCCTGATCGGAGCCTCCGCCCTGGCCGGCGCGGTGGTCCCGCTGTCCGCCAGCTACGCCGTCGGCGAGGCCGCGGGCGTGGAACGCTCGGTCTCCCGCAGCTTCCGCGACGCGCCCCTGTTCCTCGGCCTGTTCACCGCTCAGATCGTGCTCGGCGCCGCGGTGGCGATGACCCCGGTGAACGTCATCGAGCTGCTGATCGGCACGCAGGTCCTGCAGGGCCTGATCAGCCCGGTCGTCCTGGTCTACCTGCTGGTCCTCACCAACCGACGTTCCCTGCTCGGTCCGGCGGCCAACGGCCCCCGGTACCGCATCGCCGCCACCATCGTCGTGGTGGGCGTCGCGGGCATGTCCACCATCCTGCTCGTCCAGACCGTCCTGGGCTGGTTCGGCCTCGGCTGATGCCCCCGGCAGCCCGGTGGTCGTCCCGCAGTCGTGCGGGTGCTGCCGTGGCCTGAGCGGCGGCCGTCCGTGCCGTGGTGTTGCACCGGGCACGGCTCAGGAGAGCCCGGATGCCCTGAGTACCGACCGGGCCGTCTCGTCGTCGATCCGGTGGCCAAGGCGCTCCAGCACGTCGGCTCCCTGGCGCAGGGTGCCGCGCTCCAGGGAGCGGCGGATGCCCGTGTCGAGTTCGTGCCAGATCAGCGGGTTCGCCGAGAGGACCCGGGGGTCGAGTTCCAGGCGGTGGCCGTGGGCGTCGCGCAGGACCAGGTGGGAGGAGGCGCCGTCGTACTGGCGCACGGCTACGAGGGCGTCCGTGCGCACGGTGTGGCGGCGCCAGGGGCTCCGCACGGCGAGCCAGCCGTGGCCCGCGGTCACCCGGGGCGGCAGGAGGACGGCGAAGACCGCCGCGGACAAGGTGATCCACAGCGCGGCGCGCAGCGGTGTCAGGCTGCCCGCGTCCCAGTCGACCAGCAGGGCCATGGCGCAGAAGACGACGGCGCAGCTCACCGCGAGCCGGGCACTGCCGCGCCAGTGGCGGTCGCCGGCCGGGGCCAGTGGTCCGCTCCGGTTCACGACATCGACGCTAGGCGGCGACGCCGAGCCGGGCGACCGCTGCTGACGGGGCTCTGACGCTGTACCGGTGAATCTTGACGGCATCCTGACGCGGTGGTTCCGGTTCAGCCGACGTGGACCCTGGGGCGTACCGCACGGCTCGGCTCCGCCTCGCGCAGGACCTCCCGGGTGACGGGGTGACCTCGCCCTGCCGGCAGGCCGTAAGAGGCCCGTCAAAGGTGCCGGGGCCGCCGTATGGGAGCCGTCAACGGACGACCGAATCCGGCCAGAGACGCGCTTTCCTCTCATCGTCCGTTGCTCCCGAACCTCATTCCAGGAGTTCGCGATGGCCGATCTGGCCTTCGTCATCGCCACGCTCGCGGCCTTCGCGCTGGTGGTCCTCGTCGCCAAGGGGGTGACGAAGCTGTGACCGTCGAGAACGTCGTCGGCCTGGTCGTGGCCGTCGCCCTGCTGGGCTACCTCGTCCTCGCCCTGATCTTCCCGGAGAGGTTCTGAGACAGCAGATGGGTCCCGTACTCGCAGGCTTCCTCCAGCTGCTCGCCCTGATGGGCGCGCTGGCGCTCGCCTACGTTCCCCTTGGCGACTACATGGCCAGGGTCTTCTCCTCCGACAGGCACTGGCGCGTCGAGAGGTGGATCTACAAGGGCATAGGCGCCAACCCTGACACGGAGATGCGCTGGCCCGCGTACCTGCGCGGTGTCCTCGCCTTCTCCGCGGTCGGTGTCCTCTTCCTCTACCTGCTGCAGCGGCTCCAGGGTGTGCTGCCGCTGTCGATGGGTTTCAAGTCCATCGACCCGGCGCAGGCGTTCAACACGGCTGCGTCCTTCGTGACGAACACGAACTGGCAGTCGTACTACGGCGAGCAGGCCATGGGCCACGTCGTGCAGACCGCTGGTCTCGCCGTGCAGAACTTCGTGTCCGCGGCCGTCGGCATCGCCGTCGCGATCGCGCTGGTGCGAGGCTTCGCCCGGTCCCGTACCGGTGAGCTGGGCAACTTCTGGGCCGACCTGGTGCGCGGCACGATCCGCATCCTGGTGCCGGGCGCGGCGATCGCCGCGGTCGTGCTGGTGGCGTGCGGCGTGATCCAGAACTCCGCCGGCATCCACGAGGTCGGTCAGTTCATGGGCGGCTCGCAGCAGTGGAACGGCGGTGGGGTCGCCTCGCAGGAGGCGATCAAGGAGTTCGGAACGAACGGCGGCGGCTACTTCAACGCCAACTCCGCCCACCCGTTCGAGAACCCGACGCCGTTCACGAACCTGTTCGAGATCTTCCTGCTGCTGGTGATCCCCTTCTCGCTGACGCGCACGTTCGGCGTGATGGTCGGCTCGGTCAAGCAGGGCTACGCGATCCTCGCGACCATGGCGACCATCTGGGTCGGCTTCGTCGCCCTGATGATGTGGACGGAGTTCGCCCACCACGGGCCCGCCCTGCAGATCGCGGGCGGTGCCATGGAGGGCAAGGAGGTCCGCTTCGGCATCGGCTCGTCATCGGTCTTCGCGGTGTCGACGACGCTGACCTCGACGGGTGCGGTGGACTCCTTCCACTCCTCGTTCACCGGCCTGGGCGGCGGCATCACCCTGTTGAGCATGATGCTCGGCGAGATCGCGCCCGGCGGTACGGGATCCGGTCTCTACGGCATCCTCGTCATGGCCGTGATCGCGGTGTTCATCGCCGGTCTCATGGTCGGCCGCACGCCCGAGTACCTCGGCAAGAAGATCGGATCCCGCGAGATCAAGCTGGCCGCGATCTACATCCTGATCACCCCGGCCCTGGTGCTCGTGTTCACCGCGATCTCGATGGCCCTGCCGACGCCGCCGCACTCGATGCTCAACTCGGGTGCGCACGGTTTCTCCGAAGTCCTGTACGCCTTCACATCGGCGGCGAACAACAACGGCTCGGCGTTCGCCGGCCTGAACGCGAACACGGACTGGTACAACACCATGACCGGGCTCGCGATGATCCTCGGCCGCTTCCTGCCGATGGTGTTCGTCCTCGCCCTGGCCGGCTCGCTGGCCGAGCAGAAGCCGGTCCCGGTCACCGCGGGCACCCTGCGTACCGAGAAGCCGCTGTTCACCGGCCTGCTGGTGGGCGCGATCCTGATCATCACCGGTCTGACCTACTTCCCGGCGCTGGCGCTGGGTCCGCTGGCCGAGGGGCTGGCGTCATGACCACTCGTACAGAGAAGCAAGAGGACGGCATGTCCACAGGTACTCCGACGCTCGCGCCCCACCAGGACGCGCCGACGGGACACAGGCCCGCCGAAGGCCGGGTCGGTGCGGGTCTCTTCGATCCGAAGCAACTGCTCAAGTCGCTGCCGGACGCCTTCCGCAAGCTCGACCCGCGGGTGATGGTCAAGTCGCCCGTGATGTTCGTGGTCCTCGTCGGCTCCGTCCTGACGACCGTGTTCTCCTTCAAGGACCCGGGCGACTGGTTCGGCTGGGCGATCAGCGCCTGGCTGTGGCTGACCGTGGTCTTCGCCAACCTGGCGGAGGCGGTAGCCGAGGGCCGGGGCAAGGCGCAGGCGGACACGCTGCGCAAGGCCAAGACCGACACCGTGGCCAGGCGACTGGTGGGCGACGCCGAGGAGCGGGTGCCCGGCACCGACCTGAAGATCGGTGACCTGGTCGTCTGCGAGGCGGGCGACGTCATCCCCGGCGACGGTGACGTCATCGAGGGCGTCGCCTCGGTCGACGAGTCGGCGATCACCGGTGAGTCGGCGCCCGTCATCCGTGAGTCCGGCGGCGACCGTTCCGCGGTCACCGGCGGAACCAAGGTCCTCTCCGACCGCATCGTCATCAAGATCACGACGAAGCCGGGCGAGACCTTCATCGACCGGATGATCAGCCTGGTGGAAGGTGCGGCCCGGCAGAAGACGCCGAACGAGATCGCGCTGAACATCCTGCTGGCGTCGCTGACGATCGTCTTCCTGCTGGCCTGCGCCACGCTGCCGCCGTTCGCGGACTACGCGGGCACCCATGTGACGATGGTCGTGCTGGTGGCCCTGCTGGTCTGCCTCATCCCGACGACGATCGGGGCGCTGCTGTCGGCGATCGGCATCGCCGGCATGGACCGCCTGGTCCAGCGCAACGTGCTCGCGATGTCGGGCCGTGCGGTGGAGGCCGCCGGTGACGTGTCGACGCTGCTGCTCGACAAGACCGGCACCATCACCTTGGGCAACCGTCAGGCGGCCGAGTTCGTGCCGGTGCGCGGCACCACGGAGGCCGAAGTGGCGGATGCCGCGCAGTTGTCGTCGCTGGCGGACGAGACGCCGGAAGGCCGTTCCATCGTCGTCCTGGCGAAGGAGGGGTACGGGCTGCGCGAGCGGCACCAGGGCGAGCTGGCCGGGGCCGAGTGGATCGCCTTCACCGCCCAGACCCGCATGTCCGGCGTCGACGTGGACGGGCGCAAGATCCGCAAGGGTGCGGCCGGTTCGGTCATCGCCTGGGTGCGGGAGCGGGGCGGCACCGTCGCCGAGGACGCCGACACGACCGCCGGCCGCATCTCCGAGGCCGGTGGCACGCCGCTGCTCGTGGCGATCGAAGACGACCAGGGTGCTCGCGTGCTGGGCGTCATCCACCTCAAGGACGTCGTCAAGGAGGGCATGCGGGAGCGGTTCGAGGAACTGCGCCGCATGGGCATCAAGACCGTCATGATCACCGGCGACAACCCGCTGACCGCGAAGGCGATCGCCGAGGAGGCGGGCGTCGACGACTTCCTCGCCGAGGCCACCCCCGAGGACAAGATGGCCCTCATCAAACGGGAGCAGGCGGGCGGCAAGTTGGTCGCGATGACCGGCGACGGTACCAACGACGCCCCGGCCCTGGCCCAGGCGGACGTCGGCGTGGCCATGAACACGGGCACGTCGGCCGCCAAGGAGGCCGGCAACATGGTCGACCTCGACTCCAACCCGACCAAGCTCATCGAGATCGTCGAGATCGGCAAGCAACTCCTCATCACCCGGGGCGCGCTCACGACGTTCTCCATCGCCAACGACGTCGCGAAGTACTTCGCGATCATCCCGGCGCTGTTCGCGGCGGTCTACCCGGGCCTGGACAAGCTGAACATCATGCACCTGGCCTCGCCGGACTCCGCGATCCTGTCCGCGGTGATCTTCAACGCGTTGATCATCATCGCGCTGGTGCCGCTGTCTCTGAAGGGCGTGCAGTACCGGCCGGTCAGCGCGGACAAGATGCTGCGCCGCAACCTCGCGATCTACGGCATCGGCGGTCTGATCGCCCCCTTCATCGGCATCAAGCTCATCGACATGCTCATCTCCCTCATCCCCGGGATCGGCTGATCGCCATGAACAACTCGGTCACCAACACCGCCCGGTTGCTCTGGGCGGGCCTGCGGGCCCTCCTCGTGCTGACGCTGGTGACAGGCGTGATCTACCCGCTGGTGATCACCGGTGTCGCCCAGGGGCTGTTCCACGGCAAGGCGAACGGCTCGGAGATCAAGGCCGACGGCAAGGTCGTCGGCTCGTCCCTGATCGGGCAGTCGTACGACCTGCCGCTGAAGAAGGGGCAGCAGACGCCGGAACCCGACCTGAGGTGGTTCCAGGGCCGCCCGGCGGGCGGTCTCGGCGCGAACAGCGTGAACACCCGGTACAAGCTGCTGCTGTCCGGCGCCACCAACCTGTCCGCGGACAGCAAGGTGCTCATCAAGCAGGTCGAGGACGCCAAGGCCGCGGTCGTCAGGGACAACTCGGTGCCCGGCTACACGGTCAAGCCGTCCGAGGTCCCCGCCGACGCGGTGACGTCCTCGGGCTCGGGCCTGGACCCGGACATCTCCCCGCAGTACGCGGAGCTCCAGGTCCACCGGATCGCGGAGAAGAACGGCCTGTCCGTCGCCCAGGTCGAGAAGCTGGTCAAGGACCACACCGAGGGCCGCACCCTCGGCTTCATGGGCGAGCCCCGCGTGAACGTCCTCGAGCTCAACATCGCCCTCAAGGACCTCGTGGCGAAGCAGGGCTGACGGCGGTACCCGCCGATCCGTGCGGGAGTCGGCGGGCCGGGAGGGGCCCGGTTCCGTCGACTCCCGTGGTGATGACGACGGTCGCCGCGTGCCCGGCGCTCATGGCCTGACGTACGACAGGAAGGGCACACACCCATGACCCGGGTGCTCGTGGTGGAGGACGACCCGCAGCTCGTACGCGCCCTCGTGATCAACTTGCGGGCTCGCCACTACGGCGTCGACGCGGCGCCCGACGGTGCCACCGCGCTGCGCCTGGCGGCCGCACGCCGGCCGGACGTGGTGATGCTCGACCTGGGGCTGCCCGACATGGACGGCACCGATGTGGTCAAGGCCCTGCGCGGCTGGACCCCAGTGCCGATCCTGGTGCTGCCGACCCGTCAGGCGTCGGACGAGAAGGTCGCCGCGCTGGACGCGGGGGCCGACGACTACGTCACCAAGCCGTTCGGCATGGAGGAACTGCTGGCCCGGCTCCGGGCCGCCGTGCGCCGCACCGCGCAGGCGCCGCTCGCGCCCGGGACGACGCTGGTCGAGACCGACGACTTCACCGTCGATCTGCTCGCGAGGAAAGTCGTCCGGGACGGACGGGACGTGCGTCTGACCCCGACCGAGTGGCACCTGCTGGAGATCCTCGTCACCTGCCCCGGCCGGCTCATCACGCAGAAGCACCTGCTGCAGGAGGTGTGGGGCGTCTCCCGGACCACCAGGACCGACTACCTGCGGGTCCACATGGCCCAGTTGCGGCGCAAACTGGAAAGGGACCCCTCCCACCCCCGCCATCTGATCACCGAGCCCGGCATGGGGTACCGGTTCGAAGGGTGACCGTCGCCTGCGGTGTGGTCCGGGCCCGGACGGTCGTCGGGGGCGGAACCCCGCCACGCGAGCGTGGCGGGGTGGGAGCCGACGCCGCTGACCGTGATTCCACGCTGTCCGCAGGACGTCGGTCCGTGCGGTCGCGAGGTCATGCCGCGGAGCGCTTGGCCGAGACGAGATGCGCGAACACCACCACGTTGGACTCGTAGTCGTGGACGCTGCGGTTGTAGACACCGCCGCAGGTGATCAGCCGGAGTTGGGGGGTGGCGGCATCGGCGTAGACGCGGTCGTCGGGGAACCCGGCCTTGCTGAACGTTTCGACCGAGTCGACCTTGAACCGGGCGACGGTGCCGTCCGCACGGGTGATCTCCACCCTGTTGCCCGGCTTGAGGGTGCGCAGCAGCACGAACACCGCCGGGCCGGTCTTGGTGTCGACGTGGCCGACCACGATCGACGTGCCCCGCTCGCCCGGCGAGGCGCCACCCCGGTACCAGCCCACCAGGTTGGTGTTGCTCCCGGGCGGCGGGTTCAGGTGTCCGGAGGCTCCCAGGGAGAGCGCGATGAACGGCGCGTCCACCCCGATCTGCGGAATCCGGAGCCGCTTCGGCGCCGACCGCGGCAGTCCCCCCGTCTGAGGACTCGGTGTGGCCTCCACGCCCGGAGTCGCCGAGTCGACGGCCGCGGGCGGCTCGGCGTCCACCGGCGGGTCCAGATTCGCGGGCGGGACGGCGGCCACGGGCGGAGCCGGCGGCTTGGGGTCCGCCGGGGTGCCGGTCAGCGAGGTGTGGATGAGCAGAGCGCCCAGTCCCACCGCCACGGCCGGCCACATCAGAGCACGGCCGGCGGTACGACGGGGCGCGGGTCCGCTCCGCGGCCGATCCGGCGGGGCGGGCTGCGAGGGGGCCATCGGACAATGCCTCTTCATCAACGGGAGCGAGGATCGGACATCGGGGGCCGACAGCGGCCGGCCCCGGCGTCGCAGCCGCGGACGCCGTCACCCTTCACAGGGCGACGGCGGCCGCGACCGCGCAGCATCGGCGAGGGCCGGCCGATCAGGCACCGGCAGCACTCGACGCGCCCCGGCGCCGCAGCATGTACGCCCCCGCACCGAGGCCGCCGAGGAGCAGTACCGAGCCCGCGGCCAGGCCGCTGCCGGACTCCGCCAGCCCGCCGCCACCGGCCTTGACGCCACCGCGGGGCTTCTTCGACGCGCGCTCCTCGCTGCCGCTCGCGCCCGCGCCCTCCTCGCCCTTGGACTCCGAGCGAGCACCGGCGCGCTCGCCTTCCTCCTCGCCCTTGGACTCCGAGCGAGCACCGGCGCGCTCGCCTTCCTCCTCGCCCTTGGACTCCGAGCGAGCACCGGCGCGGTCGCCTTCCTCCTCGCCCTTGGACTCCGAGCCACCGCCGGCACGGTCGCTGCTCTCCTCGTCGTCCTTCGACGACTGGTCGTCCTCGCCCGACCAGCCGCCCTCCTGCTTGGCCATGGCCAGGGCGCCGCCACCGGCCTTCACCCCACCGCGCGGCTTGTCACTCGAACGACCGTTCCCCTTGCTCTTGGACTCCCCACCCTTGTCGCTGCGGCCCTCCTCGCCCTTGGACTCCCCGCCCTTGCTGCTGTACTCCTCGCCCTTGGACTCTTCGCCCTTGGACTCCTCGTCCTTGCTGCCGTACTCCTCGCTCTTGGACTCGTCGCTCTTGGACTCGTCGCTCTTGGACTCCTCGTCCCTGGACCCCTCGCTCTTGCTGCCGTACTCCTCGTCCTTCGACCCCTCGCTCTTGCTGCCGTACTCCTCGTCCTTGGATCCCTCGCTCTTGCTGCCGTACTCCTCGTCCTTGGATCCCTCGCTCTTGTGGCCGTGGTCCTTGCCCTTGTGGCTGCCGTGCTCCTCGCCGCCGTAAGAGCCGCCGTCCGCGGCCCGAAGCTCGGGCGCCGACAGCGTGTAGGCGGTGGGTGCGGAGAACACGACGGCGGCGGCAATCGCCGCGGAAGCGAACATGGTCCGGGTCGCTCGCATGAGAGGTAGTCCTTTCATCGCCACCACGAAGGCCGGCACCACGCCGGCACAGGGAAATCGCAGTAGTGACGTGATCACCTTCAACCCGAGGACCACCTCTCACCACCGCAGAACACGGCAACGGAGCTAGCTCGTACTCCCTCCGGGTGCCTGCAGGCCGAAAAGTAACCCGGTCGGCAGCACACCCATTAGTACTAGTCAGACCACGAATGGACGCGGGAGGTCGCGCGCCCCGACACAGATGTGCCGCACCCTTCGCGCCGGTGACGCGGCATCAGATGCCGACCCGGGCGGACGGGAGGCCGACCTTCGCCGATTCTCGCGCGCGAACGCTACTGATCCGGGCGTCACTTGGGTCGGCCCTGTGCCGCACGACGTGCCGTCAGGAGTCCGGCGGCCCGCGTCTGCGGCGTGGCGGCGGCGAACGGGTCGGGTCGGGCCCCGGGTGGCGCCGCCGGGGCCTATCCGCGAACGGGCCCGGCCATACTGGACAAGGCGCACTCCGGGCCGAGACGGGCGCCGGTGGCCGGGCACGGTCGGAGACGACGATCGCGGAGAGGTTCTCGGGGGCGTGGCCACAGGGGTGCGGTTCACGCGCTCCGCCTCGTCCTGGGCCCTCCGGCGGGCCGGCATGGCGCCGCTCGGGTGACGATCGCCCTCACTTACTTTGTCTGTTGCGCAAACCGGGAACTGATGGGCGTCCGGATGCGTCGATCATGGTGAACGCGGACGACGACATGGCCGTGGAGGACGTTCATGAGTGTGGCCCTGACGAAGGGCGGCAACGTATCGCTCAGCAGGCAGGCCCCGGGCCTGACCGCCGTGACGGTGGGACTGGGCTGGCAGGCGAACGCGGGCTACGAGCCGGACGCCGGCGCACTGCTGTGCGACCGGGACGGCAGGGTGCTCTCCGACGAGCACTTCGTCTTTTTCAACAACCTGAGCAGCCCCGACGGTTCGGTCCGCCACTCCGGCAGCGGCGGCCGCGCAGGTGAGGACGATCAGCGGATCCATGTCGACCTCACCGGAGTCCCCGGCGAGGTCGCCAGGATCGTCTTCCTGGTGTCGCTCTACGACGCCTCGTCCCGCGGTCACGCCTTCGCGCACCTCGGCGGCGCTCACATCAGGGTCGTCGACGAGGACGGCGGCGCGGAACTGGCCCGCTACGACCTCGCGACCGCCGGTCTGTCCGCGGAAACCGCCCTGGTGTTCGGCGAGTTGTACCGGCACGGCGCGGAGTGGAAGTTCCGCGCCGTCGGCCAGGGCTATGCCTCGGGGCTGGCGGGCATCGCCACCGACTACGGCGTGAACGTGCTGAAGGAGAGTGCGAGCCCGACGCCGCCCGTCACCGTCCCAGGGACTGGTGTGAACACCAGTACGTCCTTGCCGTCCGCCACCACCGCCGCGCAGCCGCAGTCACAGCCACAGTCGGTCACCGCGCCACTGCAACCCCCAGGGAGTTCCCCCATGACATGCTTCTTCGATCCGACCCACGGCCCTGGCACGACGACGGTGACCTGGTCGCCGCAGTGGGGCGTGCCCCGGCAGATCCAGACGTGCGGCGGCTGCGCGCAGCGTGTGCAGACGACCGTGCCGCCGTTCTACACCCCGCCTCAGCAGGGCTACCCGCAGCCGGTGCAGCAGGGCTACCCCCAGCCCGTGCAGCAGGGATATCCGCAGCAGGGCTACCCCGGCCAGTACGCGGACCCCCAGCAGCACGGGGGAGGCCGCCGCTTCGGTACGGGTGCGCTCATCGGCGCGGGCGCGGCCGGACTGATCGGCGGCGCGCTGCTCAACGAGGCGTTCGACGACGACGAACCGGAGGTCGTCGTCAACAACTACTACGAGGACTGACAGCGCGGTGGGAGGGGCGGGAGGCGGCCTTAGGCCCGCGCGGGCGCGCGCCACCGGCCGTCGCTCACGCCGGCCTTGAGGCGCCGGGTGTAGAAGGGGCGGGGGGTACGTTCGGCGCGGGCACGCGACGCGTCGGCTGCCCGACGGTTCTCCGGGTGCGAAGGAGCAGGAGGAGAGGGCGAGATGGCCGAGTCCCGGCTGCGGCGGAAGTGGCTTCCCGTGCTGGTGCTGGCCCTCGCCCTGTACGTCATCGTCCGTGCCGCCGGCACCCCCCAGTCCAGCTCCCCGCCCCCGGCTGCGGCGTCCACCCCCGCCCCCACCCCGTCCTCCGGATCCCCCTCCCCGAGTCCGTCCGCGTCGAAGAACGCGTCGGCGTACGACCCGGCCGACTACGCTCCCCAGGTCCGTGCCCGGGCCCGCCAGGCGGGGGTCGACGCCCGGCTGCTGATGGCGATCCTCTACAACGAGGCCTACAAACCCCACGATCCGGCGCTGGAACGGGCCTGGCAGAAGTACAAGCCGGACGCCTCCTTCGGCATCGCCGACATGCACCGTGCCACCTTCGACGCGGTCAAACAGGGCCGGGACTTCGCCGGCCGCCACTGGGAGGAACTGCCCGACGACCGGGACCTCGCCATCGAGTCCGCTGCCTGGTACCTGCACGACCTGGCCGCGCAACTGCCCGCCGGCTGGTCCGCCTCCTACACCAAGGACGACCTGCTCGCCCTCGGTTACAACGCCGGTGCCGGCAACATGCTCGCCTTCGCCCGTGGTGTGTCTCCGGGCCCCCAGGCCCGCTCCTACCTCGACCGCCTGCACGCCAACTGGGCGAAGGCGGGCAAGGCGGTCGGGGCGTAGGGGTGCTGTGTCGGCAGGGGGTGCTGTCAGCGGGGTTCTGCCGGTAGGCGTTCTCACCCGTACGAGAGGTTGGAACAGGGGTTGTCGTCGGCGGAGCGGGCGCCGGCCGTCACCGAGGAGGGCAGGGCGGTGGAGGTGGGCGTGGGCGAGGGGGCGGGGGTGGCGTAGGTCCGGCCCAGAACGACCTCGACGCCCGCGCCGGTGACGGGCTTCAGCCGCGCGCCGGGGAAGAGCCGGGCGACCGTCTCGGCCTCGGACTCCAGGCCCGCGCCGTACTCGACGACCGTGGTCGCGTGGTCCTGGCTGCTCGCGTTGGCGGTGGCGGTGACCGTGAAGCCGTGCCGGGTGAGGGTCGCGGCGGCGCGGGAGGCGAGGCCGCCGGTGGTGGTGCCGTTGTAGACCGCGACGTCGATGCCGGCACCGGAAACGCCGGTGCTCGCGCTCGGCGATGCGGAGGCCGAGGGGGAGGCGTCGCCCTTGGAGCCGCCGGCACCCCGGCCGTCGATCGTGCGGTCCGCCCTGAGCCCGGCCCACAGCTCGGACGCGTCCGGCTCGACGATCGCCACGCGGGAACCCGAGTACCGCCAGGGGACGGTGATGAACTTGGTGTTGTGCAGGTCGACGTCCTTCAGCGACATCGCGAAGGAGATCAGCCTGTTCGCCGAGCCGAGTCCGGGGTCGACGGTCAGGGACTTGGTGGCGGCGTCGGCGAGCGGCAGCAGGTTGGTCGGGGTGAGCCCGTCGCTCTTCACCTTCTTGATCAGGGCGGCCACGAACGCCTGCTGACGCTTGATGCGGCCTATGTCCGACCCGTCCCCGATGCCGTGCCGGATGCGCACATAGTCCAGGGCCTTCTGCCCCGACACGTTCTGCACGCCCTTGCTGAACAACAGTGCGCCCCGGGTGCTGCGGTGGGGGTTCAGATCGTTCTCGTACACGTCCTGCGGCACGCACACCTGGACCCCGCCGACGGCGTCCGTCAGGGCCGCGAAACCCTTGAAGTCGACGACGACGGTGTGGTCGACGCGCAGCCCGGTGAGGCTCTCGACCGTGTTCTGGGTGCAGGCGGGATTGCCCTTGGCGGTCTCCCCGACCGAGTAGGCCGCGTTGAACATCGTGTTCGGCTGCGGCTTGGTCCAGGTGCCGTCCGGGAGTCTGCACGGCGGGATGGTCACCAGCGTGTCGCGCGGGATCGAGACGGCGACGGCGTGCCGGTGGTCGGCGTAGACGTGCAGCAGGAAGGTGGTGTCGGAGCGGCCTATGTCGTCGCTCTCGCCCCCGCCGAGCGCGGAGTTGCCGTCGGTGCGCGCGTCCGTGCCGATGACGAGGACGTTCTCGCCCTTCGACGCCCCGGCCTCCGGCCGGTTCTGCGACAGCCCGCCGGCGTCGAAGGTGTCGATGTCGCCGTTCAGCTTGAGGTAGATCCACCCCAGGCCGGCCGTGCCGAGCACCAGGACGGCGAGCGCCGCGGCCAGGGATATGCGCAGCGGGCCGCGCTTGCGGCGCCCGGCGCGGCCACCGCTGCCCGGGGGCTCGGTCCCGCGACGGTGGCGGGAAGGGGTGGCCTGGTGGCTCGTCGGCATGGCTGCGCCCTCATCCGTGAGACTCATACGGAGGGGACGACCGGCCCCACCTGATAGTTGTACAGTTGCGCAATGTAGCAACAATCTCAGACGGTGCCACGCGCCCGGCGGGCACCAGGTCCGAGGAAGAGATGGGGTGGGCGGGGATGCTCCGCAACGGCCTGGAGCCCTGGCACCTGCTGATCGTGGCGATCGTCATCATCCTGCTGTTCGGCTCCAAGAGGCTCCCGGACGCCGCCCGCGCGCTGGGCCGGTCGATGCGCATCCTCAAGAGCGAGGCGAAGGCCATGAAGGCGGAGGGCGGGACCGCGCGGTCCGCCCCGGCCGAGCCGTCGGCGCAGCGCGTGATCAAGGCGGCCCCCGGAGAAGCGGCCTCGGCCCGCCCGGTGCGGGAGAGCGACACCGCCCACTGAGAAAAGGCCCGCGGGAAAGGCCGAAGGCTGCCCGGGAATTGACGACTGATCAGAAACTTCGTCTGACCGGGAACTTCGCCTGATCGGGAACTTCGTCTGACCGGGAACTTCGCTTGATCGGGGACTTCGCCTGATCGGGAACTTCGCTTGATCGGGGACTTCGCCTGATCGGGAACTTCGCCCGATCAGGGACTTCGCCTGATGGAACGTCGCCGGCCCGCGCCGTCACACCAGGGCGTGCCCCAGCAGTCGCAGCAGATCCCCCGTCGCGTCCATCGCCCCCAGCGCCGGCAGGGCGCCCAGCGCCAGCGTGGTCGCGGCCAGTGGCCACAGGTGCGGGGGAGGGCCCGCCTGCAGGGCGGCGATGCGGCGGGTGACCGCGCGGTCGGTGAAGTTCAGCGCGCACGCCGGAGTGCGGCGCCCGGTGCTGAGCGCGGCGCGGGCCAGGGCGCGGGCCGCGGTGCCGCGGTCCCCGACCGCGTCGGCCGCCCGCTCGTCCGCCCACCGCTCCACCAGGAACGTCACCGTGCTCCGGACCGGCGCCAGCAGCGGGTCGGCCGCCGCGGCGAGCGCCACGGCCGTCGCCAGGGAGGCGTGCCGGTGGGTCAGATGGGCCCGCTCGTGCGCCAGCAGCACCCGGCGCTCGGCCGGTTCCAGGGCGCTCAGCATCGCCGAGGTGACCAGGATCCGGCCCGGTGTGCCGCCGCTGCCGGGGATGGCGAAGGCCTGCGGCACCGGTGAGGCGGCGACGACCAGTTCCGTGTCCGGGGGCTGGCCGGCGCACAGGGACCGCAGTGCGCGGCGCGTCACGCGTTCGGCGCGGACAGTCCGGTGGACGCGGAGAGCCACCCATGCGAGAGCCAGGGTCGCGGCGACGGCGATGACCTCCGGGACCGGGTCGGGCAGTCGGCGGCCGTCCTCGCGGGCGTCCGCGAGGACCGGCGGTGCCTGGCCCAGCAGGGTGACCGCGAGCAGTACCAGTGACCAGACGGTGGCGGCCGCGGTGAACACGGCGGAGACCGTCAGCACCCGGGCCGCGAGTGCGGGCGCCACCCGCCGGCCGACCAGCGGGCTGAGGGCGGCCAGCAGCAGGGAGAGCAGGAGCGGGGTGTAGACGTCGATCTTCATGCGCCACCGCCGTCGGGGAGGGCGCGCCCGCCGAGCAGGTCGCGCAGCGCCCGCTCCTCCTCGGGGCTGAGGCCGGAGACGAACTGCTGGAGCGTGGCGATCGGGTCCGGGCCGCGGTCCAGTGCCTCGTGCATGGCCTCGGCCGTCAGTTCGGCCGCGTTCTTCGCGGGCCGGTACGCGCCGCGCCGCCCGTCCACGTCCCGCAGCACAAGCCCTTTGTCGTACAGCCGTTTGAGGATGGTGTGGACGGTGTTGTAGGCGAGGCCGCCGCCGATCTCGGCCTGGATCTCGGCCGGGGTGAGCGGGTGCTCGGTGGCCCACAGTGCCGCGAGCACCTCGCTCTCCAGCTCGCCACTGCTGCGTCGTTCCGCCCTGCCTCCAGGACCTCTGCCGGCCATGCCCGTAACCTTACAGTGCGTAGGGGTGCATCACGGATGGGCGATGCCATGGCGCCCGCCCGCCGCCGCGGCCCGTTCACCCCATCGGAGTAGATGCGCCCGCGCACAGGCCGGATGACCCCGGGTCTCGCGCTGCACCCGTCGGCCGTCCGCGTTAGCTTGTCCGTGTTTTACCTGCTTCTTTCCTGGCTTCCGTCGCGGACCCTACGATTTGTAGGGTGTGATGCCCCTACGGCCCGTGGGGGTGAGAGGTGGGTCATGGCCAACAGCTCGCGCACCACGCTCGCAGGCGTCCGCCGGCTCGCAGCGCCGTCGGTCGCCGGCATGTCGTGGCGGGACCGCGGCCAGGGCCTGATCGCCGCGGTGGCGGGCGCCTTCACCCTGGCCCAGCTCGTCCTCGTGCGGCCGGGCATGGGACTCGGCTGGGACGAGACGGTCTACGTCAGCCAGATCAGCGCGCACGCCCCCGCCGCGTACTTCAGCGCCCCCCGCGCCCGCGGCATATCCCTCCTGGTCGCCCCCGTGACCTGGTGGTCCTCCTCCACCGCACTGCTCAGGGTCTATCTGGCGGTGCTCTCGGGAGCCGCCCTGTTCGTCGCGCTGCGCGTCTGGCGTGGTCTGTTCCCGGCCCGTGTGCTCGCCCTCGGCGGCGCCCTGTTCGCGAGCCTGTGGGTGACCCTCTTCTACGGCCCGCAGGTCATGCCCAACTACTGGGTGGCGATCGGCGCCCTGGCCGGCACCGGCTGGTTCCTGCGCGCCCACGCCGACAGCACCGACCGGCCGGCCCTGTGGGGGCTCGCCGCCGGCGCGGCGCTGATGACGTGGATGCGGCCCACGGACGGCGTCTGGATCACCGCACCACTGCTGGTCCTGGTGCTCCTCTTCCCCCGGTGGCGCCGACTGCCGCTCCTGCTGGCCCTGGTGGGCGGGCTCGTCGCCGGCGCGGCCGAGTGGATCATCGAGGCCTACGTCGGCTACGGCGGCCTTCTGCACCGCCTCGCCGAGGGCTCCCGGATCCAGGGCGGCCTGGGCTGGAGCATCGCCATAGGCGACCAGTTGCGCAGCCTCGGCGGGCGCGCCCTGTGCCGCCCGTGCAGCGGTCCGCTGCCCAACCCCGCGGTGACCCTCTGGTGGTTCGTGCTGCCCCTGCTCGCCGTGCTCGCGGCGGCCGTCGCACTCCGGTCCCGCCGCCCGGCACCCCCTTCCCGCACCCTGGTGCCGCTGGCCTGCGCGGCGACGGCGGCCTTCCCCTACCTCTTCCTCATCGGGTACGCCGCCCCCCGCTTCCTGCTCCCGTCCTACGCCCTGCTCGCCCTCCCCGTCGCCGACGCGCTGCTCCACCTGGTCACCGGGCCGGACGGCCGGTGGCGCCCGATCACCGCGACGCTGATGGCGATCGGGCTCGCCGGACATCTGGCGGTCCAGTTCGCGGTGCTGCACCGGACCGTGGCCCGCACCACCGCCGACCACAACGGCTGGTCCCGCACCGCCGCCGCACTGCACCGGCTCGGAGTGCGTCCGCCCTGCCTGCTCACCGGGAACGAGGCCGTCCCCATCGCCTTCTACGCCGGCTGCGCCTCCGCCGCCACCAGCGGCTCCAACGCCAACAGCACCGCCGCGGGCATCGCGGACACCGCCCGGCGCATGCCCGTCGCCTACCTGGACACCCCCACGGGCCACCCGCCGTCCTACACCCGCGGCTGGCAGGCCCACACCGTCGACGGCGTCCGCATCCTCCTCTCGCCGACGGCCGGGGGCGGACGCGGATGAGTCCTCCGACGGCCACCGAGGCGGCGCCGGACACCCCGGTGGCGGCGACCATCGGGATCGGGACCCTGCGTGGACGCGCCCGCTGGCACGCGGCTCTCACCCTGGTCGTGCTCGCCGCCGCGACCCTGCTCGCCTTGCACCACTGGCCGGTGATCGCGTCCGGCGCGGACCGGCTCACCGGCGCCGACCCGGGCTGGCTGCTGCTGGGGGCGGTGGCCGCGACGGCGACCTGGGCGTGCTCGGCGCTCGCCCAGCAGGGCGCGGTCCCCGAGGCACTGCCCGCCGGGCGGCTGGTGGCGGTGCAGTTCGCCGCGTCCGCCGCCAACCACCTGCTCCCGGCGGGCGTCGGCGCGGGCGCCGTCAACCTGCGCTTCCTGACCCGCTGCGGGCTGCCGGTGACCCGTTCGGCGGCGGTGCTCGCGGTCAAGGCCACCGCCGGGGGCGTGACGCGTGCCGCGCTGATCGCCGTCCTGGCGCTCGCCGCGCCCGGACTGCTGCGCCTGCCGCGCGCCTCCACGGTCCTGATGGTGGCCGCGCTCCTGGTGGCCGCCGGGCTCGCGGTGCTGCTGGCCGGACCTCTGCGCCGTGCCGCAGGGGCCGTACTGGCGGACGTACGGGCCGTGCACCGGCTGCCCGGCCGGGCGCTGGCCCTGTGGGGCGGCTCGCTCGCCTTCGCGTCGCTGCACGCACTGGTGGTGATCGCGGTCACCCGGTCCCTGGCCGTGCCGCTGCCGCCCGGACGGGTGGCCCTGGCCTACTTCGTGGCGAGCAGCGCCGCCGTCCTGCTGCCGACCCCCGGCGGCATCGGCGGGCTGGACGCCACACTCGCCCTCGCCCTCTCGCTCAGCGGCGCACCCGGCGCCGCGGCGGCCTCCGTGGTCCTCGGTTACCGCCTGCTGACGGTCTGGCTGCCGCTGCTGCCGGGGCTGTTGGTGCTGGGCCTGCTGGTGCGGCGCAGGGTGCTGTGAACCTCGGCGGTGCGGCCCTGCGCGGCGCCTCGGGCGGGCACCGTGCAAGGACCGCTCAGGTGGCGGTGCCCGTCCGCTCCGGGGCGGCGTCCCGGCCGGGCGCCGGGGACGCCACCAGGAGGGGACGCACCCGGGTGCTTGCCAGACGGTGGGCCAGGAGGTCCGAGCGGCGGCTCAGGGGGATCATCGTGACCGAGGCGACCAGGGCGCCGACCACGAACCCGGCCACCACGTCGTGCGGGTAGTGGGCGCCGACCCAGACCCGGGAGGCCGCCATCGCACCGGCCGCCACCAGCGCGACGTACCCGATCCGGCGCGAGACGAAGAAGAGGGCGACCGCGGCGGCCGCGGCTATCACCGCGTGGTTGCTCGGGAACGACCAGTCGCCGGGCGCCGGACACGCCTCCAGCGTGACCACGTGCAGGCTCTGGCAGGGCCGGTCCTCGCGGACCAGGAGCTTCAGTACGGAGTTCACCGCGTAGGCGAGCACCACCAGCAGCGGCACCACGAGAGCGAGCGACGCCGCCGCGGAGCCGATGCGGCGCGCCCGCCACCAGGCGAGGACCATCAGCACCGCGAACAGCGCGAGCCCGTACGAGGACCAGGCGGAGATCAGCGAGTCCAGCCAGGCGGGGGTGCGCCGGGCCAGGTCCACCACGTCCGTGTAGGCCCAGCCGTCGACCGGGGCGCCGTCGAGGGCGTACATCATCCGCGGACCCCCTCCTTGGCGGCCCGGCGCGAGCGCAGGACCTCCAGGGCGACCGGGATCAGCGACACGAGGACGATCACCGCGACCATCGGCAGCAGGTACTTGTCGACATTCGGCACCGACGAGCCGAGCGCATACCCGGCGAGGGTGAGTCCGAGGCTCCAGACGAGGCCGCCGGCCACCTGCCAGACGGTGAAGGTCCGCACCGGCACCTGCAGCGCGCCCGCCATGGGGTTCAGCACCGTGCGCACCACCGGGACGAAGCGGGCCAGGACGATCGCCTTGGCGTGCCCGTACCGGTCCAGGAGCTCCTCGGCTCGGCGCGCGCCCTCGTGCAGGCGGGCCGAGCGGCTGCGGGCCAGCAGCGCGCCGCCCGCCTTGCGGCCGAGCAGATAGCCGCACTGGGATCCGGCGAGCGCGCCCACGGCCGCGGCGACCAGCAGCGCGGGCAGCGACAGCTTCACCCCCTGCTGCCCGGAACCGGTGCACAGCAGGCCCGCCGTGAACAGCAGGGAGTCGCCGGGCAGGAAGAACCCGATCAGCAGGCCGGTCTCCGCGAACATCACCACGCCGACGCCGAGCACCCCGAAGGCCGCGAGGAGGGACTGGGCGTCCAGCACGTTCACCGCTAGCTGGGATCCCAGGGACAAGGAGGTGGCCATCGCGAGCCCTTCCGATGCGGGAGGCCGGGCGCGACACGGCGCCACCCGGCGGCTGACTACATTCGTGTAGACCGTCTACGGAACTGTAGACGATGTCCGGGTGACGAACGTTCCCTTCAGGGCGTCGCGAGCGAGATCTCCGTGGACTTGATCAGTGCCACGACCGAGGAGCCCGGCAGGAGGCCGAGGTCCTCCGCGGCGTCCTTGGTGATCGCGGCCGTCAGTGTCCCGCCCACGATCGTGACCTTCACCGACGCCATGGCGCCGCCCGTCGTGACGCCGTCGACGGTACCGGCTAGCTGGTTCCGGATGGAAACGCCCTCCACCGCCGCGGTGGCGAGCGCCACCTCGGTCGACTTGACGAGGGCGTACACGGAGGCGCCCGGAGCGAGGTCCAGCTCGTCCACGGCCTCCGCGGTCACCGCCGCCGTGATGTCCTGCCCCCCGTCCAGCCGCACCTTGACGACCGCCATGACCTCACCGGGGGTGACGGCCGTGACGGTGCCGGGGATCTGGTTGCGGATGCTCAGGTTCATGGGCGGCCCTCGCGGAATGTGGAGAATGGTCGGTTCTGTCGGCCGACCCCACGGTAGCGGGACGCGCGCACCGTATCCGGGCGGCGCGTCAGGCCGGATACGCGTGGGTCTGCGTCGCCTTGACCGTCGCCCACACCGTCGCCCCGGGATGCAGACCGAGCTCGGCCGCGGCCACGGTGGTCAGGTCCGCGGCCAGGGGCAGCTCACCGGCGAGGTCGGCGCGGATCCGGTCGCCGAGCGTCTGGAGCCCGGCCACCTCGCAGCGCCACAGGTTGCGTGCGCTGGAGCCGTCCGGCCGGTCCCGGTACAGGGTCACGGCGCCCGGCGGGAACGCCACGAAGACGGGTCCGGACAGATCCTCCGTGGTGGTGATCGCGCAGCCGGCGTCGAGCCGCACGGTGTGCCCCTGCGCCGTCCCCCGGTACAGGTTGAGCCCGACGAGCTGGGCGATGTAGTCGGTGCGCGGACGGCGTGCGATCTCGGAGGGGGTGCCCTCCTGGACCACCCGGCCGTGCTCCACGACCACCAGCCGGTCGGCGAGGACCATCGCGTCCAGCGGGTCGTGGGTGACCAGCACGGCCACCGCCTCGAAGTCGTCCAGATGGCGGCGCAGCCGCGCCCGCACCTCCAGCCGGGTGCGGGCGTCGAGCGCGGCGAGCGGTTCGTCGAGCAGCAGCAGACGGGGCCGGGTGGCCAGCGCCCGGGCGAGCGCGACGCGCTGGGCCTGGCCGCCGGAGAGCCGGCGCGGTCTGGCTGCCGCGTGCTCGGCGAGCCCCATGCGCTCCAGCCACCCGGCGGCGACCGCCCGCGCCTCGGCCCTGGACGCGCCCCGGCAGCGCGGGCCGAAGGCCACGTTGTCCAGGGCGGACAAGTGCGGGAAGAGCAGATAGTCCTGGAAGACGACACCGACGGGGCGCGCCTCCGGGGGAGTGCTCTCCAGCGCGGCCCCGTCGAGCCGCAGGTGACCGCCCGAGAGCGGCACCAGCCCGGCCAGCGCGCGCAGGGCGGTCGTCTTGCCCGCGCCGTTGGGTCCGAGCAGCGCGAGCACGTCCCCGGGCGCGGCGGTCAGCGCCACGTCGAGCCGGAAGGAGCCGCGCTCGACGACGATCCGCGCGTCGAGGCCGGCACCGCGCACGGCGGTGGGGGTGCTGCGGGAGGCGGCCTGTCCGGTGTGGGTCATGACGCCGTCATCCAGCGGTCCCGCAGCCCCGCCAGGACCGCGATCGACACCGCGAGCAGCACCAGGCTCAGCGCGATCGCCGCCGCCGGGTCGTCCTGCAGGGCCAGGTAGACGGCCAGCGGCATGGTCTGCGTACGGCCCGGGAAGTTGCCCGCGAAGGTGATCGTCGCCCCGAACTCGCCGAGCGCCCGGGCCCACGCCAGCACCGCCCCGGCCGCGATGCCCGGCGCGATCAGCGGCAGCGTCACCCGGCGGAACGCGGTGAAGCGGGAGGCGCCGAGCGTCGCCGCGGCCTCCTCGTAGCGCGGATCGGCGGCCCGCAGCGTGCCCTCGACGCTGATGACCAGGAACGGCATCGCCACGAACGCCTCGGCGACCACCACCCCGGCCGTGGTGAACGGCAGCGTGATCCCGAACCAGGAGTCCAGCCACCGCCCCACCACGCCGTTGCGGCCGAGCGCCAGCAGCAGGGCCACGCCGCCCACCACCGGCGGCAGCACCAGCGGCAGCGTCACCAGGGCCCGCAGCAGCCCCCGGCCCGGGAAGTCCGTACGGGCCAGCAGCCAGGCCAGCGGCACGCCGAGGACCAGGCTGACGGCCGTCGCGGCGGTGGCGCTCACCAGGGACAGCCGCAGCGCCTGCCACACCTCCGCACTGGTCAGCTCGTCCGGCAGGGTGTGCCAGGGCGCCCGGACCAGCAGCGCGACCAGCGGCAGCAGCAGGAACGCCAGGCCCACGAGCGCGGGCAGCAGCAGCGGCAGCGGCACACCGGGCCGGCGGACACGTCCGCGCCGCGGTCCGCCCACCAGGGTGTCGGCCGCGGCGTCGGACGCGTCGATCCGGGTCATGGCTGCAGGAAGCCCGCTTCGGTCAGGACCTTGCGGCCCTCGGCGGAGGTCACCAGCGCGATGAACGCCTTCGCCGCCCCGGCGTTGGGCGCGTTCTTGAGCAGGGCGATCGGGTAGTCGTTGACGGCCTTGGCGGACTCGGGGAACTCCACGCCCTGCACCTTGTCACCCGCCGCCTTCACATCCGTCTTGTAGACGACCGCGGCGTCGGCCTCCTTCAGCTCCACCTTGGTCAGGGCGCTCTTGACGTCCTGCTCGTACGACACCGGCGTCAGCTTCAGGCCGCTCGCGGACAGCGCCTTCTGCGCGGCGGCCCCGCACGGCACCGTCTTGTCGCACAACACCACCTTCAGACCGGATCCGGTGAGGTCCTTCAGGGAGGAGACCTTGTGCGGGTTGCCCGGCAGGGTGGCGATCTCGAGCTGGTTGCGCACGAAGGTGACCGGTGTGGTCGCCGTGTCCTTCTTGTCCGTCACGATCGCCATGGTCTTGGCGCTGGCCGCCGCGAAGACGTCCGCGGGGGCGCCGCCGGTGATGCTCGCGGCGAGGGTGTCGCTGCCGCCGAAGTTGAAGGACACCTTCGTGCCGGGGTGTTCCTTCTCGAACTCCTCGCCCAGGGCCGTGAAGCTCTCCTTGAGGGAGGCGGCGGCGAAGACGGTGACCGTGCCGGACGGCTTCGCGGACGACGGGGACGCCGAGGAGTCCGCCTTCGTACCCGCACCGGAGTCCGAGGAGCCGGACGAGGAGGAGCAGGCGCCCAGGGCCAGCAACGCGGCGGCTCCGGCACCGGCCGCCAGCAGCATCCGGCCGGTCCGACGCACGGAACGGGTCATCACGGGTCCACTCCCTCTGAACGTCCGGGAGGGACCACGCACCCCTCCGCGATGTGCCGATCATACCGACGCAGATGCCAACCGGAAGGGCCCTGTGCCATCGCATGAGCCGCGTGATCGGCCGACGAGGCTGGCAGGTGCGTTTGCGTGAGGGGCCGCGCGGGTGCCGTCGCCCGGGAGGTGGGCCGAGATCGACCCGGACTTCGGCCGTGCGCCCGTGCCGCCGGCGGCCGTCGTCGACGACGCCCCGCTCGACCGGTCCGGACCCCGGCTCGTGCTGCCCCAGGACCGATGCGGGGCGCGGTACGTCAGCGGCATCAGCGCGATACGGGTGGACGGCGGCTACGGCCCGTGGGCGTGAGCGCCCGACCGGCGGGGCCGCCGGGTCAGGCCCGGTCGATGTGGACGTTCGTCGACTTTACCCGGGCGGTGGCCTCCATACCGACTTCCAGGCCCAGTTCCTCCACGGCCTCCCGGGTCAGCAGGGAGACCAGGCGGTGGGGGCCCGCCTGGATCTCCACCTGGGCGGCCACGTCGCCCAGCTTCACGGCGGTGACGATGCCCGGGAAGGCGTTGCGGACCGAGGTGTACGAGGGCGCGTCCTCCTCACCGGTGCCGCCGCGCGCCAACTCCACCGAGAACGCCGCCAGGTCCCTGCCGTCGATGACCCGCCGCCCGCTCTCGTCGCGCCGGGTCGCCACCCGCCCCGCGTCCGCCCACCGCCGTGCGGTGTCCGGGCTCACCCCGAGCAGCCGGGCGGCCTGGCCGATTGTGTAGGACTGCATGCGCGCCACGATAGGCGCCCGCGCCACCGGCGCCGGGGCGGCCCCGAACGCCGATGACCGCTTCCGGCCGGTCGTGATCCGCACCGACGGCGTGGAGACCGACACCACGGAAGCCCCGAAAAGCGGTCGTCGCGCAGGCGTGCATGGCAGGATCCCACCCCATGGACGTGTCCTGGGCGGTACGGAGCCTGCGCGCGGCGGTGTTCGCCGTCGTGTGCGTGCTGCTCGCCGTCGGCGGACACACGCTGGCCACCGGCGCGGTGCCGCCGGTGTGGGTGGACGCGGCCGGGTTCCTGCCCGTGTTCACCGCCGCCGCCGCGCTCGCCGGGCGGGAGCGCTCGCTGACCGGCATCACCCTCGCCATGCTCCTCGTGCAGGGCGGGTTCCACCTCGGCTTCGCGGCGGCCGAGCCGACGCGGATGGCGATGAGCATGCCGGGCATGGCGCAGGGCATGCGCATGGCCGTCCCGCCGCACGCCATGACCTCGCACGCCGTCGCCGCGCACCTGGCCGCCGCCCTGCTGGCCTCCTGGTGCCTGCGGCGCGGCGAGGCCGCCCTGTGGTCGGTGCTGCGCAAGGCCGCCGCCCTCGTCCCGCGCCTCGCCGTCCGGTGGTGTACGGCACCGCTGCCCGCGTACGTCAGGCCGCCGCGCCCGTACGCCCGACGACGCCGCCTCCCGGGGCAGGCGCTGCTCCGCCACGCGCTGTACCGGCGCGGCCCGCCCCCGGCGGCCCCGTACACCGTCTGAACCCCCCAACACCGAACGCACGTACGGAGCTTGCCCACCCATGTCCCTGACGCGTACCACCCTGCGCCGCGCCACCACCGTCGCCGCGCTCGCCGCCGCCGGTGTCCTCACCACGGCCGGAGCCGCCTTCGCACACGTCACCGTCCACCCCGAGAGCTACCCCAAGGGCGCCACGGACGGCGTGCTCACCTTCCGGGTGCCCAATGAGGAGGACACCGCCGCGACCACCAAGGTGCAGGTCTTCCTGCCCACCGACCACCCGGTCCTGGGCGTGCTGGTCACCCCGCAGGACGGCTGGACGGCGCAGGTGACCACCACCAAGCTCAAGACACCGGTCAAGACGGACGACGGCACCATCACCGACGCGGTCTCCCAGATCACCTGGACCGGCGGCCGCATCCGGCACGGCCAGTACCAGGACTTCAACGTGGCCTTCGGTCAACTCCCGGACAACACGGACAAGTTGACGTTCAAGACGCTGCAGACCTACTCCGACGGAAACGTCGTCCGCTGGATCGAGGAGGCCCAGAAGGGGCAGGACGAGCCGGAGAACCCGGCGCCGGTGCTCAAGCTGACCGCCCAGGGCACGGCGGAGGGCGGCGGTTCCACCGCGGCTGAAGCCGGCACCGAGGAGAAGCCGAGCGCCGCCACGACGAAGGCCGCCGCCACCAGTGACTCCACCGCCCGGGGGCTCGGCATCGCCGGTCTGGTCGTCGGCGTGCTCGGGCTGGCCGCCGCGGGCTTCTCCCTCGCCCGCGGCCGCACCGCCGGATCCTCCGAATCCACCGGCTCCTCCGGCACCTCCGCGTCCGAGTGACCGGGGCCCCGCCCCGTCGGCGTCACCCGCCGTCGGCGGGGCGGGGGGCCCAGCGCTCCTCGACCTTCGCCAGCCGCCAGTACGCGAGGGCCGCCGCCCACACCACGACGAACAGCCCGACGATGACGAAGCCCACGTTGTCGAGGTCGAGCCCGGCGATCCAGCCCGTCACCGCGTCGTGCAGGTCGAGCTTGTCGTGCAGCACTCCGACCAGCTCGATCGTGCCGATCAGGAAGGCCACCGCGATCGACAGACCGGTGATGGTGAGGTTGTAGAACACCTTGCGCACCGGGTTGGAGAACGCCCACTGGTAGGCGAAGTTCATGAACGTGCCGTCGAGGGTGTCGAACAGGCTCATCCCGGCCGCGAACAGCAGCGGCAGGCACAGGACGGCGTACCAGGGCAGCCCGGCCGCCGCCCCGCTGCCCGCCATCACCATCAGCGTGACCTCGGTCGCCGTGTCGAAGCCCAGGCCGAACAGGAAACCGAGCGGGAACATCTGCCCGGGGCGGCTGATGGACCTGGTGAGGCGGCCCAGGATGCGGTTCATGAACCCCCGGGAGTCCAGGTGCTGTTCGAGCTCCGTCTCGTCGTACGCCCCCGCCCGCATCGCCCGGAACACCCGCAGGATGCCCACCAGCGCCACCAGGTTGAGGGCCGCGATGAGGTAGAGGAACGAGCCGGAGATCGTCGTGCCCAGCACCCCGAGCACCTGGTGCGTACGGGAGTCGTCGTTCATCAGCCGACCGGCCAGCCGGGTGCCCCCGGCGATCAGCGCGGCGAGCACCACCACCACGCTGGAGTGCCCGAGCGCGAACCAGAACCCGACCGACACCGGGCGCTTGCCGTCCGCCATCAGCTTGCGGGTGGTGTTGTCGATGGCGGCGATGTGGTCGGCGTCGAAGGCGTGCCGCATGCCCAGGGTGTAGGCGGTGACGCCGAGTCCGACGCCGAACGCCTTGGAGCCGACCTGGTAGTGCTCGGGCGCGACCAGCAGGAACAGCACCCCGAACGCCGCCACGTGCAGGGCCGCGACCACCGCCAGCAGTCCGGCGGTCCGCAGGGTGTCCTCGCGCCGCCAACGGAAGGAGGCGGCCTTGGGCAGGGCAGGGTCGGTCAGGGTCATGCGGTCACGCTCCAGCACCTCGTGGATCACTTCGTGAGATGCCGTGGCCGGTCTCCTGGCTGACGGATCACCGCGCCCGCCCCAACCTTCCCGGCCGACGTGCAGCCAGTGGCGCCACCCGCTGGAGGCGGGCGGCACGGGACGGGAACTCCCCGATCACAGTGGCGAGGGCCGCTCCGGCCTGAGCCCCTGGGGGCTTTCACCGGTCTTCCCGAACACCACGGCCCGCCCACCTTAGGGCCGGCCCCGGAACGCCTGCAAGACTGCACAGTTGCGCAGGTATTCCGGGGTATCGAAGATCACACAGCGGACCTGGGAGAATGTGCGCATGCATCTCGTCCCCGCCGACCGCGCCGGCAGGCGCACCATCGACGGCCACCGGGTCTGCGAGGCCATCGAGGCCATCGGCGCCCCCGAGGCCGTACGCACCTGGGCCGAACGCTTCTCGCTGCTGGCCGACCCCGGCCGGCTCGCCCTGCTGCTGGCCCTGCACCGGGCGGGCCCGCTCGCCGTCTCCGATCTCGCGGTGGCCACCGGCATGAACGACCCGGCCGTCTCGCAGGCGCTGCGGCTGCTGCGGACGGCCGAGGTGGTGACGGGTGAGAAGGAGGGGCGGATCGTCCGTTACCGGGTGACCGATCCCGTGGTGAACGAGCTGCTGAAGCAAGTCACCTGACGAACTCTCACCTCAACGCTCCCTCACCCCACCCTTGGTCCTCACTTCTTGGGTGAGGGCTTGGACTTGACCTTGTGCTGCGCCAGGTGGATGTCCTGGCTCGACAGCGTCAGCGGCGACCCGGTGAAGGCGCGCAGCCGGACCCGGGCGCCCTTCTTGGGGACGGCGAAGCCCTTGCCCGGCGCCTGGATCCGGTAGGTGGCGGTGGCGTGGGCACCGACGGACGACGGGCCCTGGAGCACCTTCCACCAAAGGCTCATGCCCTGGCCGGTGGTCACCATGAAGTGGGGCTGGACGGCGGAGTCACCGGTGTTGTCCACACGGACGGTGAGCGTCTTGACGGTCGCGGCCTTCCGGGTGGAGCCGATGGCCTGCATGCGCAGCGGCGGTTCCCCGGTCGCCGCGAGCGTCACGGCCAGCAGAGCCGGTACCACCAGGGCTCCGGCCAGCACCATGCGGGCCGTCCGCCGGCCGTGCAGCAGCCGCGGCTGCCAGGCGGTGGCGAACGCGGAGGACGGCACGGTGACGGCGGCCGCCAGCCACAGCGGCGTCATCAGCAGGTAGTAGCCGTCCTGCGAACGGGTCGCCAGGAAGAACGCGCACCAGGGCAGCACCGTCGCCGCCGGGCCCAGCCGCCGCACGAACAGCACGAACAGCGCCAGCAGACCCGCCAGCAGCAGCATGCTCGCGTGCGAGTACCAGCTCAGGCGGTCGCTGCCGTCGGTGAAGTACAGGGAGATGTCGACCAGGCCCTGGCCGTGGATGATGGCGCCCTGGGTGATCGGCAGCGCGATGCCCTCGAGCCAGGTGCGCGGCTCGGTCACGATGAAGTACGCGTTGATCAGCAGCCAGGTCCCGACCGCGATGCCCACGATCCGCCCCACGGCGAGGGCCGCCGCACGAGCCCCCAGCTCACCGCGCCGCACCGCGTAGACGCCGGCGAGCAGGAACGGCGTCAGGAACCACGGCAGTTGCTGGGCGGCGCAGGCCGCGCCCAGGCAGGCCGCCCGCGCCCAGTCGGCCGGCCCGCCCGTGCCCATCCGTGTCCAGCGCACCACCACCGGGATCAGGAAGGCCAGCGCGACGACCGCCGGGTAGCCGAGCCGGGCGTACATCGGGATCATGCCGAAGCCCAGGCACACCATGGTGGCCGCCGAGCGCCACGGCGCCGGCAGCATCTTCCACATGACGACCGCGCCGAGGGCGATCGCGGTGGTCGGGACCAGGACCTCGGGCAGCGCGCCGTGACCGATCCGCAGCAGCGGCGCGGTCAGGAGCGCGGTCAGCGGCGGATAGCCGTAGGTGTAGTCGTAACCGCCGTCCACGGTCGGGGTGTAGGCGACGGTGGTGTGGTGCCCGAACAGCCAGGGCCAGGCCTGCCCGTACATCGGGTTGCCGTGCAGCAACTCGCGGGCGGCCTGGATGGTGAGGATCGACTCGTCGCTGTAGTCGTGCAGCACGGCGGACGCGCAGTACAGAAGCGTGATCGCCGTCACCAGGACCACGAGATCCAGCCGGGCCAGCGAGCGGGTGCGCCGCACCACCAGCGTCAGCACGCCCGTGACCAGGATCGACGCGTAGCAGACGGAGATCACCGCGGCGATCGGCGGGTGATGGCTGGCGGCGGTGTTCCACACGTTGCGCGTGTTGATCAACAAGCTGATGTTCGCGAGCAACGTCAGTACGCGGTGCCACTGCGCGGGAGCCCGGTCCGGCTCGTTCTCGCCCCGCGCCACCAGCGGGAGCGCCCACCGGACCCTTGTCGACGGCTTCACTTCTGCCACATGCACGCAAGGACGCTAGGAGGAGATCATGAACGACGAGCGCCCGGTGGTGAAGAACGCGGTGGCAGCGGGGTGAAGAGATCCCGTACGGAGGGTTGCGTTCGGCGGCGGTTCTCTTCCGGTTGACCGCGACTTGGTCCACGCCTCAGTAGACGTCCCGCACATACCGCTTCTCCGCCGCGAGCTGCTTCACGAACGCGGCCGCCTCCGCCTCGCTCAGACCGCCGTGCAGGACGGCGATGTCCCGCAGCGCCTGGTCGACGTCCTTGGCCATGCGGGAAGCGTCCCCGCAGACGTAGAAGCGGGCGCCGTCCCGGAGCCAGTGCCACAGCTCGGGGCCGTGCTCGCGCATCCGGTCCTGGACGTACACCTTGGCGCGTTGATCGCGGGAGAAGGCGGTGTCGAGACGCGTGAGCACGCCGTCCTCGCGCAGCTTCGTCAGCTCCTCCTCGTAGTAGAAGTCGGTGGCGCGGTGCTGCTCGCCGAAGAACAGCCAGTTCGGCGCGGTGTGCCCCAGTTCCCGGCGTTCCTGGAGGAAGCCGATGAAGGGGGCGACCCCGGTGCCCGGCCCGACCATCACCATCGGGGTCGAGCCGTCCGCCGGCGGCCGGAAGTGGGGCGAGCGCTGCACGAAGACCGGCACCGGCGTGTCCGGTTCCGCGTCGGCGAGGAAGCCGCCGCACACCCCGGCCCGCGGCCGCCCGCTCAGACCCTCGTAGCGCACCACCGACACGGTCAGCGACACCCGGTGCGGATCGACGAGCGGGCTCGACGAGATCGAGTACAGGCGGGGCTGCAGCCGCTTGAGCACTCCCGCCCACTCCTCGGCCGACGCCCGCACCGCGTACTCGGCCGCCACGTCCACGGCCTGCCGGCCCCAGCACCAGCGCGCCAGACCGTCCTTGTTGTCCGGGCGCAGCAACTGCCGCAGCTCCCGGTCGTCCCGGACGCGTTCGGCGACGAAGCGCAGCAGGTCCGGGGTGATCCGGGTGATGTCGAGATGCCTCAGCAGGGCTTCGGCGAAGGTCACCTCGCCGGCTCCCGCGAGCTCCACGGCGGCGGAGCGGTCGATCCCCGTCACCTCCAGCCACTCCTCCACGAGCGCGGGGGAGTTGACGGGGCGCACACCGAGCGCGTCCCCGGTCTCGTACGTGAGGCCGGTTCCGCCGGTGTCGAAGGTGAACCGGCGCACCTCCTTGCCGGCCCCGGGCAGGCTGAGCAGCCGGTTGCCGACCAGCCGGGCGGTCGTCGGGGCGGCCTTCCCCGGCTTCGGCTTCGGCTTCGCGGGAGCCGCCGCCGGCGGCGCGTCCCCGAGTGCCGCGAGGACCGCCTCCAGCCAGGCGCCCGCGGACGGCTCGTAGTCGGGTTCGCAGTCGGTGCGCGGCGCGAGGCGCACCCCGCCCAGCTCCTGCAGGCGCGCATCCAGGCGGCGGCCGTGTCCGCAGAAGTCGTCGTACGTCGAGTCGCCGAAGGCCAGCACGGCGAAGCGCACGCCGTCCAGGCGCGGGGCCTGGTGGCCGGAGAGGGCGTCCCAGAAGCCGGAGCCGTTGTCGGGGGCGTCGCCGTCGCCGAAGGTGCTGGTGATCAGCAACAGGTCGGCACCGCGCGGGAGCCGCCCGACGTCGGCCTCGTCCATGCCGACCAGGGTGGCCCGATGACCGGTCGCGGTGAGCCGCTGGGCGGTGGCCGCGGCGAACTCCTCTGCGTTCCCGGTCTGCGAGGCCCACAGCACCACCACCTCACGGCCGGCGGGTTCCTGCTCCCTGGGCGCGCCGCCGGCCCGGGAGTACATGCCGGCGAGGACGCCGTTGACCCACAGGGCGTGCTCGGGGCTGAAGGGCGCGTCCGGCGGCAGCACGGGCACGCCGGGGGCGCCGGAGCCGAGGCCGGCGAGGAAGCCGGTGAGGTACTGGCGCTCCTGGGCGCTCAGCACCGGGGGAGGGGCGGGGGCGAGGCCGAAGGGGTCGGCGGCGGGGGCGGGGGCCCGGGTCTGCGGGACGGTCGCGACGGGGGCCGCCGGGAGGCCGGCGGGCGGTGCCGGTTCCGCGACTTTCGCCAGCGCCACCGCGCACACCTTGAACTCCGGCTGGAAGGAGACCGGGTCGACCGCGTCGCTGGTCACCGCGTTGACGCTCAGGTACTCGCCGAACAGGTCGTTCCAGTGGAACGGGGCGAAACAGCACCCCGGCCGCACCCGGTCCGTCACCACCGCCGGCAGCACGGCCCGCCCGCGCCGGGAGGCGACCTCCACCCGGTCACCGTCCACGACACCGAGCGCGGCGGCGTCCTCGGGATGCACCTCCACGAACGGCCCGGGGTTGAGCTTGTTGAGCTTCTCCACCTTCCCCGTCTTGGTCAGCGTGTGCCACTGGTGCTGCACCCGCCCGGTGTTCAGCAGGAACGGGAAGTCGTCGTCGGGCAGTTCGGCGGGTGGCAGGTGCGGGCGTGCGTGGAACACCGCGCGGCCACTCGGGGTGGGGAACGTCAGCCCGCCGTCGACGTACCGGACCGGATTGCGCGCCGGACCGTCCTCCCGGGCGGCCGGCCACTGCACGGGCCCGGTCCGCAGCCGGTCGTAGGTCACCCCGCGCAGGTCCCAGCCGGTCTTCGGGTTCCAGGCACGCTTGATCTCCTCGAAGACCTCCTCGGCGCTGCCGTACGAGAAGCCCTCCGTGTACCCCATCTCCCGCGCGACCGCCGCGATCAGCCGCCAGTCGGCCATCGCCTCGCCGGGCGGGTCCAGCGCGGGCCGGGCGAGGGTGAGTCCGCGCTCGCTGTTCACGAGGACGCCCTCCGCCTCGGCCCACAGTGCGCCCGGCAGTACCACGTCGGCGTAGGCGTTGGTCTCCGTCTCCGCGAAGACGTCCTGGGCGACGACGAACTCGGCGGCCTCCAGGCCCTCGATGACCGTCTTCCGGTTGGCCACCGACGCCACCGGATTGGTGCACATGATCCAGCAGGCCTTGATGTCGCCGTCCGCCATCTTCTGGAACATCTCGACGGTCCCGCGCCCCACCCCGTCCGCACGCAGCGTGCCCGGCTCGAGCCCCCACAGCTCCTCGACGAACGCGCGCTCCTCCGCCACCAGCACCGACCGCTGACCCGGCAGCCCCGGCCCCATGTACCCCATCTCGCGCCCGCCCATCGCGTTGGGCTGGCCGGTCAGGGAGAACGGGCCGCTGCCCGGACGGCAGATGGCGCCGGTCGCGAGATGCAGGTTGACGAGCGCGTTGGTGTTCCACGTGCCGTGCGTGGACTGGTTGAGCCCCATGGTCCAGCAGCTCGTCCACTCCCGCGCCTCGCCGATGAGCCGGGCCGCCCGACGGAGGTCCTCCTCGGCGAGACCGGTGATCTCGGCGACGGCGGCGGGCGGGTAGTCGGCGAGGAAGGCGGGCATCGCCTCCCAGCCCTCGGTGTGCCGGGCGATGAACGCGTCGTCCGTGTGGCCGTTCTCGTGCAGCAGGTGCAGCAGCCCGTTCAGCAGGGCGAGGTCCGTGCCCGGGCGTATCTGCAGGAACAGGTCCGCCTTCGCGGCGGTCGCGGTGCGCCGCGGATCGACGACGATCAGCTTGGCGCCCGCCTTGACCCGGTCCATCAGCCGCAGGAACAGGATCGGATGGCAGTCGGCCATGTTCGAGCCGATGACCAGGAAGACGTCCGCCTTGTCCAGGTCGTCGTACGAGCCCGGCGGGCCGTCGGCGCCCAGCGACAGCTTGTAGCCCGCGCCCGCGCTCGCCATGCACAGCCGCGAGTTCGACTCGATCTGGTTCGTCCGCACGAACCCCTTGGCCAGCTTGTTGGCCAGGTACTGCGCCTCGAGGCTGAGCTGGCCCGACACGTAGAACGCGACGGCGTCCGGACCGTGCTCGTCGACGATCTCCCGCAGCCGGCGCGCGGTCTCGCGCACCGCCGCGTCCACGGGCGCGGGCACCGGCTCCGCGCCCCGGTCGTCGCGCACCAGCGCTGTCGTCAGCCGGCCGGGCGCCGCCAGCATGTCCGCGGTGGTGGCGCCCTTGGTGCACAGGCGGCCGCGGTTGGCGGGGTGTTCCCGGTCGCCGGACGCCTTGACGACACGACGGCGCCCATCGGGACCGGTCGTGACGTCGAGCACGATCCCGCAGCCGACGCCGCAGTACGAGCAGACGGTCCGTGTCCGCTGCGTTCCGGGGCTCGTGGTCATGCCGACGACCGTACGAATTGCCCGTTACGCGGATGTCACGCGCCGCGATCTTGAGCCGTTACGCGCGCTGCACACCGGGCAGGAGGCCGGTGTGAGGCGACGCCGCGGCGTGGTACTGGAGGGGCGCCGTCCGGCCGAAGTGACCGAAGGGGGTGTCGCGGTCCGTGTCGCTGTTGGGCCGAACGGGTGACCATGCGCCACAATTGCCCGGTGCAGACGATGAGTGCGAGCCGACACGGGGAGGGCCGGTGAACAGCCACGATGTCACCGACGAACAGTGGGAGGGGCTCGCTCAGGTCGTTCCGCTGCGGGGCCGGGACGCCTGGCCCTCGGCGGTCGGCCACCGCGCGCTGCCCGAGGCGGAGACCGAGGCGCGCCGCCGCTTCGTCGTCCTGAGGGTCAACGTGTTCGCGGACGCCCGCGACGTCGCCGAGACCCTGATGGCGGGCGTGCCGGTCCTGCTCGACCTCACCGGCGCGGAGACGGACGTCGCCAAGCGGGTCCTGGACTTCAGCACCGGCGTCGTCTTCGGTCTGTCCAGCGGGATGCACCGGGTGGACCGCAACGTGTTCCTGCTGACGCCGCGGGGCACGGAGGTGCGCGGACTGATGGAGGAAGCGGGGGTTCCGGGGGTCTGAGTCCCCTTCGGGCCCGGCCGGTCGCCCGATCGTGGGAAGCCCGCGGGGCCGGAACGGTTCGCCGGTCGGCGGGAGGCCTACGGTCCCGGACATGACCCTGCCGCCCGCGCCGGCCGCGCCCGCCGTCCCCGAGCAAGACGCTGCCGCCGGCCCCCGCCCGGACCGGCCGTGCGTCACCGAACTGCGGCTGTCCGCCTTCGCCGGGCACCGGCGGGCCACCTTTCCGCTGGGTCCGTTGACGCTGTTCGCCGGGCCGAGCGGCTCGGGCAAGTCACGCGCGTTGCAGGCGTACGAGGCGCTGGCACGGCTCGGCGGCGGCGCGGAGCTGGCCGAGGTGTTCCCGGACCCGGCGGCCTGTGTACCCGAGCGGGCGCGGCCCGACGCCCAGCGGCGGCGCGGCTTCCGGATCGGCTGCACGGCCGACGGACCTCGCGGACCCGTCCGGCTCGACGTGGCCGTGCAGGCCGAGCCGGAACTCCGCATCGTCGGCGAGCGGTTGACGTCCGGCGGTCTCGTCCTGCTGGAGACCGCGCTGCGCGATCCGGGCCGCCGGGTGGTGCAGGCGGCCTGGCACACCGCCGGAGCCACCCCGGTGACCCGGGGGCCGCTCCCCGACGACCGCCTCGGCACCGCCCTGCTGCCGCTGCGCGTCGCCGGCAAGACCGAAGGCCAGCGCCGGGTGCTCGCCGCCGCCGAACAGATGGTGGTCGCCCTGCGGTCGGTCTTCGCCTGCGACCCGAGCCCGAGCCGGATGCGCGCCCCCGTCCCGCGGGGCGCGGGCCGGCTGCTGCCGCACTGCGGCAACCTCGCGGACGTCCTGTGGCGCACGCGCGCGGAGTGCGGCCGACGGCACGCGCTGCTGACGTCGGCGGTCGCGGCCGGATGCGCGGGAGAGGTCGTCGACCTGCTGGCGGAGCCGCTCGGCGACGGCACCGTCCGCGCGCTGCTCGACCGGGGCGACGGACAGCGCACCCCGCTGAAGCTGCTGGGCGACGGCGAACTGCGGTACGTGGCCCTGGCACTCGTCCTGCTCACCGGCCCCGGCGTCCTGGAGGTCGACCCGGTGGGAGAGGTGCCGGCCGCGCTCCAGACCCTGACCGTCCTGGCGGACGGCCTCGACCGCCGCATGGACCGGCGGCAGGCACGGGAGCTGCTCCGGCTGGCGGCGCGGATGTGCGAGCGGGGCCACATCCGGCTGGTGGGCACGGTGAGCCGGACGCCCCCGGCAGCGGGGGTGGACGGGGTGACGGTGGTAGACCTGGGCGCGTGACACACGAACCCGGGCAGCGCAAGGACCTGACCGTGGCGCGGCTGCAGCGCCGGCTCGCCGACTTCGCTGCCGCCCGCGACTGGCAGCCGTACCACACCCCCAAGAACCTGGTGGCCGCCCTCAGCGTGGAGGCGTCGGAACTGGTCGAGATCTTCCAGTGGTTGACGCCGGAGGAGTCCGCGCGGGTCATGGCGAACCCGGACACGGCCCACCGGGTCACGGACGAGGTCGCGGACGTCCTGGCCTATCTGCTCCAACTCTGCGAGGTCCTGGGCATCGACCCGCTCGCGGCACTCGACGCGAAGATCGACCGCAACGAGGAGAGGTTTCCGGTGCCGGGGAAGGAATGATCACGGAGGCTTGAATCGTCACTCTCCGGAGTCATTGAGTTGTCCCCTCCTTCCCGGTTGTCCACAGATTTCGTACCAGCTCTGGCTTTTCGGCCCGGTTGCCTTCACTCTGGGTAGTGGACGACGGAGTTCGGGCAGGCGTGCGGCGAGGGCGCGTCGGGACGGATCGGGGGCAGGGCATGGATGCGGTGCGGCTCATCGTGGCGAGCAGGCGCGCCCTGGCGGGGAGCGGGGACGGGCCGAGGATCATGGCGGAGGCGTGGCAGGCGTACGCCCTGGCACAGGCGATCGGCAGCCGCCTCGCTGTGTCCGGCCCGCCCGAACTGCGCGGCGAGGCACTGGGGTTGACGGAGCTGGCGGGCAGGGGCTGCGGCGTGCTGGACATGCCGCCCGTCGACGTGGCCGATCTGCGCGCCGCCCAGCTCACCGAGCTGGGGGACGCCCGCAAGGCGCTCCTGGACCTCGGCACCCTCCTCATGGAACTGGGCATGGCCCTCGTCGCGGTGGCGAGCGCGGCGGACGACGAGGGCACGTACTGGCAGTGCATGGAGGCGATAGACGCGGCGGACGAGTCGCGGGACCGGGTCAGGGAGATGCTGCGCAGACTGGCGGCGAGAGACGGAGAGATACGGGAGCGGGACCGGGCGCCCGGCTGAGCGGCGGCGCCTGGCGCGACCCGGCCCGGGCAGGGGTGCGGATCAGCCTCCGTCGCCGTCCCCGGCCTGCGGCCTGCGCAGCTCCGCCCCCAGCTCCGTCAGGTCCGCGGTGAGCGCCGCCATCAGTTCCTCCATCCGCTCCAGCAGCCCCTCGGGCTGCCCGGCGGCGGCCTCCGGCGGTGCCCCGCCCGAGGACACGGCTTCCTGGGACATGTGCTGGGACATATGACCTCCTCGGCCCTGACGCCCCCGGGCGCGGCCGCCGGCGACGGGTGCCGGGCGGTCCGGCTCCGCACCAGCAACGATCACCACCGGACACGGTCACCGATCATCCGCACATCGGCCTGTCGGATGGACGGATTTTCACCCGCCTGGGGCCCGAGCGGAGCAGCGGGAGGGTTCGGTTGACCGGTGTTCGACCGTGCAGGATGGACGCATGGATCTTCGCATCTTCACCGAGCCCCAGCAGGGCGCCACCTACGACACGCTCCTCGCCGTCGCCAAGGCCACCGAGGACCTCGGCTTCGATGCCTTCTTCCGCTCCGACCACTACCTGAAGATGGGCAACGTGGACGGCCTCCCGGGCCCCACCGACGCCTGGATCACCCTGGCCGGCCTCGCCCGCGAGACCAGGCGCATCCGCCTCGGCACACTGATGACCGCCGCCACCTTCCGGCTCCCCGGCGTCCTCGCCATCCAGGTCGCCCAGGTCGACCAGATGTCCGGCGGACGCGTCGAACTGGGCCTGGGCGCGGGCTGGTTCGAGGAGGAGCACAAGGCGTACGGCATCCCGTTCCCGCCCGAGAAGTTCGCCCGCCTCGAGGAACAGCTCGAGATCGTCACCGGCCTGTGGGCGACGAAGACCGGCGAGACCTTCGACTTCCACGGCACGTACTACGACCTGACCGACTCGCCCGCCCTGCCCAAGCCCGCCCAGGACAGGATCCCCGTGCTCGTCGGCGGCCACGGCGCCACCCGCACCCCGCGGCTCGCCGCCCGGTACGCCGACGAGTTCAACATCCCGTTCGGGTCGATCGAGGACAGCGAGCGTCAGTTCGGCCGGGTCCGGGCCGCCGCCGAGGAGGCCGGACGGGACCCGAACGCCCTGACGTACTCCACCGCCCTCGTCGTCTGCGTCGGCAAGGACGACCAGGAGGTCGCGCGCCGTGCCGCCGCGATCGGCCGCGAGGTCGAGGAGCTGAAGGCCAACGGCCTCGCCGGCACCCCGGCCGAGGTGGTCGACAAGATCGGCCGGTACGCGGAGATCGGCGCCCAGCGGGTCTACCTCCAGATCCTCGACCTGGACGACCTGGACCACCTGGAGCTGATCTCCTCCCGGGTCCAGTCGCAGCTGAGGTAGACCGCACGACCCACGCGACGAGTCCGCCTCGCCCTCCCGGGCGGGGCGGCACCGTGCGAAATCCGGTGGTCCCCGGTGCCCCGGGGCCGGGAGACTCAGGGCATGTTCCTGACCATCGGCACGACCGGCACACCCGGACGCCCCGCGACCGACCTCGGCTTCCTGCTGCACAAGCACCCCGACACCGCGCAGGCGTTCTCCACCTCCTACGGCACGGCGCACGTCCTCTACCCCGAGGCGGACGCCGAGCGGTGCACGGCCGCGCTGCTGCTGGAGGTCGATGCGGTGGCACTGGTGCGCAGGGGCAAGGGCAAGGGCCGCGGCGGCGCGCCCGACGCGGCGCTCGCGCAGTACGTCAACGACCGCCCCTACGCCGCGTCCTCCCTGCTCGCCGTGGCGCTGAGCAACGTGTTCTCCACCGCGATGAGGGGCGTGTGCAAGGCCCTGCCGGAGCGCGCCGGGCAGCCGCTGCCGCTGCGCATCGAGATACCCGCGCTGCCGGCCAGGGGCGGTACGGGCCTCGTACAGCGGCTGTTCGAGCCCCTCGGGTGGGCGGTCACCGCCGAACCGGTCGCGCTGGACACCGAGTTCCCGGAGTGGGGCGACTCGCGGTATGTGCGCCTGGTGCTGGAGTCCGGCACCCTGACCCTGGCGCAGGCCCTGCGCCACCTGTACGTCCTGCTGCCCGTCCTCGACGACGCCAAGCACTACTGGGTCTCCTCGGACGAGGTCGACAAGCTGCTGCGGGCCGGTGAGGGCTGGCTGCCCGACCACCCGGAGCAGAAGCTGATCACCAGCCGCTACCTCGCGCGCCGCTGGTCGCTGACCCGGCAGGCGATGGAGCGGCTGGAACTGGTGCGGCTCGCCGAGGCGGACGACAGCGAGGTCGAGGAGATCGACAACGCGGTCCAGGAGAGCGACGACGCGGTCCAGGGAGGCGACGACGCGGTCGAGAGCGCCGACGACGCGGCCGAGGACCGGACCGGGACGCAGGACAAGCCGGTCCCCCTCGCGGTGCAGCGCAGGGAGGCCCTCGTCGCGGCGCTGAAGGAGGCCGCCGCCGCCCGGGTCCTGGACCTCGGCTGCGGGCAGGGCCAGTTGGTGCAGGCCCTGCTGAAGGACCCGCGGTTCACGGAGATCGTCGGCGTCGACGTGTCGATGCGGGCGCTCACCATCGCCTCCCGGCGGCTGAAACTGGACCGCATGGGGGAGCGGCAGGCGTCCCGCGTCAGGCTCTTCCAGAGCTCGCTCGCCTACACCGACCGCCGGCTGAAGGGCTACGACGCCGCCGTGCTGAGCGAGGTGATCGAGCACGTCGACCTGCCCCGGCTGTCCGCCCTGGAGTACGCGGTGTTCGGCGCGGCCCGCCCCCGCACGGTCCTCGTGACCACACCGAACGTCGAGTACAACGTGCGCTGGGAGAGCCTGCCGGCCGGGCACGTACGGCACGGCGACCACCGCTTCGAGTGGACGCGGGAGGAGTTCCGCGGGTGGGCCGGCCGGATCGCCGAACGGCACGGCTACACCGTCGCGTTCCGGCCCGTGGGTCCCGACGACCCAGAGGTGGGGCCGCCCACGCAGATGGCCGTCTTCACCCTGGCCACCACGCCGACCGCCACCACGACCACCGCCACCACTGCGACCACTGCGACCACTGCGAAGGAGGAGAAGGCGGCATGACCGTGACCGAGACCGAGGGCCGCACCCTGCCCGTCACCGACCTCTCCCTCGTGGTGCTCATCGGCGCCTCGGGATCCGGCAAGTCGACCTTCGCCCGCCGGCACTTCAAGCCGACCGAGGTGATCTCCTCCGACTTCTGCCGCGGCCTGGTGTCCGACGACGAGAACGACCAGAGCGCCACCCGGGACGCCTTCGACGTCCTGCACTACATCGCCGGCAAGCGCCTCGCGGCCGGCCGTCGCACGGTCGTGGACGCGACCAGCGTGCAGCAGGAGGCCCGCCGCCAACTGATCGAGCTGGCCCGGCAGCACGACGTCCTGCCCATCGCGATCGTGCTCGACGTGCCCGAGGAGGTGTGCGCCGAGCGCAACGCGGCCCGCACCGACCGCGCGGACATGCCCCGCCGGGTGATCCAGCGCCACATCCGCGAACTGCGCCGTTCGCTCCGGCACCTGGAGCGTGAGGGCTTCCGCAAGGTGCACGTCCTGCGGGGCGTGGCGGAGGTCGAGAACGCGACGGTCGTCACCGAGAAGCGCTTCAACGACCTGACCCACCTCACCGGCCCCTTCGACATCATCGGCGACGTCCACGGCTGCTCCTCGGAACTGGAGGCGCTGCTCGGCAAGCTGGGCTACGTCGACGGCACGCACCCCGAGGGCCGTACCGCGGTCTTCGTCGGCGACCTGGTGGACCGCGGCCCGGACAGCCCGGGCGTGCTGCGCCGCGTGATGTCGATGGTGAAGTCGGGCCACGCGCTGTGCGTGCCGGGCAACCACGAGAACAAGTACGGGCGGTACCTCAAGGGCCGCAACGTCCAGCACACCCACGGACTCGCCGAGACCGTCGCGCAGATGGAGGGCGAGAGCGAGGAGTTCCGGCAGCGGGTACGGGAGTTCATCGACGGCCTGGTCAGCCACTACGTCCTCGACGGCGGCAGGCTGGTCGTCTGCCACGCCGGCCTGCCCGAGAAGTACCACGGACGCACCTCCGGCCGGGTCCGCTCGCACGCGCTGTACGGCGACACCACGGGGGAGACCGACGAGTTCGGGCTGCCGGTGCGCTACCCGTGGGCGGAGGACTACCGGGGCCGGGCGGCGGTGGTGTACGGCCACACACCCGTCCCGCAGGCCACCTGGCTGAACAACACGATCTGCCTGGACACCGGCGCGGTCTTCGGCGGCAGGCTCACCGCGCTGCGCTGGCCGGAGCGGGAGCTGGTCGACGTACCGGCGGAGCGGGTCTGGTACGAGCCGGCCCGGCCGCTGGCCGCCGAGGCGCCCGGGGGCCACGACGGCCGTCCGCTGGACCTGGCGGACGTGCACGGCCGCAGGGTGGTGGAGACCCGGCACGCGGGCCGGGTGTCGGTCCGTGAGGAGAACGCGGCGGCGGCCCTGGAGGTGATGAGCCGCTTCGCGGTGGACCCGCGGCTGCTGCCCTACCTGCCGCCGACGATGGCCCCCACGGCCACGTCGCACGAGGAGGGCTACCTCGAGCACCCGGTGGAGGCGTTCGCGCAGTACCGGGAGGACGGCGTGGCGAGGGTCGTGTGCGAGGAGAAGCACATGGGCTCGCGTGCCGTGGCCCTGGTGTGCCGGGACGCGGAGGCGGCCCGGAAGCGTTTCGGAGTCGACGGCCCGACGGGTTCGCTCTACACCCGCACCGGCCGCCCCTTCTTCGACGACGGGGCGGTGACGGAGCAGGTCCTCGGCCGCCTGCGCACGGCGATCGGCGCCGCGGGCCTGTGGCAGGAACTGGAGACGGACTGGCTGCTGCTGGACGCGGAGCTGATGCCGTGGTCGCTGAAGGCGTCCGGGCTGCTGCGGACGCAGTACGCGGCGGTGGGCGCCGCGTCCGGTGCCGCGTTCCCGGCCGCGCTGGCCGCGCTGGAGGGAGCGGCGGCGCGGGGCATCGACGTGACCGGGCTGATGGCCCGCCAGCGTGAACGCGCCTTCGACGCGGCGGCGTTCACGGCGGCGTACCGGCGCTACTGCTGGACCACGGACGGGCTGGACGGCGTCCGCCTCGCACCCTTCCAGGTCCTGGCGGTGCGGGGCCGCAGCCTCGCGGCCGTGCCGCACGACGAGCAGCTCGCGCTGATCGACCGGCTGGTCGAGCACGACGCGACGGGGCTGCTGCAGACGACCCGTCGTCTCCATGTCGACACCGGCGACCCGGAGTCGGTGCGGGCCGGTGTCGACTGGTGGCTGGAGATGACGGGCCGGGGCGGCGAGGGCATGGTGGTCAAGCCGGCTCAGGCACTGGTCCGCAGCACGGCCGGCCGCCTGGTGCAGCCGGGCGTCAAGTGCCGTGGGCGCGAGTACCTCCGGATCATCTACGGCCCGGAGTACACGCGCCCGGACAACCTCGCCCGGCTCCGTCGGAGGTTCCTGAACCACAAGCGCTCGCTCGCGCTGCGCGAGTACGCCCTCGGTCTGGAGGCACTGGACCGCCTGGCGGAGGGCGAGCCGCTGTGGCGGATCCACGAGGCGGTGTTCGGGGTCCTGGCACTGGAGTCGGAACCGGTGGACCCCCGCCTGTGAGGGACCACACCCCTGGAGCCCGGCGTCCCGCCGGGCGCCGCGGGCGGTGGGACGTCACCGGGAGGGCCGGCCGGCCTCCAGTGCCCGGCGCAGGGTGGCCGCGCTGTTGCGGCGCAGCAGCTCCCGGAGGTGGTCCCGGGCGTCCCGCAGGGTGGCGCGGGTCCCCAGTTCCTCGGTGATTCCCCTCGGGTCGAGGGCCACCGTGTGCCGGGCGGTGGCCGAAGTCCCCTCCGGTGTGCGGGTGAAGGTCCATTCGCCGGCGTGACCGGACAGCAGCCGGGGGGTGAGGTGCTGTTTGTAGGCGATCCACTCCGGTGCCCGGCAGATGCGCACCGAGCGTGTGGTGTGGGTGGAACCGTCGGCCGTCACCGTGTCCATCTCCAGGTGCTGGACCCCGGCGGCCGGCTCGGCCAGCCGGACCCGCGCCACATGCGGAAGCATCTCGGGCCAGCGCTCGGCGCGCTCGACGAAGGTGTACGCGTCGTCGGGCGAGCCGGTCGATGTGAAGGTGTCGGTGAAGGAGAACACCAGCTCATCGGCTGGGTACCCGGTTTCCGCCAGGGCCGCCAGGGCGCCCAGCTCCCGTGCGCCGTTGTGGTCCAGGGCCTCCCGGAGACCGGCGAGTGCCGCCGGGTCGTCGTCCTCGACGGTGAAGCGGTGACGCAGGACGACTTCGGTGCGGCCGTTCGGCAGCGGTCGCAGCAGCCAGCCGCCGGACATGGACGTCACCGGCGGCCGGCTGTGCTCCTGCCGGAACGACACGTAACGGCGCCGCGGGTCCCGGACGCGCGAGGAGCGCCAGTGCGCCACCTCGCCCCCCACCTCCGCCCAGATCTCGAAGCGTTCGGACCGGGCCGAGCGGGCGAGATGGCGGACGTGCACGGTGGGTCCGAAGACGGCGGGCCACTTGGCCGCGTCGGCGACCAGGGCGTAGAGCGTGTCCGCCGGCGCGGCGACGGTCAGGGCGTGCTCGGTGCGGTGGATGGTGGGCTGGGCGGCGGTATGAGGCACGGTCGACTCTCTTTCGGCGAGGAGCGGACTGCGTCGGTACGCGGCGATACCGCCGCGGCAGGAGCCGCCGGACGCGGCGCCACCGCGGCGGTGGACGGCGTCAGCCGATCGCCAGGGCGTTGTTGACGAGTTCGAGGAGGGCGCGCGGTGTGAGGCCGTCGGCCACCTCCTCCTCGGACAGCGGCACCCCGAAGTCCCGTTCGATGCGGGCGGTGGTCTCCATCAGGGCCAGGGAGTCGTACCCGAGGTCCTCGAAGGTGGTGTCGAGGATGTCTCCCGAGAGGTCGATCTCCTCGTCGTCGCCGGCGCAGGCGACGAGCAGGGCGCGGAGCTCGTCGAGGGTGAGCAGAGCCATGGTGTGTCTCCTTGTCGTCAGGTTCGGGGCGCGGTGACCACGACGGCCGCGTTGAAGCCGTGGCGGCCGCGGGCCAGCACGAGGGCCGAGGTCAGGGCGGTTTCCCTGGGCTCGCCGGTGACCAGGTCGAGTGCGTACTCCTCGGGTACGCGTGCGGTGCGGCCGGTGGCCGGGACGACCTGGTGGCGCAGGGCCAGCAGAGCGGCCGCGAGGTCGGCGGGGCCGCCTCCCGCGCACAGGCGGCCGGTCAGCGCCTTCGGCGCGGTCACCGGAACACCGCGAGGTCCGAAGACCTCCGCGATGGCCTCCGCCTCGGCACGGTCCAGGTCCGGGACGCCCGCACCGTCGGCGAACACCACCGAGATGTCCTCGGGTGCCAGCCCGGCGTCGGCGAGGGCGAGTTCGGCGGCGCGTGCGAGCCCCGGTGGCCGGCCCGACCCGGGTGCCGGATCGAACGTGGCCGCGTAACCGGCCACCTCTCCCCAGATCCGGTCGGCACCCCGGGCACGGGCGGCTTCGGCGTCCTCCAGGACGAACATCGCCCCGCCCTCCCCGGGCACGTATCCGCAGGCATCTGCGTCGAACGGCAGGTAGGCGTGTTCCGGGTCGTCGGCGGTGCTGACCAGGCCGCCCGCCAGCTGGGACGACCAGCCCCACGGATCCAGCGCGGAGTCGACGCCCCCGGTCAGCATCAGGGTGGTCCCGCGGCGGATGGTCCGCCGGGCGTGGCCGATGGCGTCCAGGCCGCCGGCCTGTTCTCCCACCAGGGCGGCGCTCGGTCCGCGCATGCTGTGCTGGATGGACAACTGGCCGGTGTTCACGGCGTAGAACCAGGCGAAGGACTCGTAGACGCTGACGTACTGCGGTCCTTGGCTCCAGAGCTTGCGGAACTCGCGGTGGGTGAAGTCGAATCCGCCTTGCGCGGTCGAGGTGACGACCCCCATCGCGTAGTCGGCGGCCGTGTCCGGCCGGGGACCCACGCCGGCGTCGGACAGGGCCCAGTCCGCGGCGGCCAGGGCGTACCGGGTGGAGACGTCGGTCTGGGGGACGAGTCTGCCGGGCACGAGTGAGGCCGTGTCGAAGTCGTCGATCTGGCCGGCCAGGCGGGACGGATAGCGAGAGGCGTCGAAGCGGGTCAGTTCCCGGATGCCCGACACTCCGGTCAGCAGCGACCGCCAGTAGGCGTCGGTCCCCGTACCGCCGGGCGCCGCCACGCCGACACCGGTCACCACCACGCGCGGTGCGGCGTTCACCGGGCCACCTCCGGGCGGTGCAGGACCATCGCGCTCTGGAACCCGCCGAAGCCGCTTCCCACCGTCAGCACGGTGTCGACGGACTGCTCGCGTGCGGTCAGCGGCACGTAGTCCAGGTCGCATTCGGGGTCGGGGTGGTGCAGATTGGCGGTGGGCGGTACGACTCCGTGCTCGATCGCGAGGAGAGAGGCGGCGATCTCGACGGATCCGATGGCGCCGAGGGAGTGGCCCACCATCGACTTGATCGAGCTGACGGGGATGCGGTACGCGTGCTCGCCGAGGCTGCGTTTGAAGGCGGCCGTCTCGTGACGGTCGTTCTGTTTGGTGCCCGATCCGTGCGCGTTGACGTAGTCGACGGCGGTGCGGTCCATCCGTGCCTCGTCCAGCGCCGCCCTGATGGCCTCCGCCATCTCGCGTCCGTCCTTCTTCAGACCCGTCATGTGGTAGGCGTTGCAGCGCGTCGCGTAGCCGCCGACCTCGGCGTAGACGTGGGCGCCGCGTCGCCGGGCGGACTCCAGGTCCTCCAGTACGAACATCGCGGCGCCCTCGGCGAGGACGAAGCCGTTGCGGCTGCTGTCGAAGGGCCGGGAGGCGTGCGCGGGGTCGTCGTTGCGCGGGGTCGTCGCCTTGATCGCGTCGAAGCAGGCCACGACGATCGGCGATATCGGCGTGTCCGCCGCGCCGGCCACCACGACGTCGGCGGTGCCTTCCCGGATGAGCTGGACGCCGTAGCCGACGGAGTCGAGTCCGGAAGTGCAGCCGTCGGACACCATGGTGACGGGGCCTTCGGCGCCGGCCGCCCAGGCCACTTCGGCGGGCATCACTCCCGGGCTGAGGTAGTCGAACATGTACGGCGACAGGTGGGCGGGGTCCACCAGCCACTCCCGGCCGGCGTCCGACATCACCAGGTATTCGTTCTCCAGGCTGGTCGCGGAGGCCACCGCGCTGCCGAGGGCCACCGCGATGCGGGACGGGTCCAGGGTCCCCGTCTCGACCCCGCTGTCGGCCAGCGCGTCCCGGGTACAGGCGACGGCGAACTGGGTGGCCCGGTCCATGCGCCGGATCTCCCGGGGCGAAAAACCCTCCCTCTGCGCGTCGAAGTCGACCTCGCCCGCGACACGGGAGCGGAACGCGGAGGCGTCGAAGAAGCTGATCGGCCGGGTGGCCGTACGGCCTGCCGTGAGCAGATCCCAGAACTCCTTCGTTCCCGATCCGCCGGGGGCGCGGACACCCATACCGGTGATCACGACCCGCCGCGTCATCCTCGTCCTCCTGTACTGATGGGCATAGCTGGGGACTCCTTTCGCCCACCGGACCTCTGAGCACAGGCACCCTGACCCGCCGGCCTCGAGTGCCGCTCGCGCACGGGTGGGACCGGAACCGCTCCACCCGGTCTCCAGTGCCGTTCCAGCGGCCCTGGTCAAGCTCCGGTCGGGCCGCGGCGATCCCGTCCGGCCCGCCCGCACGAGAGGAGCGAGCATGACGACGGCGACGGCGTCCCCGCCGGTGGCCCTGGTGACCGGCGCGACCAGCGGTATCGGCCTGGCCATCGCCCAGCGGCTGGCCGGCATCGGAGCCCGGGTGTTCCTGTGCGCCCGGGAGGAGAAGCGACTGGCCGAGACGGTGGAGGAACTGCGTACCCAGGGGTACGACGCCGACGGCACGGTGTGCGACGTCACCGACCCGGCCGCCGTCCGCGCGTTGGTGGCGGCGGCCACCGGCCGCTACGGCGCGGTCGACATCCTGGTGAACAACGCCGGGCGCAGCGGCGGAGGTGCCACCGCCGAGATCCCCGACGAACTCTGGTTCGACGTCATCAACACCAACCTCAACAGTGTCTTCCTGGTGACCAAGGAGGTCCTGGGACCCGGCGGCATGCTGGCCAGGAAGCGCGGCCGCATCATCAACATCGCCTCGACGGGTGGCAAGCAGGGTGTCGTGCACGCGGCGCCGTACTCGGCGTCCAAGCACGGCGTGGTCGGTCTGACCAAGGCACTCGGCCTGGAGCTGGCCCGTACCGGGATCACCGTGAACGCTGTCTGCCCGGGATTCGTGGAGACACCGATGGCGGAGCGGGTGCGGGAGCACTACGCCGGTATCTGGGGGGTGTCCGAGGACGAGGCCTTCGACCGGATCACCGGCCGGGTGCCGATCGGCCGGTACGTGGAGTCCCGCGAGGTGGCCGCCATGGTGGAGTACCTGGTGACCGACGACGCCGCCGCGGTGACCGCTCAGGCCCTGAACGTCTGCGGCGGACTGGGCAACTACTGATGGCCGCGACCGCACCCGTCGCCGTGGTCACCGGCTCCTCCTCGGGCATCGGCCGGGCACTCGCCGAGCGGCTGGCCGCGGAGGGGTACCGCGTCGTCGTCAACTCCGCGCGGTCGGTCGTCGCCGGCAAGGAAACGGCGGCCGCCCTTCCGGAGGCGCTGTACGTCCAGGCGGACGTCTCCGTTCCCGAGGAGGCGCGACGACTGGTGGACACGGCGGTCGGCCATTACGGCCGCCTGGACGTCCTGGTGAACAACGCCGGACGCACCCGGGCCATCCCCCACGCCGACCTGTCCGCCGCCACACCGGAGGTGTGGCGGGAGATCTTCGCCCTCAACGTCTTCGGCTCCTGGCAGACGACGGTGGCCGCCATGCCCCATCTCACCGACAGCGGTGACGGCGTGGTCGTGAACGTCTCCTCCATCGCCGGCAGCCGGCCGGCCGGGAGTTCCATCCCGTACGCCGTGAGCAAGGCCGCCCTGGAACACATGACCCGGCTGCTGGCCCACACGGTCGGCCCGGCCGTACGGGTCAACGCGGTCGCTCCCGGACTGGTCGAGACGGCCTGGACGCAGGGGAACGACTTCTTCGCGCCCATAGCGGAACACGTCCGGCAGTCCACGCCACTGCGCCGCACCGGCCGCCCCGAGGACGTCGCGGACGCCGTCCTGGGGCTTGTGCGCTCCACCTACACCACCGGGCAGGTCCTGCTGGTGGACGGTGGCGCCCATCTCCTGTGAACCCACCCGTCCCGACCCGGAGGAGGGCCATGAAGCTCGCCGTCAACCTCGTCCTGCAGGGAGCCGGCGACCTCGCTCGCGCGGCGGAACAGGCCGGATACGCCGCCGTACTCGCCCCGGAGGGGTACCGCTCGGAGGCGGCCGCCGTCCTCGGCCTCGTCGCGGGTGTGACCGAACGCGTCGCGCTGATCTCCGGTGTGATGCAGATCCCCGGCCGGCCTCCCGGCATGGCGGCGCTGACGGCGGCCACCCTGGACGCGGTGAGCGGCGGACGCTTCCGGCTCGGCCTGGGCGTGTCCAACCCCGACGTGTCCCAGGGCTGGTACGGCGTGCCGTTCGCCCGTCCGCTGGACCGCACCCGCGAGTACGTCGACATCGTGCGGCAGGCCCTGTCCGGGAACCCGGTGACACACAAGGGCGCACACTTCGAGGTCGGCGGGCCGGCCCCGCTGCACCTGCTCACCGAACGGCCGGGCCGGCGCATTCCGGTGCTGCTGGCGGCCGTCGGACCGCGCAGCCTGCGGCTGACGGGCGAGATCGCGGACGGCTGGCTCGGCGTCTTCACCTCCCCGGAGGCCGTCACCGAGGCGCTGAAGCACATCCGGGCGGGCCGCGGCACCGACGCACCGGGCGACTTCGAGGTGCTGCCCAGTCTCCCCACCGCCGTCGCGGAGACACCGCAGGAGGGGGCCGACCTCCTGCGGGGCCAGTACGTGTACCTGATGAGCATCGGGGACCCCGGCCGCAACGTCTACTGCGCCCTGGCGCGGTCGATGGGGTACGAGGCAGCGGTCGACCTCTTCGTGGAACGCATCCGGGCGGGCGACCGGCGCGGCGCCGGAGCGGCCCTCCCGCTCGGACTCATCGACCGCACGGCCCTCATCGGCCCGGTGGACCGGATCGCCGACCGCATGCGCGCCTACGCGGACGCGGGCGTGACCTGCCTGGGAATCATGGTCTCCGCCGCGGCCACCGACCTGGAAGGGCGCCTGGCCATCGTCCGCGCGGCGGCCCGTGCCCTTGAGCGCTCGGGCGCCGCCGACTGAGCCCCCTTCCGGCCCGGCGTGCCCGCCCGGGCGTTCGGGACGACCCCATTCCCCAGGACACCGGCCTTTTCCCAGGACGCCGCTCCTCCCCCCAGGAGACCGCAGGACACCGTTCTTCCTCTAGGAGACCGCGCAGATGACCACTTCCCTCACCCGTCTCTTCCACGACGACTTCGCCCAGGGCCTGCGCACCCGTGATCCGCTGCTGCGCCCCGACGCGCCCTGGACCCTGCGTCCCACCCCGTCCCTGCCGGAGGGCGACGGCACGACCCGCACGGTCGACGGAGCGCTGATCGTCGAACCCACGGCCGCTGACCCCGTCACCGGTGCTCCGCTGTTCGCACTGCCGCCCGCCGGCGAGTCGGTGCACCACGTGCGGTGGGCGGCCTTCACGTCGTCCTCCGGGCTGGACGGCGGTACGGTCACCACGGCCGCGACGCTGTCGGCGGAGGTCTTCCACGCCGACCGTCACCCCGACGCGGCGGCCGGTGCCGGCGGCCCGGGCCCCCATCCGCTGTGCGGGTCCGCGGCGCTCGTCATCATCGACCGGGACTCCGGCCTGGCCCTCAATTTCGCGCTGACCAACGACCACTTGTGGGCGATGTACGGGGTGATCCCCGCCGACGACGGACGCGGCATCTTCGCCTACGCGATACCGCTCGCCCCCCGCGCTCCCCACGACGTCCATCACTGCGCGGTGGCCGTGGACGCCGCCGGCACCGCCCGCTGGCTGCTGGACGGTACCGAGGTCTTCGCCGTCGCGGAACTGGGACGGCCCCTGCCCGACGGGGTCCGGCCCGACACGCTGCGGCCCGGCCCCTTCAAGGCGGCACGACCGACGGCACTCACCCCCGGCCTGGTGCTGATCGCGGAACCGCCCTGCGGGCAGGGCGTCAGGCTGGCCGTGCGCGAACTGACCGTGACGCGAGGCGCCCCGTGCTGATCCGTGACACCGCCGGCTTCGAGCGGTGGTTCGCCGCACGGGCCTCGGCCCACACCTACCGGGTCGAGCAGGTGCCGTTGGACGAACTCGACGGCTGGTACACCGATCCCTTGACGGGCAACCTCCACCACCGCACCGGCCGGTTCTTCACCGTCGAGGGACTGCGGACCAGGGCCACGGAGCCCGACGAGCGGAACTGGGCCCAGCCGATCATCCGGCAGCCGGAGATCGGCCTGCTGGGGATTCTGGTCCAGCGCCACGACGGGGTGCCGCACCTGCTGCTGCAGGCCAAGATGGAACCCGGGAACATCAACACCGTGCAGCTCTCGCCGACGGTCCAGGCGACGTTCAGCAACTACACCCGGGTGCACCGCGGTTCGGCGGTGCGCTACCTGGACCACTTCCTGCGCCCGCGGCCGGGCACCGTACTGCACGACGCGCTGCAGAGCGAACAGGGCTCGTGGTTCCTCGGCAAGCGCAACCGCAACATCATCGTCGAACTGCCGCCCGGCCGGACCGTCGACGTGCACGACGACTTCTGCTGGGTCCCCCAGCATGTGCTGGCGGACCTGCTGCGGAAACCGCACCTGGTCAACATGGACACCCGGACCGTCCTGGCGGGCCTGCCCCAGGGCGACGGGCCCGCGCCCCGGGCGGGCAGGCCCCTGCACTCCTCCGCCGAGCTGCTGCACTACGTCACCCGCTCCAAGCTGCGGCACCGTTCCGAGCGGCACGGCATCCCGTTGCACAAGGTGGACGGCTGGCACCGGGACAACGGTGAGGTCCGCCGGGAGGACGGACGCTTCTTCCGCATCATCGGCGTCGACGTCACCGCGGGCAGCCGAGAGGTCACCTCCTGGGCGCAACCGATGCTCGCGCCCAGCGGACCGGGCGTCGTCGCCTTTCTCAGCAAGGAGATCGACGGACTGCGTCACCTGCTGGTCCAGGCCCGTTCCGAGGCCGGCACGCTCGACATCTGCGAACTGGCACCCACCGTGCAGTGCGCGCCCGGCAACCTGCCCGTCTCCGGCCCCCGCCCGCCCTATCTGGACACGGTGCTGGCAGCGCCCCCGGAGCGGGTGCTGTTCGACACCGTCCACTCCGAGGAGGGCGGCCGTTTCCACCATGCCGCCAACCGGTACCTGGTGGTGGACGGCGCCGACCTTCCGCTCGACGTGCCGGAGACCCACATGTGGCTCAGCGTGGACCAGCTCACCCGTGCGGCGCGGCTGGGCGGCATGGTCAACGTGGAGGCCCGGACCCTGCTCGCCTGCGTCCACACACTCCCCGGTCACCACCGGGCGGGCGCGGCGTGACGGCCCGACGGCGACCGGAACCGGGCGGGAACCGGGAGCGCGGCGAACGGCCCCTGCGCATGGGGGTCATCGGCTGTGCGGACATCGCCGTGCGCCGCATGCTGCCCGCCTTCGCCGCCTGTCCGGACACCGAGCTGACGGCGGTGGCCAGCCGGGATCCATCCCGTGCGGAGACCACCGCACGACCCTACGGATGCGCGGCGGTGACCGGCTACCGGTCCCTGCTGGAACGTGACGACGTCGACGCCGTGTACGTTCCGCTGCCGCTCGCCCTGCACGCCGAGTGGACGCGGCGGGCGCTGCTGGCCGGCAAGCACGTACTCGTGGAGAAGCCGCTCTCCGGCCGGCACCGTTCCACCGCCGGGCTGCTGGCCCTCGCCCGGGAGCGTGCCCTGGTACTGGCCGAGAACTACCTGTTCGTCCACCACCCCGCCTATACGACGGTCGCGGACCTGCTGGCCGACGGCGTGATCGGCGAACCGCGGGCCCTCACCGCGACGTTCACCATTCCGCCGCGGCCCGCCGGGGACATTCGCTACCGGGCCGACCTCGAAGGCGGCGCGCTGCTCGACATCGGTGTGTACCCCCTCCGCCTCGCCACGCTCCTGCTCGGCCAGGACCTGCACGTCCGGGGCGCCGTACTGCGCCACGACCGGTCGGTCGGCGTGGACGTCGGCGGATCGACGCTGCTGCTGCGGGCGGGTGACGGGGTGACCGCGCAGCTCACGTTCGGCATGGAGCACGAGTACACCGCCCGCTGGGAGTTGCTCGGAAGCCGGGGGCGACTGGCCCTGGACCGCGCCTACTCGCCCCCACCCGGCCATCGTCCGCTGCTCCGGCTGGAGCGCGCCGGTCAGGTGGAGGAGCGGCTGCTGCCCGCCCAGGACCAGGCCGTGGCCGCCGTCACGGCGTTCGCGCGGGCGGCACGGCGCCCGCTGTCGGACGAACCCGCCCGCGCCGGACAGTCGCTCCGCCAAGCCCTGCTCGCCGACGGCGTCCGCGCTGCGGCCGAGGTCGTCGAGGTCTGAGGCGGCCTGAGGCCCGATGCGCGCACAGCGACCTGCCCACCACTCGACCCGCCCACCACTCGACTTGTCCACCACTCGTCACGAGGAGCTGACCAGGATGCCCCACACCAGTACCACCGCCCCGGCCGCCGTGGTGACCGCCGCCGCGGACGCCGCCCGGATCGCCGCCGAGCAGGCGCAGCGGTCCGAGCGGGAACGGCGTCTTGGCACGGAGGTCGTCCGTGCGCTGATGTCGGCGGGCTTCGCCCGGCACTTCGTACCGGCGCGGCACGGCGGAGACGCGGGCACCTTCGAGGACGTCGTCCAGGCGGTCGACCTGGTCGGGACGGGCTGCCCGTCCGCGGCCTGGGCGGCCTCCCTGACGGCGTCGTTGGGCCGGATAGCCGCGTACCTGCCCGAAACGGGCCAGAAGCGCCTGTGGGCGACGGGACCGGACGTGCTGATCGTGGGCGGCCTGATGCCGCTCGGCCGTATTCGGCGGGAGGGTGACGGCTGGCGGCTGAGCGGCACCTGGCCGTATGTCAGCCTGGTCGACCATTCCGACTGGGCGCTGGTGTGTGCGGTGCCCACGGACGAGCGGTCGGGCGCGCGTTTCCTCGCGATTCCGCGCAGCGCCTACCGGATCGAGGACACCTGGGCTCCGGTGGGTATGCGGGCCACCGGCAGCAACACCCTGGTGGCGGAGGACGTCCTGGTACCGGACGACATGACCTTTTCCCGCGACGCGGTCACCGAAGGGGCCGCCCCCGACGCCGAGGCGCCCTGCCACCGGGTCCCGCTGAAGGCCGTCAACGGCCTGTGCTTCGCCGCCCCCGTGGTCGGTGCCGCCCACGGTGCCCTGGCCGCCTGGGGTGAGGAGGCCGCGTCACGTCTCACGTCGGCCTCGTCCGGCCTGGACGGCCGCGCCGCGGTGGCGCTGGGCGACGCGGCGGCCCACGCGGACACCGCCCGCCTGCTGCTGGTCCACGCGGCCCGCACCGCCGACCGGGCTGCCCTGACTCCTCTCGACGTGGCCCGCAACGGCCGGGACTGCGCCTATGCCACCCGCCTCGCCGTGGCGGCGGTGGACCGTGTGTTCGCCGCCGCGGGCACCCGGGCCCACCAGGACTCCGCCGTACTGCAGCGGTACTGGCGCGACGTCCACTCGGCGGCCAGCCACATCGTGCTGGACCAGGAGACCAACGCGGACGCGTACGGACGGCAGTTGCTGGCCAACTGATCCGCACCGTCCCGGAGACCGGGCGTGCGGGGGTGGCAGCGCCGGGGCCGAGCGGCCGGGGCCGGCGAGCCGGGGACCGCGCGCGCGGGGCTCGAGCGGCAGGGGGCCGAGCCGCAGGGGGCCGAGCCGCAGGGGGCCGAGCGGCCGGATATCAGTCCGCGTCCGTCCGGATCGTGCAGGGCCGGGACGGCCGCGTGGCCGCCGGTGTGTCCTGGGGGGCGGCGGCACGGCCGTCCGCCGGGTTCTCCGGCCGCAGCAGGATTCGCGGCCCCGGCCCCTCGTTGCCGAGCCGGTCGTACGGATTGGTGAGCGGGCAGGCGCTCACCGACAGGCAGCCGCAGCCGATGCAGTCCTCCAGGCCGTCGCGCAGCGCCACCAGTTCTTCGATGCGCCGGTCGAGGTCGGCCCGCCAGCGCCGGGACATCCGGGCCCAGTCCTCCCTGCTCGGCGTGCGGCCGTCGGGCAGTTCGGCGAGGGCCGCGGCGATCGCGTCCAGCGGCATGCCGACCCGCTGGGCGACCCGGATCACGGCGATCCGGCGGAGCGTGTCCCGGGTGTACCGGCGCTGGTTGCCCCCCGTGCGCCGGGAACGGATCAGCCCCTTGGACTCGTAGAAGTGCAGGGCCGAGACCGCCACCCCACTGCGGGCCGAGACCTGTCCCACGGTGAGTTCGGTGACGTCGTGGGAGACACGGGACACGGCCATGTCAGCGCACCTCCAGCGCGTCGACCAGTTCCGCGACCGTGGGCACACCCTTCGAGACCGGTACGCCCTCCACGAAGACGGCCGGCACCCCGGTGACGCCGCGCTCCGCCGCCAGCCGCTCGTCGTGGCGGACGTCGGCGGCGTGCGCGTCACCGTCCAGCACCTCGCGGGCCGCCTCCGGATCGAGTCCGGCCTCCGTCGCGAGGCGGAGCAGTACGGCACGGTCGGCCACGTTCAGATGCTCGGTGAGGTACCCGCGGAACAGCCGGTCCGCCACCGGGCCCGCCACACCGAGGGCGGCGGCACGGTGCAACAGCCGATGCGCGTCGAAGGAGTTGACGGGACGCACCCCGTCGAGCCGGATGTCGAGACCTTCGTCCGCGCCCAGTGAGTGAATGCGCTGGAAGAGTTCCCCGGTCCGCTCGGTGCTCAGGCCGTAGCGCCGCTCCATCATGGCGCCGAGCGTGGCCCCGGGAACGCGGGGCTGTTCGGGGCGCAGCTCGAAGCTCCGCCACACCAGCTCGACCTCGTGCTCCACGCCCGGGGCCGCCAGCGCCCGGTCCAGCCTGGCCTTGCCGATGTAGCACCAGGGGCACATGATGTCCAACCACATCTCGACCTTCACCGCTCCTCCTTCCGCACCGGTTCATCATGCAACCTCAACTTCCCTTGAGGTCAACGTCCGCCAGGACGGAGGGGGAAGCGGGGCGGGCGTCCGGCGACGCCCGCCCCCGGTCAGACCGCGCCGGCGAGCCGGAACTCGGCGTGCCGGCGGTACCAGGCGACGACCTCCGGCAGCCCCCGGTCCAGCGACCAGCGCGGTGCATAGCCCAGCTCTTCGCGGATCTTCGTGTCGTCGATCGCGTAGCGCAGATCGTGGCCCTTGCGGTCCTCGACGTGGCGGACCAGGTCCCACCGCGCGCCCAGCAGGTTGAGCAGCCGCGCGGTCATCTCCCGGTTGCTCAGGGCCTCACCGCCCCCCACGTTGTAGACCTCGCCCGCGCGGCCCCGGGTCAGGACCGCGTGCAGCGCCCGGCAGTGGTCCTCCACGTGCAGCCATTCGCGCACATTGCGTCCGTCCCCGTACAGCGGGACGGGTTCCCCGGCGAGGATGCGGGAGACGAAGTGCGGAATGAGTTTCTCCGGGTGCTGGTGGGATCCGTAGTTGTTGGAACAGCGGGTGATGCGCACGTCCAGGCCGTAGGTGCGGTGGTAGGCGCGGGCCAGCAGGTCGCCGGACGCCTTCGAGGCCGCGTAGGGCGAGTTCGGCAGCAGCGGGCTGTCCTCGGTCCATCTGCCGGTGCGGATCGAGCCGTACACCTCGTCGGTGGAGACGTACAGGAAACGGTCGGTGCCGTGGCGCACGGCGGCGTCCAGCAGTCGCTGGGTGCCGACCACGTTGGTGCGCACGAAGGTGCCGGGGCCGGTCAGTGACCGGTCCACGTGCGACTCGGCCGCGAAGTGGACCACCGCGTCGTGACCGGGCACGATCCGGTCCAGCAGATCCCGGTCGCACACGTCGCCGGGCACGAAACGCAGTCGGGGATGCGCGGCGGGCAGATTGTCGCGGCGCCCCGCGTAGGTGAGCAGGTCCAGCACCGTCACGTTCGTCCCCGCCGAACCGGGCAGCGCGCCGCTCAGCAGGCCCCGTACGTAGTGCGACCCGATGAAACCGGCTCCGCCGGTGACCAGGATGTTCCGCATCAGGCGGCCACCTCCGCCTCGCAGTGGTCACCGATGATCAGCCGGCGCCCCGCGGACTCGGCCGTGCGCACCGCGGCCGAGCGGCCGATGAGCGAACCGGACAGGCCGCGCACCCCGTGGATCGACACCCCTTCGAGGACGATCGAGTCGCTGATCCCGGCCTCCTCCAGCACGCAGTCACGGCCGAGGGTGACATGCGGACCGACCGTGCTGCCGCTCACCCTGCTCCCGGCACCGACGACCACCGGTCCCGTCAGCAGCGAGCGGGTCACCACGGCACCCTCCTCGATGACCACGGGGCCTCGGAGGGTCGTCGCCCCGTCCACCGTGCCGCGCACCTCACCCTGGATCGCACCCAGCAGGACCCGGTTGCAGTCCAGCAGGTCGGCAGGGGATCCCGCGTCCTTCCAGTACCCGTCGTACTCCGTGCCGACGACGCGTCCGCCGGTGTGCAGGAGCCGGCCGATCGCGTCGGTGATCTCCAACTCGCCCCGGCCGCTGGGCGCGATGGAGCGCACCGCGGCGTGCACCGCGGACGTGAAGAAGTAGACGCCGATCACGGCGAGGTCGCTGCGGGGGTGCTGGGGTTTCTCCACCAGGGCCTGGATCCGGCCGTCGGGACCCAGCTCGGCCACTCCGTAGGCGCGCGGGTCCGCGACCTTGGCCAGCAGCAACTGGGCGGCGGGCCGCCGGCGCCGGAAGTCCGCGGCCGCCTCGGCGATCCCCTGGGCCAGCACGTTGTCGCCCAGGTACATCACGAAGTCGTCCGACCCCAGGAACTCCTCGGCGAGCAGGACGCAGTGCGCCAGACCGAGTGGCGCCTCCTGGCGCAGGTAGGTGATCTTCAGACCGAGCGCGGAGCCGTCGCCGACGACGGACCGGATGGCGTCCGCGTGCTCGCCGACGATGACGCCGACCTCGGTGATTCCGATGTCGCGGACGTTGTCCAGACAGTGCATCAGGATGGGCCTGCCCGCGACGGGCATCAACTGCTTCGGCATGGAGTGCGTGAGGGGACGCAGCCTGGTCCCCGTTCCGCCGGACAGAATAAGCGCCTTCATGGGAGCCTCTCACTCGCGCCTGTGTCCCGGGTTCGCTGTGAGCACGATCCTGGGCAGCGCCGCTCGAGGGACGGTCCACTACGGCTGGACTTCGTGCACCCGGCCGGGCTGCTCGAGTACCGCTCCAGAACGCCTTGACCCGCCCGGCCTACCGTCCCGGGCATGAGATTCCTGTTTGTCTCCGGAGGAAGTGCCGGCGCGGTGTTCCCCATCACGCCTTTGGCGCAGGCTGCCCGCAACGCGGGCCACGAGGTGATCGTCGGAGCGACCGAGAACGTGATGCCGCTCGTCGCCGCGACGAGCCTTCCGGGTGTTCCCCTGACCCCTCGCACCATGTTCGACTTCATGCAGCGGGACCGCCACGGCAACACGATGAGCATTCCCGCGGACCCCCACGAACGGAATCTGTTCAACGGCAGGGGCATGGCCCGTCTCGCCCTCGGCAGCATGGAAGGCCTCGTACCGCTGATCGAGAGCTGGAGGCCGGACGTACTGGTGGGTGGATCCCTGTCCTACGCCACGCCGATGCTGGCCCACCGGTACGGGCTGCCCTGGGTGCGGCACGCCCTGAACATGGGTGAGCCGTCCATCATCGACCTGTCCGCGGCGGCCGAACTGGCGCCGGAGCTCGAGGAGATGGGCCTGTCCGCCCTCCCGGCTCCGGACATCGACGTGGAGTTGTGCCCGCCGTCGGTGCGCCGGCCGGACGCCGGTCCCGCCCAGTTCATGCAGTACGTGCCGTTCAACACCCAGCGGGCGCTGGAGCCGTGGATGTACACGCGCGGTGAGCGGCCGCGGGTGCTGGTCTCCGCGGGCAGCAGGATCTCCGCGGACTACGAGGCCGACGCGCTGTCGGCCCTCGTGGAGAAGGTGGCCGGCCTCGACGTGGAGCTGCTCATCGCCGCTCCGCAGGAGATGGCCGATGCCCTGGGGGACCTGCCGGACAATGTCCGGGCCGGCTGGTTGCCGCTCGACGTGGTCCTGCGGACGTGCGACCTCCTGGTGCACCGGGCGGGCGGCAACACCATGCTGCACGCCATCGTGTGCGGGGTGCCGCAGTTGGTGATCCCGGCCATGCCCAAGCAGGTCGGCATGTCCGCCCGGCTCGCCGACCACGGTGCCGCGATCATGCTCACGGCAGGCCAGGACGACGCTCCCGACGATGTGGCGAAGGCCTGCCGCGAGCTGCTCGACGACCCCTCCTACGCGGCGCGGACGCGGGAACTGGCGGCGGAGATCGCTTCCCTGCCGACTCCGCACGAGGTGACGACGGCCATCACGGAGATGGTGCGCGCCCGTAGGACGGCGTGACCGGGTCCCGGCCGGCGGATGAGCGAGGGCGGGGGCCGGGTGGCCGGCGATGCCGGCGGCCCGGCCCCCGCCCTTGTCCTGCGCAGGTCAGGCCTGCGGTCGCTGCTGGGGTACGAACAGCGACAGCAGGACGCCGAGGACCAGGAAGCAGCCGCTGACCAGGTAGACCTCGTCGATGGCGTTGGTCATGGCCTCCAGCAGGGGGCGGGCCAGCCGCTGATCGGCGTGCGCGAGGAACGAGGTGTCGTTCAGGTTCAGGCTGCCGTCGGCGCCCTTGAGCAGTATCTCGTTGGCGGGTTTCGACGCGACCGACGGGTCGTGGGCGGCGGCGGAGAACGCGGGGTCCGAGGCGGCGTCCCGGTAGGACCGCGCCACATGCCCGCTGACGGTGCCGAAGAACACCGCGAGGAACACCGAGGCGCCGGCCGTGGATCCGATCTGCCGGAAGAAGGTGTACGACGACATCGCGGCACCCATGTTCTGCGGCCCGGCGTTGCGCTGGATCGCCACGAGCATCACCTGCCAGGAGAAGCCCACCCCGACGCCCATCACCAGGGTCGCGACCCCGGTCTGCCACAGCCCGGTGCCCATCCGTGTCGCGCTCAGCCACCAGGAGGCCACCGCCATCAGGGCGACGCCCGTCGCGATGACGATCTTGTAGTTGCCCGTCTTGGCCACGTACGGTCCGGCGATCCGGCCGGAGACGACGATGCCGACGGTCTGCGGCAGCAGCATCAGTCCGGCCTGTGTCGGTGTCAGTCCCCGCACGATCTGCAGGTACATCGGCAGCACGGTCAGGACGCCGAACACACCCATGCCGACGATCACGTTGGCGCCGTTGATCAGGGTGAAGACCCGGTTGCGGAACAGGCTGAGCGGCAGCATCGCCGTCTCACCGGCCCGCCGCTCGGCGATCAGGAACAACGCCAGACCGACCGCGCCGACCGCGAACAGCGCCAGGGTGGTGCCGGAGCCCCATCCCCAGCCACGGCCCTGCTCGGCGGCGACGAGCAGCGGCACCACCCAGATCACCAGGGTGACGAGCCCGAGTACGTCGGTGCGCTTGCTGTCGACCTGCGGCTTGGGCAGCCGCAGCAGGCGGCCCACGATGGCCATGGCCGCCACGGCGATCGGGACGTTGATGAAGAACGCCCAGCGCCAGCCGGTCGCGCCGAGGAGGGTGTCCATGCCGGCGAACCAGCCGCCGACCACCGGGCCGACAACCGCCGAGACACCGAAGACGGCACCGAACCAGGCCTGGTACCGGGTGCGCTGCGGCATCGGCACCAGATCGGCGAGGATGGTGAACGCCAGACTCATCAGGCCGCCGGCGCCGACGCCCTGGACGGCGCGGGAGGCGATCAGTTGCCACATTTCCTGGCTCAGGCCGGCCAGAACGGAACCGGCCAGGAAGATGCCGACCGCGAGGAGATAGACGGGCCTGCGGCCGTGGACGTCGGATAACTTGCCGTACAACGCGGTGGATACGACGGAAGTGATCAGGTAAACAGTGGTCACCCAGACCTGCTGGGTCAGGCCGTGCAGGTCGTCGGTGATGGTCCGCATCGCCGTGGAGACCACGGTCTGGTCGAGTGAGGACAGGAACATCCCGAGCATCAGCCCGAAGAGGATGATCCCCGCGTTCGGTTTCGGCCCGGCGGCCGCTTCCGGTTGCGTGGGGGGCCTCGCGGTGTCGGTCATGAGTTCTGCTCCTTGGTGAATGCTCTTTCGGCCGGGGCGCCGCAGAGGACCACGCCACTGTGCAACCTCAATCGCACTTGAGGTCAAGCGCCGTCACCCGTTCCACCAGGAGTCCAGATGCTCTCCAGAGACTGCGGCGAGCGTGGTCGGCGCGGTCGGAAGGGTCCGGCCGGGCATCCCCCGGACAGAACGGCGGTGAGAGGCGTGGCAGTGGGGCCCGACACATTTCGCGACTTCTTCGGTTCAGTACCAACGGCCACCGCGGTGGTGACCACGACGGGCCCGGAAGGGGAGCCGCTCGGGTTCACCTGCAGCGCCTTCTGCGCGGTCTCCCTGGAGCCGGCCCTGCTGCTGGTCAGCGTCGACCAGCAGTCCCGCACGCTGCCCGCGGTGCTCGGCTCGAAGGCCTTCGCGCTCCACCTGCTGTCCGCGGCAGCCGGCGAGGAACTGGCGCGCTCCTTCGCCCGCCGGTCGGCGGGGAAGTTCGAGGCCGTGGCATGGCGGCCGGGCTACGCCCTGCCCCGCTGCCCCGTCCTCCTCGACGGGGTCCTGGGACACGCGGAGTGCACGCTGGAACGCAGCGTCCCGGCCGGTGACCACACGCTGCTCATCGGCCGCATGGAGCACGCCGGTCTGCGGGGGGCGGCCCCGTCGCTGCTGTACCAGCAGGGCGTCTTCACCCCCTGGGACGCGGCACGCGGGCGCAGCACGGTCGGCATGTGACGTCCGGCCCCCGGTCAGGCGTGGCAGGCGGGCAGTCCGCCGTGGAAGTCGACCATGCGCGCGAAGAGTTCGCCCATGTCCACCGGGGAGCCGCCCGCCGCGCCCTGCGCCTCGGCGTAGGCGCGGTACAGGTTGGGGACGACCCGCTCGGCATCGATCCAGGCCGCGTAGGACCCGAGGTCGGTGCGCCGGGCCAGCTCGACGGGTGACAGCCCCGCGGTGAGTCCGCGCAGGCTCACGTCCTGGAGCAGCCGTAGATAGCCCTCCACCTCGTCGAACACCGACGCGTCGGTGACGGGCCCGTGGCCGGGGACGACCACCGCCGGGTTCAGACCGCGCAGTGTGTCCAGGGCCGACAGGGTTCCGCGGAGCGAGCCCATCGGGACGAACGGGGTGACGCCGTTCATCACGACATCACCGGTGAACAGGACGCGCTCGGCCGGCAGCCACACCACCGTGTCGCTGCCCGTGTGGGCCGGGCCCACGTGTAGCAGTTCGACCGTCCGGTGCCCGACGTGCAGCGCCAGCCGCTGCGGAAAGGTCACCGCGGGCTCGACGACCTCCACCGGGCCCCAGTCCACGTCCGGCCAGAGCCGTGTCAGATGCAGCCCCGTCTCCCTCATCTCGGTGCGGGTCCCCTCCTGCGCGATGACCACCGCCTCCGGGAAGCGGCAGTTGCCGAACGTGTGGTCACCGTGGGAATGGGTGTTGACCAGCAGCCGCGGCGGAGCCTGAAGCACGGAGAGGACGGCGGTGCGCAGCGCCTCGGCCCGGCTGCTGGTGGCCGCCGTGTCCACGAGCAGACCGTGGCCGCCGCCGGTCACCAGACCGGCGTTGTTGAGGCACCACCCCCCGTCGGGCTGGACGTAGGCGAACACCCCGTCGGCGACCTCCAGCAACCGCGATCCGGTACCGGGTCGCTGCTCGGCCGTCTCGCTCGTCGACTCGATCACGCCGCCTCCTGGTCGTGGGTGACCAGACGCGACCGGGTGAGTACGCCGTCCTCGGTGACCTCCAGGACGTCGTGGACGACGCAACTGGGTGCGATCTCCGGCTTGCCTCCGGGGCGCACGGTGACGACCAGGGCGTAGACCGTGGACGACAGCGATCCGTCGGCGAGGGGCTTCAGCGCGATGTGATTGAACCAGTGGCGACGCTGCACGGGGTCGTTGTCGAACCGCTTGTGGAACTCCACGAGTTCGGCGACGATACCGGCCCGCCCGACGGCCGGCCGAGCCCCGGGCGAGTGCTGGAACGTACCGTCCTCGGTGAACGTGTCCGCGTAGTCGGCGAACCGGCCCGCGTCGAGGGCCTGCATCTGGTGGGCGTAGAAGTGCTGGACCTGGGCGTAGAGGTCCGTACGGACGGTCACGACGGTCACCGGTTCTCCTTCGGGGCGGTGGTCGGTTGGCGTCACCAGCCTGGCCGGGGGCGGTCGAGGTGCCCTGTAGTCCGGCTCGAGCCATTCACCGGTGGACCGGACGCCGGGGCGGACCGGCCCTTGACCTCAAGTCCGCTTGGGATTGCAGGATGGAGGCATGACCCCTGGACGGATGAAGCACGGGCGTCGCGTGCGTGGGGACGCGGAGGTGATCCGCTGCCGGGCGGACCGCGGGGGAGACGAGCGCGGCGGGGTCGACCCCATCGTCGACCCGGACGACGCCGCACGGCTCGGTGCACGGCTGCACCGCGGCGTCGCCCCGCGCCCGCAGGGACCTGTTATGCCGTACGCCAGGCCCCGGACAGCGCGCCGCCGGACAGTCCCGGCTCGCCGGACAGCATGGCCTGGTGCAGTCGTTGCAAGCGGGAGGATGGTTCCACACCGAGTTCGTCGATCAGCGTCTTGCGGAGGGCCTGAAACGCGTCGAGAGCACGCCATAGTGCTCCCGACCGGTAGAAGGCGGTCATCAGGTGAGCCGTCAGGTTCTCGTTCATCGGATACCTGGCCACCAGCATCCTCAGCTCGGCGAGCATGGAGCCGTGCCGGCCGAGCATCAGGTCGGCCTCGATGCGCTGCTCCAGCACCCGGATGCGCAGTTCTTCGAGACCGAGCAGGTCGACGCTCAGCACCCGCCCCGTCGGCACGTCGACCAGAGCGGGTCCGCGCCAGAGTTCCAGCGCCTGCCGGAGCAGCAGCGAGGCGGTGTGCGGGTCCCCGTTCTCCAAGGCCTTCAGGCCATGGGTCGACAAAGTCTGGAACTCGCGTACATCGCTGGAGGACGGGTGGACCGTGAGCCGGTAACCGCCCAGGGTCGTGGCGATGACCTTCTTGGCGTCCACTCCCTGTTCGGCGAGAAGCGCCGTTCGCACCTGGCGCCTGAGGTGGAGGATGTAGGTTTGGAGCGTGGTGGCGGCGCTTCGGGGAATGTGGTCGCCCCAGATCTCCTCCATCAGAGTGGGCACCGTGACCACCTGCTGCGCCCTTGTCACCAAAAGCGCGAGGATCTGTCGTGGTTTCGCCGCGCTCGGCACAATGGACTGGCCATCTAAGCGGACCGAGAACGGCCCAAGGACTTGGACATCCACGGAGTTACCCCCTGTTCACTCGGTAGAGCCGGCCAACTGGTAGTGCGTCGGACAACGTTGCCCTACACATCGCCGACGCGCCGCTGATTGAACGATCATTTGAGGAAACCAAACGGCGGAACCGTCAGCGGCGGCATCAAGCCAAGAAGGACGCGCACGGCACTCAGCCGCACGCGTCCTCCGTGGCGACTACGGGACGACTACTGCACGGTCGTCGATGTCAGGGTCTGGGCGGGGTTGGGGAAGCAGCGCAGGGTGCTGGGCGTCGGCACGTACGGGGCCTCGTTCGCCGAGGGAATGAAATCCCACCCGAACCCGTAGGCGTCGTACCCGGAGCCGCCCGGCTGCGTGGTCACCACGCCCTGCTCCGTCCCCCGGAGCGTCAGCTTGACCGTGGGCAGTTGGAACGCCACCCCGGCGGGGAAGGGCCCGTTGGCCCGCAGGACCAGTTCGTCGCCTTCGACGGCTGCGGTCGCCGCGGTGTCGCCGCCGGTCAGCCGGTACTGACGCAGCGCCGCGTTGTCAGGAAGCCGCAGGCGCAGCACCAGGTTGTAGGAGTAGTCGTTGTGCGCGGGGTTCGGGGTGATCGGGGCGGGAGTGATGGTGGCGGTGAAGCTCTGCCCCTGAGCCACCTTCTGCGGCGCCGAGGCCGTGAAGCCCACCGCGTAGGGCAGGCCCTGGGTCGTGTTGACCTGGCACGCGTAGGGGTTGGACAGGCTCGTGTCGGCTGCGGCGGCCGGGGACCAGCCGATCGTCGGGATCGCCGCGGCCAGCATGGCGGCCGTAACGATTGACCTGCGGATATGTCGTGCTCTTGTCATTCGAGGACACCTTTCCGCGAGAAGAACCTGGGTGTTCCCGGGATCAACAAAAACCTGATCCGGTGGTATGGAGCGGCGCTAGAGCGCCACTAGAGCGCCGGGGCGGGCGCACCGGGGACAGGTGCGCACCGGACGGCCGCACACCCCTGCGGCCTGCGCCGCCGCACGCGCCTGGCCGCGGCGGCGCGGCGACGGCTTCGGCCATCAGGAGCCCCTGATCACGCACCGGAGAGCCGCCCCGCACCGGAATCGCAGTGACGCACATCTCACATGCAGAGAACCGGTCGTCCGGTTTTTTCCGCTCCGGGGATCCGCGCTCTGCTCCTGAGCCCGGCCCCTCCCCGGCCGGTCCGTCTCGGTCCGAATCGGCGCGAACAAGGGGTGAACGCGTGCCCGAATGGTCAGGATGGAGGCATGGGATTCCACGTCGACTCCGAGGCCGGGCGGCTGCGGCGCGTCATTCTGCACCGGCCCGACCTCGAGCTCAAAAGGCTCACCCCCAGCAACAAGGACGCGCTCCTCTTCGACGACGTGCTGTGGGTGCGCCGGGCGCGCACGGAGCACGACGGGTTCGCCGACGTGCTGCGCGACCGGGGGGTCGTCGTCCACCTCTTCGGTGACCTGCTCACCGACGTCCTCCGTGTCCCGGCGGCCCGCACCCTCGTCCTGGACCGGGTCTTCGACGAGAAGGAGTACGGGCCGCTCGCCACCGACCACCTCCGCGCGACCTTCGAGGCCCTGCCCGCCCGTGAACTCGCCGAGGCCCTGGTCGGCGGCATGACCAAGCGGGAGTTCCTCGCGGCCCACCCGGAGCCGACCTCCGTGCGGTTCCACGTGATGGACCTGGACGACTTCCTGCTGCCGCCCCTGCCCAACCACCTCTTCACCCGCGACACCTCGGCCTGGATCTACGACGGCGTCTCGATCAACGCGATGCGCTGGCCCGCGCGGCAGCGCGAGACCGTCCACTTCGAGGCCATCTACCGGCACCACCCGCTCTTCCGGGACGAGGACTTCCGCCTCTGGTCCGAGGGGCAGGCCGACTACCCGTCCACCATCGAGGGCGGCGACGTGCTGGTCATCGGCAACGGCGCCGTGCTCATCGGCATGAGCGAGCGCACCACGCCGCAGGCGGTCGAGATGCTCGCGCACAAGCTCTTCGCCGCCTCCTCGGCCCGGACCATCGTCGCGCTCGACATGCCGAAGAGCCGTGCGTTCATGCACCTCGACACGGTGATGACCATGGTCGACGGCGACACGTTCACCCAGTACGCCGGGCTCGGCATGCTCCGCTCGTACACGATCGAGCCCGGGGCGGGCGACAAGGAGCTGAAGGTCACCGACCATCCGCCGGAGCACATGCACCGGGCGATCGCCGCGGCCCTGGGGCTCAGCGAGATCCGGGTGCTGACCGCCACGCAGGACGTGCACGCGGCGGAGCGGGAACAGTGGGACGACGGCTGCAACGTCCTCGCGGTGGAACCGGGGGTCGTCATCGCCTACGAGCGGAACTCCACGACCAACACCCATCTGCGCAAGCGGGGGATCGAGGTCATCGAGATCCCGGGGAGCGAGCTGGGGCGGGGGCGGGGCGGGCCCCGCTGCATGAGCTGTCCGGTGGAGAGGGACCGCGTGGGTGCGTGAACGCGGGTGGGTGAACGACTCCACGGTCCGTATAGAAATGTAGAGCGTCGTATACACTTCCATTCGTTCCCGTGTTCGTCCCGTCCCTCGTACCTCTGGAGCGCCCCCATGGCGACAGTCCCGACCGCCCTCGCCGGACGCCACTTCCTCAAGGAGCTGGACTTCACCGCCGAGGAGTTCCGCGGTCTGATCGAGCTGGCCGCCGAGCTGAAGGCGGCCAAGAAGGCCGGGACCGAGACGCGGTACCTCACCGGGAAGAACATCGCGCTCGTCTTCGAGAAGACCTCGACCCGCACCCGTTGCGCGTTCGAGGTGGCCGCCGCCGACCAGGCTGCCCACACCACCTACCTGGACCCCGCCGGCTCACAGATCGGGCACAAGGAGTCCGTCAAGGACACCGCCCGGGTGCTCGGCCGGATGTTCGACGCCATCGAGTACCGGGGACACGGGCAGGACGTCGTCGAGGAGCTGGCCGCGCACGCCGGGGTCCCCGTCTACAACGGCCTCACCGACGAGTGGCACCCCACCCAGATGCTCGCCGACGTGCTCACCATGACCGAGCACTGCGACAAGCCGCTGACGGAGATCGCCTTCGCCTACCTGGGTGACGCCCGCAACAACATGGGCAACTCCTACCTGGTCACCGGCGCCCTGCTCGGCATGGACGTCCGCATCGTCGGACCCCGCGTGCTGTGGCCGGACGAGACCGTCGTCGAGGCGGCCCGGCGGCTCGCCGAGGACTCCGGCGCCCGGATCACGCTCACCGAGGACGTGAAGGAGGGCGTGCGCGGCGCCGACTTCGTCGCCACCGACGTCTGGGTGTCGATGGGCGAACCCAAGGAGGTCTGGGACGAACGCATCGCGCTGCTCGGCCCGTACGCGGTGACCATGGACGTGCTGCGCGCCACCGGCAACGACGACGTGCGGTTCCTGCACTGCCTGCCGGCCTTCCACGACCTCGGCACCGCCGTCGGTCGCGAGATCCACGAGCGGCACGGGCTGACCGAGCTGGAGGTGACCGACGAGGTCTTCGAGTCCGGGCACTCCGTCGTCTTCGACGAGGCGGAGAACCGGATGCACACGATCAAGGCGGTCCTCGTCGCGACCCTCGCCTGACCGGGGACTCTCCCGGCCTGGTCCTTTCCCGACCGGGTCCTCCTCCCGGGCTGGGCCCTTCCCGGCCTGGTCCTCTCCTGGCCCGGTCCTCTCCTGGCCGGGTCCTCGCGCGACCGGCTGCGACGACGGCCACAGCGCGCGCCCCGCACCCTCCCGTACGATCCCCACGGCCCCGGAACCACCCATTCCGCGTCCGTCGAGCGGCCCATCCGGCCGTACCGCACCACTGAAAAGAGCACTACCCGTATGCCCGGCAGCCCTGCCAACCGCTTCCGCATCAAGTCCCCCGAGCTGCTCGTCGCCGAGGCCGGCACCGATCTGGCCGGGCACGGCCTCAAACGCCATATGGGCCTGTTCCAGCTCGTCTGCTTCGGCGTCGGCGCGATCGTCGGCACCGGCATCTTCGTCGGACTGTCCGACTCGGTCGCCCAAGCCGGCCCCGGCGTCGTCGTCTCCTTTGTGCTCGCCGCGCTGACCTGCGTGTTCACCGCCTTCGCGTTCGCCGAGCTGGGCGGTGCGATTCCGGTCTCCGGCTCGTCGTACTCCTTCGCCTACGCCGGGCTCGGCGAGGGCACGGCCTTCCTCGTCGGCTGGTGCCTGCTCCTGGAGTACGGCGTGTCCGTGTCGGCCGTCGCGGTCGGCTGGAGCCAGTACGTCAACGAACTGCTGCACAGCCTCACGGGATGGCAGCTCCCCGCCGCGCTCTCGGCCGGGCCGGGCGACGGCGGGATCGTCAACCTGCCCGCCGTGATCGTCATCGCCCTGGCCTGCGTCCTGCTCGTGCGCGGCGTGCGCGAGAGCGCACGGGCCACCGCCGCCATGGCCGTGCTCAAGCTCGCGATCCTGGTCGCCTTCTGCGCCATCGGCTTCACCGCCTTCCGGCACGGCAACCTGACCCCGTTCGCGCCGGCCGGAATCGGCGGCATCGGTGCGGGCACCACGGCCGCGTTCTTCTCGTACATCGGCTTCGACGCGATCACCACCGCCGGTGAGGAGGCCCGCAACCCGCGGCGCGACGTCCCGGTCGCGATCCTGGTCTGCATCGGCCTGGTCACCCTGCTGTACTGCGCGGTCGCCCTCGCCGCGATCGGCGCCATCGGCGGGCCCGCGGTCGGCGGCCGGCCCGCCGCGCTGTCGTACGTCGTCAACCAGGTGACCGGCTCCACGGTCGGCGGCGGTGTCATCGCCTTCGGCGCGGTCGTCGCCATCGCCTCGGTCGTGCTCGCGGTGATGTACGGCCAGACCCGCATCCTCATGTCCATGGCGCGTGACGGACTCATCCCGCGCGTGTTCGAACGGGTCTCGCCGAGGACGTCGACGCCGGTCGGCGGCACCCTGATCGTCGCGATCGTCTTCGCGATCCCGGCCGCCTTCGCCTCGCTCGACTCGGTGGTCAACCTGTGCACCATCGGCACCCTCGCCACGATGGCGGTGGTCAACGTCGCCGTGATCGCCCTGCGCCGCCGCGCACCGGGCCTCGCCCGCAGCTTCCGCGTCCCTCTCTACCCGGTGATGCCGCTGCTCGGCGTCGGGTTCTGCCTGTACCTGATGTACGAGACGGGCTCGGCGACCTGGGCGCAGTTCGCGGCGTTCCTCGCGGCCGGGGCCCTCGTGTACGCGCTGTACGGGCGCCGGCACTCCCGGCTCACGGCCGGGGCCGTCACAGCGGACGCCGCTGAGCGGGAACCACAGGCAGTCTGAACCACACCGCCTTGCCGGACTCGGTGGGGCGGTGCCCGCAGGACGAGCTGAGGGTACGGATCAGCAGCAGGCCCCGGCCGTGCTCCTGCCAGGGGTCGGGGACCGCCGGGAGCGGGTGGGTGAGGTGGCCGGGCGGCGCCGGGTCCGGGTCGTGCACCTCCACCGTGCAGCCGGTCGGCAGCAGCTCGACGACGAGCTCTATGGGCCCGTTCCCGGCGGTGTGCTCCACGGCGTTCGCGACCAGCTCCGCCGTCAGCAGCTCCGCGGTGTCGCTGTCGGCCGCGTGCTCCAGCTCCGCCAGTGCCGTACGGACCAGCGCGCGGGCGACGGGGACGGCGGCCGTGGTGTGCGGCAGGGCGATGCGCCAGGAGGCGAGTGCGGGGGATTCGTACAAGGCGGGTCCGTTCATGGCGCAGGCGGTCCTGCTTTCAACATGGGGCATCGTACGGCGCGCCCCCTGCGGGGCGGTCGGCGGGTTTGGCCGGGGCGTCGTCGGCCCCGGTACCGGCTGCCTACCCGTGCCGACGTCCCGCCGCGCATCCCTGCGCCCGCCGTTACCGGCCTGTCGAGAAGGTGTGACAGCCCCGGTCGTATCTCCGGCGCACTCCCGGTCGTATCGCGCACTCGTGACGACGGTCACGGATCGGTGATAACTTCGTGGCAGCGCAACAGCGAGGACCGCCGCCCCCGTCCGAGGAGGCCGCCCGTCATGAGTCCCTTCACCGGCTCCGCCGCCCGCACCCCCGACTGGCGCCATGTGCGGTGCGTCCACGACAACGGGGTCGCCACGGTCACCCTGGCCCGCCCCGGAAGACTCAACGCGCTCACCTTCGGGGCGTACGCCGATCTGCGCGACCTGCTCGCCGAGCTGTCCCGGGAGAAGTCCGTGCGCGCCCTGGTCCTGGGCGGCGAGGGGCGCGGCTTCTGCTCGGGCGGCGACGTGGACGAGATCATCGGCGCCACACTGTCCATGGACACCGCACAACTGCTGGACTTCAACCGGATGACCGGGCAGGTGGTGCGGGCCCTTCGGGAGTGCCCGTTCCCGGTGGTCGCCGCGGTGCACGGGGTCGCCGCGGGCGCGGGCGCCGTCCTCGCCCTGGCCGCGGACTTCCGCGTGGCGGACCCCACCGCGCGCTTCCAGTTCCTCTTCACCCGGGTCGGGCTGTCGGGCGGCGACATGGGGGCCGCGTATCTGCTGCCCCGGGTGGTCGGGCTCGGCCACGCGACCCGGCTCCTCATGCTGGGGGAGCCGGTGCGGGCGTCCGAGGCCGAGCGGATCGGCCTGATCAGCGAGCTGACGGAAGAGGGCGGCGCCGACGAGGCGGCCCGGGCGCTGGCCCGCCGCCTGGCCGACGGCCCGGCGCTGGCGTACGCCCAGACCAAGGCCCTCCTCACGGCCGAGCTGGACATGCCGCTCGCGGCATCGGTCGAACTGGACGCGGCGACCCAGGCCCTGCTGATGAACAGCGACGACTACGCGGAGTTCCACGCCGCCTTCACGGAACGGCGGCCGCCGAAGTGGCAGGGGAGGTAGCCATGGCGGCGGCGCACGAGGGTCCGGCGCTGCGCGTCGCCGTCATCGGCGGCGGTCCCGGTGGGCTCTACGCCGCCGCCCTGCTCAAGCGGCTGGACCCCGCCCGGGAGGTCACCGTCTGGGAGCGGAACGCCCCCGACGACACGTTCGGCTTCGGCGTCGTCCTGTCCGACGAGACCCTCGGCGGCATCGAGCACGCCGACCCCGTCGTGTTCACCGCGCTGAAGGACGAGTTCGTGCGGTGGGACGACATCGACATCGTGCACCGGGGCGTGCGCCACACCTCCGGCGGCCACGGTTTCGCCGCCCTCGGCAGGCGGCGGCTCCTGCGGATCCTCCACGAGCGCTGCCGCTCCCTCGGCGTCGACCTGCGCTTCGGCACCCAGGCCCCGGACCCGGCGCGGCTGTCGGAGACGTACGACCTCGTCATCGCCTCCGACGGGGTGCACAGCGGCACACGCGAGGCGTACTCACAGGTGTTCCGGCCCTCGGTCGAGGAGCACCGCTGCCGGTACATCTGGCTCGCCGCCGACTTCGCCTTCGACGCGTTCCGCTTCGAGATCGCCGAGACGGAGCACGGCGTGATGCAACTGCACGGCTATCCCTACGCCCGCCCGTCGCCCGGCCACCGCCCCTCGACGAGGCCCTTGGGACCTCAGAGCCAGTCCGGCGCGTCGACCGTCATCGTGGAGATGCGCGAGGAGGTGTGGCACGCGGCCGGGTTCGCCGAGCTGGACACCGCCGAGACCATCGAGCGCTGCGCCAAGGTCTTCGCGGACGCGCTCGGCGGCCGCGCCCTGCGCTCCAACAACTCCGCCTGGACCACCTTCCGCACGGTCGTCACCGAGCGCTGGTCCCACGGCAACCTGGTCCTCCTCGGCGACGCCGCGCACACCGCTCACTTCTCCATCGGCTCCGGCACGAAGCTCGCGGTGGAGGACGCCCTGGCCCTGGTCGCCTGCCTGGAGGAGCACACCTCGCTGCCCGAGGCCCTGGCCGCGTACGAGGAGGAGCGGCGCCCGGTGGTCGCCTCCACGCAGCGCGCGGCCCGGGCCAGCCTGGAGTGGTTCGAGAACCTGCGGCTGTACCTCGGCCAGCCGCCCCGCCAGTTCGCCTTCAACCTGCTCACCCGCAGCCGCCGCGTCACCCACGACAACCTGCGGCTGCGCGACCCCCACTTCACCGGGTCGGTGGAGCGCGAGTTCGGCTGCCCGCCCGGCACGCCCCCGATGTTCACCCCCTTCCGGCTGCGCGGGCTGACCCTGCGCAACCGGGTCGTGGTCTCGCCGATGGACATGTACTCGGCGGTGGACGGGGTTCCCGGCGACTTCCACCTCGTCCACCTGGGCGCACGGGCGCTCGGCGGGGCCGGGCTGGTGATGACCGAGATGGTCTGCGTGAGTCCTCAGGGCCGCATCACCCCGGGCTGCGCCGGTCTCTACACCGGGCGGCAGGCCGAGGCCTGGCGGCGCATCACCGACTTCGTGCACAGCCGGGCCCCGGGCACCGCCATCGGCGTGCAGCTCGGGCACAGCGGCCGCAAGGGCTCCACCAAGGTGATGTGGGAAGGCATGGACGAACCGCTGGACGAGGGCAACTGGCCGCTCGTGGCCGCCTCGCCGATGCCGTACAAGCCGGGCGGCCAGACGCCGCGCGAGCTCTCCCGCGCCCAACTGACCGACATCCGCGAACAGTTCGCGTCCGCCGCCTGGCGGGCCGCCCGCTCCGGCTTCGACCTCCTCGAACTGCACTGCGCCCACGGCTATCTGCTCTCCGGCTTCCTCTCACCGCTCACCAACCACCGCACCGACGCCTACGGCGGCTCGCTCGCCGGGCGGCTCCGCTTCCCCCTCGAGGTCTTCGACGCCGTGCGCGCGGTGTGGCCCGAGGAGCGGCCCATGACCGTACGGATCTCCGCGACCGACTGGGCCGAGGGCGGTACCACGGCCGAGGAGGCCGTCGAGATCGCCCGCGCGTTCGCCGCGCACGGCGCCGACGCCATCGACGTCTCGACCGGGCAGGTGGTGGCCGAGGAGAAGCCGGCGTTCGGGCGGTCGTACCAGACGCCGTACGCCGACCGGATCCGCCACGAGACCGGCGTCCCGGTGATCGCGGTGGGCGCGATCTCCTCCTGGGACGACGTCAACTCGCTGATCCTCGCGGGCCGCACCGACCTGTGCGCCCTCGCCCGGCCGCACCTGTACGACCCGCACTGGACCCTGCACGCGGCGGCCGAACAGGGCTACAGCGGACCGGGTGCGGTGTGGCCCGCGCCGTACCGGGCGGGCAGCAGGCGCCCCAACACCGGCCGCACCGACGCCCCGAAGCCCCGCCTCACGCTGGGGGACTGACCGCCCCTACGACGGATCCGCCACGCCCGCGAACACCGCCCCGGCGTCCCGCAGCCGCTCGTGCAGCGCCCGGAAGACGGCCGCCGAGCGGGTGCCCGGCCAGTTCGCGGGCAGCAGGCCGGCCGGCAGCCCGGGGTCGGCGTAGGGGAGATGACGCCAGGAGTCCAGCGCGAGCAGATAGTCGCGGTAGGCCTCCTCGGGCGGTGTGTCCTCGCGGGACTCCCAGCCGCGCAGCACGCGCGCGTGGCGGTCGAGGAACGCCTCGTGCTGCTTGGCGATCGCCGCCAGGTCCCACCAGCGTGCCACCGCCTCCGCGGTCGGGACGAACCCGAGGTGTTCCCCGCGGAAGAAGTCCACGTACGCGTCCAGGTGCAGCCGCTCCAGGGTGTGCCGGGTCTCCTCGTACAGACGTGCGGGGGCGATCCACACTCCGGGGGCCGCCGTGCCGAAGCCGAGCCCGGCCAGCCGGGAGCGCAGCAGGTGCCGCTTCTGCCGCTCGGACTCCGGCACGGAGAACACGGCCAGCACCCAGCCCTCGTCCTTCGGGGGCGTCGTCGCGTACACCCGCCGGTCGCCGTCCTGGAGCAACTGCCGGGCCTCCGGCGACAGCGCGTACCCGGCCGCGCCCGCCGCCGTGCGCTGCGGCACGAGCAGTCCGCGCCGCTTCAGCCGCGACACCGACGACCGTACGGAGGGCGCGTCCACGCCGACCGCGGCGAGCAGCCGGATCAGCTCGGCCACGGGGACCGGGCCGTGGGTGAAGCGGCCGTAGGCACCGTAGAACGTGACGATGAGGGACCTCGGGGCGTGCTGAGCGTGCTGATCGGACACGTTGATCACTTTAGATCGTCGGCGTCACTCATGATCACCTCGCGCGGGCACCGCGTCGGCGTCCGCGCGCAGCCGGAACCGCTGGAGCTTGCCCGTCGCCGTGCGCGGCAGCGCGTCCAGGAAGACGAACTCGCGCGGGCACTTGTACGGCGCCAGCTCCGAGGTCAGGAACGCGCGCAGCGCCTCCGGGTCGCGGCGTGCGCCCTCCCGGAGAACCGTGTACGCCACCACGATCTGCCCGCGCGCCTCGTCGGGCCGCCCGACGACCGCCGTCTCCACCACGTCCGGGTGGCGCAGCAGGGCGTCCTCGACCTCGGGCCCGGCGATGTTGTAGCCGGCGGAGATGATCATGTCGTCGGCGCGGGCCACGTAGCGGAAGTAGCCGTCGGGCTCACGGACGTAGGTGTCACCCGTGATGTTCCAGCCGCCCCGGACGTACTCAAGCTGCCGTGGATCGGCGAGATAGCGGCAGCCCACCGGGCCGCGCACGGCGAGCAGTCCGGGCTCGCCGTCGGGCACGGGCTCGCCGTTCCCGTCCTGCACGCACGCGTGCCACCCGGGGACCGGAACCCCCGTGGTTCCCGGCCGGATCCGGCCGTCCGCGGCGGAGATGAAGATGTGCAGCAGCTCGGTGGCGCCGATGCCGTTGACGATGCCGAGACCGGTGCGCTCCTGCCACGCTCGCCAGGTGGCCTCGGGAAGGTTCTCGCCGGCCGACACACAGCGCCGCAGCGAGGTCGTGTCGTACCAGTCCAGCTCGTCGAGCATCGCGCGGTAGGCGGTCGGCGCGGTGAACAGCACCGAGACCCGGTGCTCGGCGATCGCGGGCAGCAGTTGCCGGGGGCCCGCCTGTTCGAGCAGCAGGGCGCTGGCGCCGGCCCGCAGCGGGAAGACCACGAGTCCGCCGAGCCCGAAGGTGAAACCGAGCGGGGGACTGCCCGCGAAGACGTCGTCGGGGCGCGGCCGGAGGACGTGCCGGGAGAAGGTGTCGGCGACGGCCAGCACGTCGCGGTGGAAGTGCATGCACCCCTTCGGGCGGCCCGTGGTGCCGGAGGTGAAGGCGATCAGCGCCACGTCGTCGGCGGCCGTGTCCACCGGCGTGTACGGCTCCTCGGGCACCGGCAGGCACAGCAGGTCGTCGGGGGCGTCGCCGCCGTAGGTGGTGATGCGCAGCCCGGGCACGTCGGCCTTGACCAGGTCGTCGACCGCGCGGACGTCGCACAGGGCGTGGCCGACCCGGGCGATGTCGCACATGGTGCGCAACTCGTGCGGGCGCTGCTGCGCGAGCACGGTCACGGCGATCGCGCCCGCCTTCAGGACCGCGAGCCAGCAGGCGGCGAGCCAGGGCGTGGTGGGACCGCGCAGCAGCACGCGGTTGCCGGGGACGACGCCGAGACGGGAGGTGAGCGCGTGCGCGACGCGGTCGACCCGGGTGCGGAGCTGTCCGTACGTCCACACGCCGCCGTCCGGCGTACGGAACGCGGGGCGGTCGGGGGCGGTGCGGTCGAGCAGTTCGGCCGCGGCGTTCAGCCGTTCGGGGTAGCGCAGCTCCGGCAGGTCGAAGCGGAGCTCGGGCCACTGCTCGGGGGGCGGGAGATGGTCACGGGCGAAGGTGTCGCGGTGGGCGGTGGGGACCGGTGACGAAGCATCGGCCGACGGGCGGCTCGCGGTGTCCATGGCGCTTGTGGCGTCCCTCGGGTCCATGGCGTCTCGCCCCCTTGCCGTGGTGGGCTCGTGCCTGGAGCGTATCGTGTTGGTGACGACAGTCAATGGTCCGCGATACGTTCGGGTGAGCAGTCCACCGGGCCCAGGAGGCCGACAGGGAGAGGGGACCGGCCATGACCGCATTCTCGCTCGACCCCGCACAGTCGGCCTGGTGCGCCGAGCTGCGCACCCTGGCCGAACAGCGGCTGCGCCCGCTCGCCGAGAAGGGGGAGCCCGGCCGCGTCAACCGCGACCTCGTGGCCGAACTCGGCCGACTCGCGCTCCTCGACCGGCTGTTCACCTCCGGTGCGCTGGAACTCTGCCTGATGCGGGAGTCCCTGGCGTACGCCTGCACCGAGGCGGAGACGGCGCTCGCCCTGCAGGGCCTCGGCGCCCACCCCGTGCACGCGTACGGGACACCGGCCCAGCGCGCCCGCTGGCTGCCCGGTGTCCGGGCCGGGACCACGGTCGCCGCCTTCGCGCTGACCGAGCCGGACGCGGGGTCGGACGCGGCGGCGCTGTCCCTCGCGGCCGAGGCCGACGGCCCCTCGGGGTGGCGGCTCACCGGGGAGAAGTGCTGGATCTCCAACGCCCCGGAGGCCGACTTCTACACCGTCTTCGCCCGCACCACCCCCGGTGCGGGCTCCCGCGGTGTGACCGCGTTCCTCGTCCCCGCCGACCGCCCCGGCCTGACCGGGACCCCGCTCGACATGCTCTCCCCGCACCCCATCGGCACGCTCGCCTTCGACGCGGTGCCGGTGACCGCGGACGACCTGCTCGGCGAGGCCGACCGCGGTTTCCGGGTCGCCATGGGCACCCTGAACCTCTTCCGCCCCAGCGTCGGCGCGTTCGCGGTCGGCATGGCGCAGGCCGCCCTCGACGCCACCATCGCCCACACGGCCACGCGGGACGCCTTCGGCGGCCGGCTGAAGGACCTGCAGGCCGTCTCCCACCAGGTCGCCGAGATGGCCCTGCGCACCGAGGCGGCCCGCCTGATGGTCCACGCGGCGGCGACGGCGTACGACGCGGGCGCCCCGGACGTCCCCAAGCGGGCCGCCATGGCGAAGCTGCTCGCCACCGAGACCGCGCAGTACGTCGTCGACACCGCCGTCCAACTGCACGGCGCCCGCGCACTGCGCCGCGGCCACCTCCTCGAACACCTCTACCGCGAAGTGCGCGCCCCGCGCATCTACGAGGGCGCGAGCGAGGTGCAACGCGGCATCATCGCCAAGGAGCTGTACGCCACCGTGGAGGCCCCGTGACCAGCGAACGCATCAACCCGCCCGGCCTCTCCCCGGCTTCCGGCTTCTCGCACGCCGTCGTCGCCACCGGCAGCCGGGTGGTCTTCCTGGCGGGCCAGACCGCCCTCGACGGCGACGGCAAGGTGGCCGGCGACACGCTCCCCGAGCAGTTCGAACGCGCCCTGGCCAACCTGCTCACCGCCCTCCACGCCGCCGGCGGAACCCCCGCCGACCTGGCCCGCGTCACCGTCTACGCCACCGACGTGGCCGGCTACCGCGCGCACGCCCCCGAACTGGGCCGCATCTGGCGGCGGCTGGCGGGCCGTGACTACCCCGCGATGGCCGTCGTGGGCATCACACGCCTGTGGGACGAGCAGGCGCTGGTGGAACTGGACGGCTTCGCCGTGCTCCCGTAGCCGCGCCCACGGACCGGTGCCGGGCGGACGGGGCGTGTGCCCGGCAGTCCGACCGACGTTGATCAGCCCAACGCGCCACCGAAGGGGTGAGGATGCCGGGCCGCACCGGGGCCTCCCGGTAGCTGTGGAACCCCCATAGTCCAGGAGGTGCTCCATGTTTCTGCGCAGGATCGCCGGGCCGTTCGTCGGTGCCGCTCTGCTCCTGTCCGCGGTGCCCGCCGCGGGTGCCCTCTCCGGGTCGTTCGACGAGGTGACCGTCGACGCGACCGGGCACCTGGCGCCCGACGGCACGCTGACCCTGTCCGGCACCTACCGCTGTACCGGCGGCACCGGCGGCCCGGTCTTCGTGTCCTCCTCGCTCTCCCAGGGGGACCCCCGCGTCCGCCACGGTGTCGGCGGCACCGTGGCGACCTGCGACGGCGTCGTGCACAGATGGACCAACGCCGAGACCCGCCAGGGCGCTTACCGCACGGGCCGGGCACACGTCGAGGTCACGCTGATGGAACTGAGCGGCACCGGCCTCCCGCTGCCCCTCTTCCGCGCAGGCCGGCAGCAGGACATCGCCCTGATCGCGGCCTGAACCCCGTCGACGCCCCGCCCGATTCGGCGGGCGAAACGGTCTTCCGAAGACCTGCAGATGTCCCGGAAGAGACCGCCGGCGGCAACGAACACGAGCGGCTGCGGGCGGGAGCACCGGTAACGGTGCCGCCCGCCCGCCGGCCTTTCGTTTTCCTCCTACTTGTCGACCAGCGACATGTGGTGCTCGTTGTGGCGGCCGCCGTGTACGCCGATCCGGCCGGCCGGCGTGTTCAGACCGGCCAGTTCGTCGGCGGAGAGCGGCAGTTCAGCGGCGCCGGTGTTCTCCTCAGTCCAGGGGAGCCGCCGCACGTCCCTCCGCCTCGCGTTTCCGCGGGTCGAAGCTGCTGCGGCGACTCGCCTGTGACGACTCGTCAGATGTCCCGGAAGATCTCGATCTGCGCCCCCACCGAGTTCAGCCGCTCGGCCAGGTCCTCGTAGCCGCGGTTGATGACGTACACGTTGCGCAGTACGGACGTGCCCTCGGCCGCCATCATCGCCAGCAGGACGACCACCGCCGGGCGCAGGGCCGGCGGGCACATCATCTCGGCGGCGCGCCAGCGGGTCGGGCCCTCGACCAGGACGCGGTGCGGGTCGAGCAACTGCAGGCGCCCGCCCAGGCGGTTGAGGTCGGTCAGGTAGATGGCACGGTTGTCGTAGACCCAGTCGTGGATCAGCGTCTTGCCCTGTGCGGAGGCCGCGATGGCCGCGAAGAACGGGACGTTGTCGATGTTCAGCCCCGGGAACGGCATCGGGTGGATCTTGTCGATCGGCGCCTCCAGCTTGGAGGGCCGCACGGTCAGGTCCACCAGCCGTGTGCGGCCGTTGTCCGCGGAGTACTCGGGCGTGCGGTCGTGGTCGAGTCCCATCTCCTCCAGCACCGCGAGTTCGATCTCCAGGAATTCGATCGGCACCCGGCGCACCGTCAGCTCCGACTCGGTGACCACGGCGGCCGCCAGCAGGCTCATCGCCTCGACCGGGTCCTCGGAGGGGGAGTAGTCCACGTCCACGTCGATGTTCGGGACGCCGTGCACGGTGAGGGTGGTGGTGCCGATGCCCTCGACCTCGACGCCGAGGGCCTCCAGGAAGAAGCACAGGTCCTGGACCATGTAGTTGGAGGAGGCGTTGCGGATGACCGTGACGCCGTTGTGCCGTGCGGCGGCCAGCAGCGCGTTCTCGGTCACGGTGTCGCCGCGCTCGGTCAGGACGATCGCCCGGCCGGGGGAGACGGACCGGTCCACCACCGCGTGGTACAGCCCCTCGGTGGCGGTGACCTCGAGCCCGAAGCGGCGCAGCGCGATCATGTGCGGCTCGACGGTGCGGGTGCCGAGGTCGCAGCCCCCGGCGTACGGCAGCTTGAAGCGGTCCAGGCGGTGCAGCAGCGGGCCGAAGAACATGATGATGGACCGCGTGCGGCGGGCGGCCTCGGCGTCGATGGCGTCCAGGTCGAGATCCGCGGGCGGGACGATCTCCAGATCGACCCCGTCGTTGATCCACCGGGTCCGCACGCCGATCGAGGTGAGCACCTCCAGCAGGCGGTAGACCTCCTCGATGCGGGCGACGCGGCGCAGCACCGTGCGCCCCCTGTTGAGCAGCGAGGCGCACAGCAGTGCCACGCAGGCGTTCTTGCTCGTCTTGACGTCGATGGCGCCGGACAGCCGGCGGCCGCCGACCACCCGCAGATGCATGGGGCCCGCGTAGCCCAGGGACACGATCTCGCTGTCCAGGGCATCCCCGATGCGGGCGATCATCTCAAGGCTGAGGTTCTGGTTGCCCCGCTCGATGCGGTTCACGGCGCTCTGACTGGTACCGAGTGCCTCGGCGAGCTGCGCCTGGGTCAAGCCACGGTGCTGGCGTGCGACACGGATGAGCTTGCCGATGCGTACGAGGTAGTCGTCTGACATGAGACTGAGGCTATCTCAGATATGAGATGGCACATCCGGTGGGGTCCATTCGAGTGAAGGGGCCACAGTGATGCCTGGTGAGAGAGGTGTGCGGCGAGAGGTCGGCCGCGCATGACCTTCCCGGTCCCATGTACTAGAGTTATCTCGACATCGAGATATCTGCCGAGGCGTACCGCAGTGGCCGCTCCGGTAAGGGTTGCCTAACTTAGCCTTACCTTAGCGGATCGGCCGAGATGCCGTGGCGGCAGGATCGTGGTGGTACGCGCACATCAATGAAGGAGACTGTCGTGTCGGCGAACAGCTTCGACGCCCGCAGCACGCTGCAGGTGGGCGACGAGTCGTACGAGATCTTCCGGCTGGACAAGGTGGAGGGCTCGGCCCGCCTGCCCTACAGCCTCAAGGTCCTGCTGGAGAACCTGCTCCGCACCGAGGACGGCGCGAACATCACCGCCGACCACATCCGCGCCCTCGGCAACTGGGACTCCCAGGCCCAGCCGTCGCAGGAGATCCAGTTCACGCCGGCCCGCGTGATCATGCAGGACTTCACCGGCGTGCCCTGTGTCGTGGACCTCGCGACCATGCGTGAGGCCGTGAAGGAGCTGGGCGGCGACCCGGCGAAGATCAACCCGCTGGCGCCGGCCGAGCTGGTCATCGACCACTCCGTCATCGCCGACAAGTTCGGCACGAACGACGCCTTCAAGGTGAACGTCGAGCTGGAGTACGGCCGCAACAAGGAGCGCTACCAGTTCCTGCGCTGGGGCCAGACCGCCTTCGACGAGTTCAAGGTCGTCCCGCCGGGCACCGGCATCGTCCACCAGGTGAACATCGAGCACCTGGCCCGCGTCGTCATGGTCCGCGACGGCAAGGCCTACCCGGACACCCTGGTCGGCACCGACTCCCACACCACGATGGTCAACGGCCTCGGCGTCCTCGGCTGGGGCGTCGGCGGCATCGAGGCCGAGGCCGCGATGCTCGGCCAGCCGGTCTCCATGCTCATCCCGCGCGTCGTCGGCTTCAAGCTCACCGGCGAGCTGCAGCCCGGCACCACCGCCACCGACCTGGTGCTCACCATCACCGAGATGCTGCGCAAGCACGGTGTGGTCGGCAAGTTCGTCGAGTTCTACGGCGAGGGCGTCGCCGCGACCTCGCTCGCCAACCGCGCCACCATCGGCAACATGTCGCCGGAGTTCGGCTCCACCGCCGCGATCTTCCCGATCGACGACGAGACCCTGAACTACCTGCGCCTGACCGGCCGTTCCCAGCAGCAGGTCGCGCTCGTCGAGGCCTACGCCAAGGAGCAGGGCCTGTGGCTGGACCCGAAGGCCGAGCCGGACTTCTCCGAGAAGCTCGAGCTGGACCTGTCCACGGTCGTCCCGTCCATCGCCGGCCCGAAGCGCCCGCAGGACCGCATCGTCCTCGCCGAGGCCGCCCAGCAGTTCGCCAAGGACGTGCTCAACTACGTCGAGGCCCCCGTCGCCCAGACCCCGGCCGCCGCCGCCTCCGTGGTCGACGAGGCCAGCGCCGAGTCCTTCCCGGCCTCCGACGCCCCGGCCTACGGCCACGAGGAGAACGGTGCGGGCGCCCCGCAGCACGGCCAGGGCACCGGCGCCGTCCCGTCCCACCCGGTCCAGGTGACCGCCCCCGACGGCACGACCTACGAGCTGGACCACGGTGCGGTGACGGTCGCCGCCATCACCTCCTGCACCAACACCTCCAACCCGTACGTCATGATCGGCGCCGCCCTGGTCGCCAAGAAGGCGGTCGAGAAGGGCCTGACCCGCAAGCCGTGGGTCAAGTCGACCCTCGCCCCGGGCTCGAAGGTCGTCACCGACTACTTCGAGAAGGCCGGCCTCACGCCGTACCTGGACAAGCTGGGCTTCAACCTCGTCGGCTACGGCTGCACCACCTGCATCGGCAACTCCGGCCCGCTGCCGGAGGAGGTCTCCAAGGCCGTCAACGAGCACGACCTCGCGGTCACCTCGGTCCTCTCCGGCAACCGGAACTTCGAGGGCCGCATCAACCCCGACGTCAAGATGAACTACCTGGCGTCCCCGCCGCTGGTCGTCGCCTACGCCATCGCGGGATCCATGAAGGTGGACATCACCAGGGAGGCGCTGGGCACCGACCAGGACGGCAACCCCGTCTACCTGAAGGACATCTGGCCGACCGAGGCCGAGGTCAACGAGGTCGTCGCAAGCGCCATCGGCGAGGACATGTTCTCCAAGTCCTACAGCGACGTCTTCGCGGGCGACGCCCAGTGGCAGTCCCTGCCCGTCCCGACCGGCAACACCTTCGAGTGGGACCCGGAGTCCACCTACGTCCGCAAGCCCCCGTACTTCGAGGGCATGGGCATGGAGCCGGAGCCGGTCTCCGACATCTCCGGCGCCCGGGTCCTGGCCAAGCTGGGCGACTCGGTCACCACCGACCACATCTCCCCGGCCGGTGCGATCAAGGCCGACACCCCGGCCGGCAAGTACCTCACCGAGCACGGCGTCGAGCGCCGCGACTTCAACAGCTACGGCTCCCGCCGCGGCAACCACGAGGTCATGATCCGCGGTACGTTCGCCAACATCCGCCTGCGCAACCAGATCGCGCCGGGCACCGAGGGCGGCTACACCCGCGACTTCACGCAGGAGGGCGGCCCGGTCTCCTTCATCTACGACGCCTCGCAGAACTACCAGGCCGCCGGCATCCCGCTGGTCGTCCTGGCCGGCAAGGAGTACGGCTCCGGCTCGTCCCGCGACTGGGCGGCCAAGGGCACCGCGCTCCTCGGCGTCAAGGCCGTCATCGCCGAGTCCTACGAGCGCATCCACCGCTCGAACCTCATCGGCATGGGCGTCCTGCCGCTGCAGTTCCCCGAGGGCGAGTCCGCCGCCTCCCTCGGCCTGACCGGCGAGGAGACCTTCTCCATCACCGGCGTCACCGAGCTCAACGAGGGCACCACGCCGCGCACGGTGAAGGTCACCACCGACACGGGCGTCGAGTTCGACGCGGTCGTCCGCATCGACACCCCCGGTGAGGCCGACTACTACCGCAACGGCGGCATCATGCAGTACGTGCTGCGCAGCCTGATCCGCAAGTAGGCGATCCGGCACGGCAGTCGAGGGCCGCACCCCCGCCCGGGGGTGCGGCCCTCCGCCGTGTGCGCACCGCCGCCCGACCGGGGACATCGCCGGAGCTCAGTGCGGACACAGGCTGTCCCCAGCGGACCGGGACAGGATGACGACATGTCTGGCACGACTGTTTCCCCCGGCGGCCCCGCACGTGTGCTGATCGTCGACGACGAGCCCGGCCCCGTCGCGCCGCCGCCCGCCGCCGCTGCCGAGGCACGGAGATGAGGGCCGGGCTCGCCGGGCGGCCGGTGGCCCGTTCGCTGCGCACGCGGCTGCTCCTGTACACCGGCGCGGTGCTCGTCGCGGTGTGTACGGCCATGATGTTCACCTCCGTCTACGCCCAGCGCACCTACCTGCTCGGCGACCTCGACCGACGCGTCGGCGACGCCGCCCGGCACAGCCAGGACGGCGCGGCCCGCCACCCCGGCGCCACCGGCCTCGCCTTCCTGGACGAGCGCGGACAGCCCGCCGGCATGCTCGCCGCCCGGCTCGACGAGCACGGAAGGGTCACCGTGGCGGAGGTCGTCACCCGGGGCGCCGCCCCGCGGCCCCTCACCGGAGCCCAGCGCACGGCGTTGGACGGCATCGGCCCCGACGGCTCGGTGCACACCCGGAGCGTGCCGGGCCTCGGCACCTACCGGGTCACCGCCCTCGACGGAGGAGGAGTCCGCGTCCTGACCGGGCTTCCGATGGACGACGTCCAGGACATGATCCGGGGCCTGGTCGTGGCCGAGGCCGCCGTGGCGGCCGTCGGACTCGCCGTCGCCGGCTGCGTCTGCGCGGTGGTGATACGGCGCCAGCTCCGCCCGCTTCGCCGGGTCGCCGCCACCGCGGCCGAGGTCTCCCGGGCGCCGCTGGGCCAGGGTGAGGGCACCGGCCTGCCCCGGGTGCCCGAACGCGACACCGATCCCGGCACCGAGGCCGGGCAGGTCGGCGCCGCCCTCAACCGCATGATCGAGCATGTCGAGGCCTCGCTGGCCGAACGCAGGCGCGGCGAGAAGCAGGTGCGCCGCGGCGAGGAACGCATGCGCCGCTTCCTCTCCGACGCCAGCCATGAACTGCGCACGCCGCTCGCCTCCATCGCCGGCTACGCCGAACTCATGAACCGGGGCACCGGCCCGATCGAGCCCGCACTGGCCTGGCGCCGCGTCACCGCCGAGTCGGCCCGCATGACGCGCCTGGTGGAGGACCTGCTGCTGCTCGCCCGGCTCGACGAGGGCCGCCCCCTGCACACCACCGAGGTGGACCTGGCGTCGCTGGTCGCCGAGGCGGTGTGGGAGGAGCGCGCGCCGGGCGGCGACCACGACTGGCAGCTCGACCTGCGTCTCGACACCCCCGCGCTGGTCCTCGGCGACGAGACACGGCTGCGCCAGGCGGTGGCGCATCTCCTGGCCAACGCCCGCGTCCACACTCCGGCCGGCACCACCGTCGTCGCCTCGGTCGAGGCCATCGGCCGGCGGTGCGTGATCCGGGTACGGGACGACGGGCCCGGCATCCCGCCCGCGCTGCTGCCGACGGTGTTCGAACCCTTCACCCGCGCCGGCACCTCCCGCTCCCGCGCACACGGCGCGCCGGGCGGTTCGGGACTCGGTCTCGCGATCGCCGCGGCGATCACGGCCGCCCACGGTGGCGGCATCCGGGCGGAGAGCGTTCCGGGCCGTACGGAGTTCACGGTCCAACTGCCCGCCGCTCAGGCGCAGTTTACGGGGAGCCCTAAATCCATCCCGCGACCTGCGCCACCGCGAACGGCGCCGGCACCAGGGTCGTCATGCCGAGCCACAGGTGCAGCGGTCGGCCCTCCTGCCACGGCATGAGGACGTCCACCACCAGCACCATCCCCAGCACGAACCCCCCGCCCAGCACCGCGCCGAGCGTCATACCGACGGTCTGGTCCGGTGATGTGCCGCCACAGCCGAACCGGGCGACGCAGTGCAGCAGCACGTACCTGGCGAGCAGCCACCGGACGCACACGCCCGGGACGATCGCCAGCATGCCGATCAGGAGGTTCGCCACCGCTGCCGCCCACCAGGAGCCGGCGGTGGCCTTCTCGCGGCCACCGTCCGCGCCGGAACCGTGCACAGCCCGCCCTTCTCCCCGGTCATCGCGTTCGTACAGGTAGATGACCACGAGAGCACTCGGGTTGCCCCGTGCGCGCCCTGGAGCGCCGAACACCGCCCCCACGAGTGATGGTTGGGGGCCGTCGGCTTCCGGCGGGTGGTGCGGTCGGGCGCTCAGGGCGGACCGGGTGGTCGCTGTGCGGGCCACCCGGTCCGCGAGCCGGCCCGGCCCGGGGGGAGTAGGCCGGACCGGGGTCCGCCGGCTTGTGGTCGGCCGTTGGGGGTGACAACGGCTTGTGGTCGGCCGGTTGGGCGACAACGTTGTCGGGTGGTCTGTACATGACTGTATCGCCCGGGTGGACAACGATGTCAAGACTGTTCACCCGCAAGGGGGACAGGCGGACGTGCCCACCGAGCCGACCGGTGCGGAGGGGGGGGGGCCCCCCGGGGACCCCCCCCCCCCCCCCCTGGGCTTGTGCGGGAGGACACTCCAACCCCCCCAAGGGCGGATCGCGTCTTGAGGGTGGGGGGGGGGGGGCGGGGGGGTTCGGCTTTAGGGAGGGGACAGCGGGGAAGAGCGTCCCCGCAAAAGAGGGAGACGGAGAGGACTCCACAACAACACCACGGGGTGCGGGGGGCCCCCCCCCCCCCCCCCCCCCCCCTCCGCCGTGTCGGCGTGCGTCAGGCCAGCAGCTCCACCTCCGCCAGGGTCGACTGCGTCGTGAAGGTCAGGCGGTAGTGCGCGTAGGTGCCGGGATGCGGGACGGAGAACACCCTCGTCTGCCGGTCCCAGGTGAAGGACTCACCCGAGCGCCGGTCCAGGGGCGTCCAGTGGGTGCCGTCCACGGAGGCCTCGAGGGTCCAGCCCGTGGGGGCCTTCGTATGGTCGGCCGGGGACGTCAGCGTGTACTGCATCGCCTTGGTGCCGTCCGTGACGGGCAGGTCCACGCTCGTCACGGCCGCCTCCGTCGCCGAGGTGTCGTCGAAGAGCGGACCGTCACCCTTGAGCACGTCGGCCCGCGGCGCGGGCACCTTGTCGTCCTGGGTGATGGACACCGGAGCGGCGTTCTTCCCGGTGCCCCAGGCCGACGGCCGTGGACCCATGTCGAACTCCAGCACACCGCCCCCGGAGAGGAGGGAATGCGGCAGCGACGTCGACGTCCACTCCTTGCCGTCGACCCTCAGGCCCTGGACGTAGACGTTCTCCGCGCTGTTCCTCGGGGCCTTGATCACCAGGTCCCTGCCGTTCTCCAGGTGCACGGTCGCCTTGGTGAACAGCGGGGATCCGACGGCGTACTCGCCGCTGCCCATCACCAGCGGGTAGAAGCCCAGCGCGGAGAAGACGTACCAGCCGGACTGCTCGCCGTTGTCCTCGTCGCCGTGGTACCCCTGCCCGATCTCACTGCCGGTGTACAGGCGGGAGAGCACCTCGCGGACCTTCGCCTGCGCCTTCCAGGGCTGACCCGCCGCGTCGTACATGTAGATCACGTGGTGCGCGGGCTGGTTGGAGTGCCCGTACATGCCCATCCGGACGTCACGCGCCTCGGTCATCTCGTGGATGACACTGCCGTAAGAGCCCACGAACCGAGGTGACGCCGTCTCCGGTGTCGCGAAGTACGCGTCCAGTTTGCCGGCCAGCTTCGCCCGGCCGCCGTACAGGTTCGCGAGACCCCGGCTGTCCTGCGGCACCGTGAAGGCGAAGCCCCAGCCGTTGGTCTCCGTGTAGTCGTAGCCCCACACGCGCGGGTCGTACGTCGACGGGTCCAGCCGCCAATCGCCCCGGACGTCGCGGCCCTGGAAGAAGCCCACCCTGGAGTCGAACAGGTCGACGTAGTCCCGGGCGCGGTTGAGGAAGTAGGCCGACTCCTCCTTGTAGCGCTGCTTGCCCGTCTTCTCGTACAGCGCCTGGCCCAGCCTGGCGATGCCGTAGTCGTTGATGTAGCCGTCCATCGCCCACGACAGGCCCTCGCGGGTGGCGGTGCTGGTGTAGCCGAGGAACGGTGAGGTCGCCATGCCCTTGCGGCCCACGCCGGACGAGGGCGGCACGACGGTCGCGTTCTTCACCGCCGCGTCATAGGCGGCCTCCGCGTCGAACTTCACGCCCTTCACATAGGCGTCCGCGAACGCCACGTCCGACGAGGTGCCCGTCATCAGGTCCGCGTAGCCGGGGGAGGACCAGCGCGAGGTCCAGCCGCCGTCCTTGTACTGCTGCACGAAACCGTCGACCAGTTCACCGGCCTGCTTCGGCGTCAGGAGGGAGTACGCGGGCCAGGTGGTCCGGTAGGTGTCCCAGAAGCCGTTGTTGACGTACACCTTGCCGTCGACGATCTTCGCCCCGGTGTGCGTGGGCGTGTCCGGGCCCGTCATCGGGGAGAACGGGGAGGCGTACCGGTAGGCCGAGCCCACCTTCTCGAAGCCCGAGTTGGGGTACAGGTACAGCCGGTACATCGAGGAGTACAGCGTCGTGAGCTGGTCACCGGTCGCGCCCTCGACCTCGACCGTGCCGAGCAGCTTGTCCCACGTCCGTTGCGCGCGTGCCTTGACGTCGTCGAACGACGTGCCGTCCGGGATCTCCTGGCGCAGGTTGTCCTTGGCCTGGTCGATGCTGATGAGGGAGGTGGCGAGGCGCAGCGTGACCGTGTGGCCGGCGCCCGGCTTGAAGCGCAGATAACCCTTCACGCCCGAGGCCGCCCCGTCCGTCACGGGCGTGTCGAACTCGCCGTACACGAACAGGCGCGTCGCCCCCGTGGACAGCCCGGACTTCACGTCCGAGAAGCCGGTCACGACTCCGTCGTCCTTGTCGAGGGTGAGCCCGGCCTGCTCGGTCACATTGTCGAAGAGCACGCTCGCGTCGTCACCGGGGTAGGTGAACCGCAGCACCGCAGCGTGGTCCGTCGGCGTCAGCTCCGCCTTGAGGCCGTTCTCGAAGGTCACCCCGTAGTAGTAGGGGCGCGCGATCTCGTTCTCGTGCCGGAACGGAAGCGCCCGTGCGGTGCGCCCGGTGTCCGGAGTGCCGGACGCGGCCGACGGCATCACCTGGAACGTCTGCCGGTCGCCCATCCACGGGCTCGGCTCATGGCTCGCGCTGAACGCCTGGATCGTGGGCAGATTGTCGGAGTTGTTGGCGCGTGCGTAGTCGTACAGCCAGCTCAGCGAACTCGCGTTGGTCACCGGCGTCCAGAAGTTGAAGCCGTGCGGCAGGGCCGTCGCCGGGAAGTCGTTGCCTCGGGAGAAGGAGCCGCTGGAGTTGGTGCCGCGGGTCGTGAGCGCGTAGTCGGACAGGTGCGCCAGGCGCGCCCCGGGCTTGTCCGGCGGTCCCGGCTTCAGCGCGATGTCGTCCAGCCAGCCACGGAACCTGGCCGGCCCCTTCGGCGAGTCGTACGCCACCAGGATCCGGTCCACGGTCTTGCCGGCCGCCACCGAACCGATCCGCGAGACCACGTTGTTCCACTGGTTGACGTACAGCGCCTTGGCCGCCCCCTGTCCCGTGGGGCTCAGCGGGAAGCCGTGCTGGTCGAGCGCGCCGAGGTCGCTGAGGTGGGTGCCGTCGGTGAAGTCCAGGTCGACCGAGACGTTGGTGGCGTCGTAGTCCCGGTCTCCGTCCGCCATCGCCGGGAAGATCCGGTACGACAACTGCGTGTCCTCCTCGACGCGTACGTTCACGTCGAAGACCTTGTTGTACGAGTACGCCCGCCCGTCCGCCGTGTGCGTTCCCGCGTAGCGCAGCGCCCGCCTGCCCGTGAAGCCCGCTCCCGCCTTCGCGGTGGGGGAGCCGAGCGGGCCGCGGTCCACCAGGGTGCGCATGTCCTTCGGTGCGGGATCGGTGCCGCTGCCGGTGGAGAACTGCACATCGGCGAGCTGCAGTATGCCGCCGCTGTGGTTCCTGGTGATGTCCAGCCGGAAGTGCGCGTACTCGGCCGGCTCGGCGAGATCGTACGACCTGGTCTGGAAACGCTGGTCGAACGATTCACCGGTGCGGGTGTCCAGGGTCTTCCAGTCCTTGCCGTCGGTGGAACCCTGAAGGGTCCAGTCGGCCGGGTCGCGCTCCGCGTGGTCGTTGGCCGACGTCAGTGCGTACGTCACCACCTTGACCGGCTCGTCCAGGTCGAACTCCACCCGGCCCGTCGGCGCGAACGTCAGCCATTTGGTGGTCGGCTCGCCGTCGATCAGGTTGTCCGCGACCTCGCCGCCGTCCGTGTTCTCGGCGTCGGCCCGGACATCGGTCACCTCGTCGGTCACATTGCCCGGAAGGCCCGTGGTGTAACCTCCGTCCACGCCGGAGGCCCGTTTCGTGCCGCCCGCCGTCGTGTCCACGGTGTTCAGCCACGTCGGCGCCGGATCCCCCGACTCGAACGAGGAGGCGAACTCCCGGTCGGTGGCCGCGGCTTCGGCGGGCCGGGCCACCGCCGCGCCCTGGGCCGCCACCAGCAACGCGAAGGCGGCCGTTGCCACGACCGCCGTAGGAGCCCATCTGTGCCGAGATCTGTGCTGCATACGCGAGCAGCCTCCCTGCGCCTGTTGAGAATGGACAACGTTGTCACTTCGCCTGCGCAAGGACCAGTAGGTGGTCAAGTGGTCAGTGATGTCAAGGGCGTTGGCTGTGGCATTCGGGCGGGGTGTGATGGATTCCGCGTTCGAGAGTCGTATGGACACGCCGTATTTCCACGAGGTCTCAACTCGGAAAAGCAGGACGCCAACCTTGCATGCGATATTGCTCCGCCGGCGGAGAGTGGACTATACCTGTCGGCGTCCGGGCAGCCGTCGCCTGCGCATGACGACTGTGGACAGGCACGACCGGAGGGAAGCGGGAGGCGGTGGATCGTCTCGAGCACGACCGGCCAGCCGTACCGTCCCACTGAGTCCCTCATGCAACGACCCCAGCTTCACCATCACCGCGGTGCCGGGGAGGAGCCGGTGCACCGCCTGAGTCCTTAAGAAGGCGAGGACTTGAGCATGGGATCCACTTCCGGCGAGCACACCACCCCCGAAGGCGTCGGGCGACGCGACCTGATCAGGCGTTCCGTCGCGCTCGGCCTGGTCTCCGTCCCCACGATGAGCTTCCTGTCCGCCTGCGCCAGCAGCGGGGGCGGCGGCCAGGGCAAGGCGAAGGCCGGCAAGAAGACCGAGCAGAACCCGCTCGGCGTCAACGACACGGCGCAGATGGAGTTCGTGCTCTTCGACGGCGGCTTCGGCAAGGAGTACGCCGAGGACGCGGTGAAGATCTACCAGAAGGACTTCCCGAAGGCGAAGGTGAAGTTCTCCGCCACCCAGAAGATCCAGTCCACCCTGCAGCCCCGCTTCAACCAGGGAACCCCGCCCGACCTCATCGACAACTCCGGCGCCGAGCAGATGGACATGGGCGTCCTGGTCAGCCGCAACCAGCTCGCCGACCTCACCCCGCTCCTCGACGCCCCCTCCTACGACGACGCCTCGAAGAAGGTCCGCGACACGCTGCGCCCCGGCATCGTCGAGATGGGCCAGTTCGACGGCAAGCCCGTGTGGATCCTGTACTACGCCTACACGGTCTACGGCGTCTGGTACTCGCAGAAGCTCCTCGACTCCCTCGACGTGCAGTACCCGCAGACCTGGGACGAGATGCTCGCGGTCTGCGAGAAGGCCAAGAAGAAGGGCATCGCGGGGTGGACGTACGCCGGCAAGTACCCGTACTACATCCCCTTCTCCCTGTACCCGATGATCGGCAAGGTCGGCGGCCGCGAGGTCCTCGACGCCATCGACAACCTGGAGCCGAACGCCTGGAAGCACCCGGCCGTCAAGGCCTGTTTCGAGGCGTACTACGAGCTGTACAAGAAGGGCTACATCCTCAAGGGCACGCCCGGCCTCGACCACATCCAGTCGCAGACCGCCTGGGCCCAGGGCAAGGCGCTGTTCATCCCGAACGGCTCCTGGGTGGAGAACGAGTCCGCCAACGTCATCCCCGCCGACTTCTCCCTCGCCGTCTCCGCGCCCTCCGGCATCGACTCCTCCGACAAGCTGCCCTTCGGCACCATCTGGGCCTCCGGAGGCGAGCCCTTCATCGTCCCGGCCAAGGCGCAGAACCCCGAGGGCGGCATGGAGCAGCTCCGCATCATGCTCAGCGAGGCCTCCTCCAAGAACTTCACCACCAAGGTCAAGTCGCTGACGGCGTTCAACGGCGGCACGTCCGGCATCAGCCTCACCCCGGGCCTGAAGTCCGGTGTGGCCGCGCTGGAGAAGGCCGGGAGTAACGTGCTGAACCCGCGGCTGCAGGACTGGTACGTGCAGCTCGAGAAGGAGAAGATCGGCGTGTCCGGCCTCGGCGAGATGATGGCGGGCCGTATCACCCCGGCCGAGGCCATCAAGCGGATCCAGGGCTTCGCCGACGAGACCGCCAAGGACACGTCGATCAAGCACTACAAGCATCAGTGAGGGTCCGTCAGGGGTAGGTCTGTCGCGCGGGCCCGTCGGCGGCAGCGGGGGCTGCCGCCCGTACGGCCGGATCGGGGTCGTTAGCCATGCACCACGGCAAGTACCGGTTCATCGTGGGGTTCCTGACGGTTCCCCTCGGTCTGTACGCGCTCTTCGTCGTCTGGCCGTTCATCCAGTCCGTCTACTACTCGTTCACGGACTGGACCGGCCTGAGCCCCGAGTTCAGGATGGTGGGCTTCGAGAACTACACGCGGATGGTCCACGACGACATCTTCTGGAAGTCGCTGTGGCACAGCCTGCTGTTCGCGCTGGTGCTGCCGCCGGTGACGATCGGGCTCGCGCTGTTCCTCGCCTTCATGATCAACGTGGGCGGCCGGCGGCGGAAGGGCGGGCCGGCGATCTCCGGCGTCCGCGGCTCGTCCTTCTACAAGATCGTCTACTTCTTCCCGCAAGTGCTCTCGATCGCGATCGTCGCCCTGCTGTTCGCCTTCGCGTACAACCCGGACAGCGGCGCCATCAACTCGCTGCTGCGCGGCATCGGACTCGACAGGGTCCAGCCGCTGTGGCTGGGCGATCCCGGCCTCGCCCTGTGGTGTGTGATGGCGGTGCTGGTCTGGTCCACGGTCGGCTTCTTCGTGGTCCTGTTCTCCGCGGGCATGGCCTCCATCCCCGCGGACCTGTACGAGGCGGCGCTCCTGGACGGGGCGAACCGCGTCACCACCTTCTTCCGGATCACCTTGCCGCTGCTGTGGGACACCGTGCAGTCCGGCTGGGTGTACATGGGCATCCTGGCCCTGGGCGCCGAGTCGTTCGCGGTCGTACAGATCATGACCACCGGGCCGGGCGGGCCGGACTACTCGACCACCGTCATGGTGCTGTACGTCTACCAGAAGGCCTTCCGCGACGGTCAGGCCGCCTACGCAACCACGATCGGCGTCGCCCTGCTCGTCGTCACGCTGCTGTTCGCCGCGGTCGTGATGCGGCTGGGCCGGCGCGAGCGGCTGGAGTACTGATCATGGAGACCACAAAGACCCCCGCCCCGATCCCGGCCGAGCCGCACGTCACCGCCGGAAAGGCGGACGCCCAGGTGGACGGTCCGCCCCGGGGGAAGCGGGAAGGCGCCGTCCTCAACGTCTTCTCGCACGGCATGCTGGTCCTGTGGGCGTTCATGGTGGTCATGCCGCTGCTGTGGGCGGTGATGACCTCCTTCAAGGACGACCGCTCGATCTTCGACTCGCCCTGGTCGCTGCCGGACAGGCTGCACTTCGAGAACTGGGCGCGGGCCTGGACCGACGCCAACATGAGCGACTACTTCCTCAACACCGTGCTGGTGGTGGGCGGTTCGCTCGTCGGGACGCTGGTGCTCGGCTCGATGGCGGCGTACGTCCTCGCCCGCTTCGACTTCCCGGGCAACCGGTTCATCTACTACCTGTTCATCGGCGGCATGAGCTTCCCGATCATGCTCGCGCTGGTCCCGCTGTTCTACGTCGTGAACAACATGGGGCTGCTGAACACGATCCACGGGCTGATCCTCGTCTACATCGCCTACTCGCTGCCCTTCACGGTGTTCTTCCTGACCGCGTTCTTCCGCTCGCTGCCCACCTCGGTGGCCGAGGCCGCGTTCGTGGACGGCGCCTCGCACAGCCGTACGTTCTTCCAGATCATGCTGCCGATGGCCAAGCCGGGCCTGATCAGCGTGGGGATCTTCAACTTCCTGGGCCAGTGGAACCAGTACATGCTCCCGACGGTCCTGAACACCGATCCCGACAAGCGCGTCCTCACCCAGGGCCTGGTCCAGCTCGCCGCCAGCCAGGGTTACAAGGGGGACTGGTCCGGTCTCTTCGCCGGCCTGGTGATGGCGATGCTGCCGGTCCTCGCGGCCTACATCGTCTTCCAGCGCCAGGTGGTGCAGGGGCTGACGGCGGGCGCGCTGAAGTAGCGGTCGGCCGAGTCATCGCGTCCGCCGGCGTCCTCCCCGTGAACCGGGGGCGGCGCCGGCGTGTCCGTCCGCCCTCATTTCGATCCCTCTCGATTTCCGTCAAGGACTTGACTGCGGTAACCCGTTCAGCGGAGCTTGGAGTTCACAACTTGTACGTGACCCGGATTCCATTGCTGTGATCCGGGTCACATGGGCGGCGCCGTGGCCGCCGCGCTGAGGGCAGGAGTGGATGAGTCGATGGAGACTCCGGGATCGCAGTCGTCGCTGCACAGGGCAAATCTGGAGCGCGTCGTCCGTGCGGTGCGGCTGGCCGGGTCGCTGACGCAGGCGGAGATCGCGAGGACGACGGGTCTGTCCGCGGCGACCGTCTCCAATATCGTGCGGGAGCTCAAGGACGGCGGAACCGTCGAGGTCACCCCCACGTCGGCGGGTGGCCGCAGGGCCCGCAGCGTCTCTCTCAGTGGTGACGCCGGCATCGTGATCGGCGTCGACTTCGGGCACACCCATTTGCGCGTCGCGATCGGGAATCTCGCCCATCAGGTGCTCGCCGAGGAGTCGGAGCCCCTGGATGTGGACGCGTCCGCGGCGCAGGGCTTCGACCGGGCGGAAGAGCTGGTCAGCAGGCTGATCGAGGCCACCGGAGTGAGCCGTTCCAAGATCGCGGGCGTGGGGCTCGGTGTGCCCGGGCCCATCGACGTCGAGTCGGGCACGCTCGGCTCCACCGCCATCCTGCCGGGCTGGACCGGCACCCGGCCCGCCGAGGAGCTGCGGGGGCGGCTCGGCGTGCCGGTGCACGTGGACAACGACGCCAACCTCGGCGCGCTCGGCGAGCTGGTCTGGGGCAGTGGCCGGGGGGTCAAGGACCTGGCGTACATCAAGGTGGCGAGCGGTGTGGGCGCCGGACTGGTGATTGACGGCAAGATCTACCGCGGGCCTGGTGGCACAGCGGGAGAAATCGGGCATATTACTCTCGATGAATCCGGTCCCGTCTGCCGCTGCGGCAACCGGGGTTGCCTGGAGACGTTCGCGTCGGCGCGGTACGTGCTGCCGCTGCTCCAGCCCAGCCACGGCACCGACCTGACCATGGAAGGCGTGGTGAGGCTGGCGCGGGACGGTGATCCGGGCTGTCGTCGGGTGATCGCCGATGTCGGCCGCCACATCGGCAGTGGAGTCGCCAACCTGTGCAATCTGCTCAATCCGAGCCGCGTGGTCCTGGGCGGTGATCTCGCCGAGGCCGGTGAGCTGGTCCTCGGGCCCATCAGGGAGTCGGTCGGCCGGTACGCGATCCCCAGCGCCGCGCGCCAGCTCTCCGTGCTGCCCGGGGCGCTCGGCGGCCGCGCGGAGGTGCTGGGAGCGCTTGCTCTCGCACTCAGCGAAATGGGTGATTCAACCCTTTTGGACGGCAGCCTGCCCGCTGCGACGCCTGCCTTCACTTAGATAACGGATGGCACCGTTGCCATCTCGTTAAGGATTTACTTCTTGACGTCGCACGTGTGGCCGAGTTGACTTCCAGCCACCTCGGCCGCAACGACGCGGCCTCGTCAGGGAGGTTTCTAGAAGTGAACACGCGTATGCGTCGTGCGGCCTTCGCCGTTGCTGCTGGTGCCATGGCCGTCTCGCTCGCCGCCTGTGGCAGCGCCAAGGAGTCCGGCAAGAGCTCGTCCCCGTCCTCGAACGCCAAGAAGGGCGACGCCATCAAGGTCGGTCTGCTTCTCCCCGAGAACCAGACGGCGCGTTACGAGAAGTTCGACCGGCCCTTGATCGAGAAGAAGGTCAAGGAGCTGACCAACGGCAAGGGCCAGGTCGTCTACGCCAACGCCAAGCAGGACGCCACCCTGCAGAACCAGCAGGTCGACACCATGATCACCAACAAGGTCGACGTGCTGATCGTGGACGCGGTGGACGCCGCGGCCATAAAGAACTCCGTGCAGAAGGCCAAGGACGCGGGCATCCCCGTCGTCGCCTACGACCGCCTGGCGCAGGGCCCGATCGACGCCTACACCTCGTTCGACAACGTGACCGTCGGCAAGACGCAGGGTCAGGCCCTTCTCACGGCCCTGGGCTCCAAGGCCAAGGCCGGCAAGATCGTCATGATGAACGGCTCGTCCACCGACCCGAACGCCGCCCAGTTCAAGCAGGGCGCCCTCTCGGTCCTCAAGGACAAGGTGAACATCGGCGAGTCCTACGACACCAAGGACTGGAAGCCGGAGAACGCCAACGCCAACATGGAGGCGGCGATCTCGGCCCTGGGCAAGAAGAACATCGTCGGCGTCTACTCCGCCAACGACGGCATGGCCGGCGGTATCATCACCGCCCTCAAGGCCGCCGGCATCAAGGTTCCGGTCACCGGCCAGGACGCCGAGCTCGCGGGCGTGCAGCGCATCGTCACCGGCGACCAGTACATGAGCGTCTACAAGCCGTACCCGCAGGAGGCGAACATCGCCGCGGAGATGGCCGTCGACCTCGCCCAGGGCAAGTCGCTCGACTCGATAGCGAAGGACAAGGTCGACAGCCCGACCACCAAGCAGGTGCCCTCCGTCCTGGTCCCGGTCGTCGCTCTGACGAAGGACAACATCAAGGACACCGTCATCAAGGACGGCATCTACACCGTCGCGGACATCTGCACCGCGCAGTACAAGTCGGCCTGCGACGCGATCGGCCTGAAGTAACCGGCCGCAAGCCCCTTTCCCCGTACGGCGATTCGCCCTTGAATCCCCGTACGGGACTGGCGCACTGAAGCTCCTCCGGCGCCCCGCCTCCACCAGCCCCGCAAGCTCGTCGCGGGGCGCCGGACGGAACACCCCCCAAACTTCTGCACAACCTCCCGCCGGGTCAGGCGGCGAAGGAGATGGTTCACGTGTCCGCTACGCCCGTGCTGGCGTTGCGCGGGGTCTCCAAGCGGTTCGGTGCCGTTCAGGCGCTCACCGACGTAGAGCTTGAGGTCCACGCCGGTGAGGTGGTCGCCCTGGTCGGCGACAACGGCGCCGGAAAATCCACGCTGGTCAAGACGATCGCCGGCGTGCACCCCATCGATGAGGGCGTCATCGAGTGGGAAGGCAAGACGGTCCACATCGGCAAGCCGAACGACGCCCAGAACCTGGGTATCGCGACGGTCTACCAGGACCTCGCGCTGTGCGACAACATCGACGTCGTCGGCAACCTCTACCTCGGCCGGGAGATCCGCCGCCGCGGCGTGCTGGACGAGGTGGAGATGGAGCGGCGCTCGCGCGAGCTGCTGGACCAGCTCTCCATCCGCATCCCCAGCGTCCGCATCCCGATCGCCTCGCTCTCCGGCGGTCAGCGCCAGGTCGTGGCCATCGCCCGGTCCATGCTCGGCGAGCCCAAGCTGGTGATCCTGGACGAGCCCACCGCCGCCCTCGGCGTCGAGCAGACCGCTCAGGTGCTCGACCTGGTGGAGCGGCTGCGCGAGCGCGGTCACGCCGTGATCCTCATCAGCCACAACATGGCCGACGTGAAGGCCGTCGCCGACAAGGTGGCGGTGCTGCGTCTGGGGCGCAACAACGGCGTCTTCGAGGTCAAGACGACCTCGCAGGAAGAGATCATCTCCGCCATCACCGGCGCCACGGACAACGCCGTGACCCGTCGTGCGGCGCGCAGCAATGGGGAGATCAAGAAGTGAGCATCGACAAGACCTCCACGCCCCCCGAGGACTCCGTCGTCGAGAACCCCGAGGCGGCCGCGAAGGCGGTCACCGCGGTCGACCCCCGGCTGCTGGTGCGCGAACAGGGCTTCGCGGGCTACATCGGCGAGTTCAAGCGCAAGATGAAGGCCGGCGACCTGGGCGCCATTCCGGTCGTCGTCGGTCTGGCGATCATCTGGATCATCTTCCAGAGCCTGAACTCCAACTTCCTGACCGCGGGCAACCTCTCCGACATCTCCGTCGCCATGGTCGGCACGGGCATGATCGCCGTCGGCATCGTCTTCGTGCTGCTGCTCGGTGAGATCGACCTGTCCGTCGGCTCGGTCTCCGGTGTCGCGGGTGCCGCCTTCGCCGTCCTGAACATCACCCACGGCATGAGCGAATGGCTCGCCTTCGTGCTGGCCATCCTCACCGGTACGGTCGCCGGCGCGATCCACGGCTTCGTCTTCGCGAAGATCGGTGTGCCCGCGTTCGCGGTCACCCTGGCCGGTCTGCTGTTCTGGAACGGCTTCATGCTCCAGATCCTGGGCGACAGCGGCACGATCAACCTCAACAGCGACGGCCTGGTCGCCAAGCTGACCACGTACTACTTCTCCGACGTGGCCGCCGCCTACGGGCTCGCGCTCGCGGTGACCGTGCTGTACTTCGTCAGCGCCTTCCTCGGCAACAAGCGGCGCGAGGCCGCGGGCGTGCCGTCCCGGCCGCTGAGCGAGACGATCCTGCGCACGGCGCTGCTGGCGATCGTCGCCTTCGCCGTGGCCGCCGTCTACAACCAGTACAAGGGCCTGCCGCTCGCCGTGGTCATCTTCATCGGTGTGCTGCTGGTCACGGACTTCGTGCTGCGCCGCACCGCCTACGGCCGCAAGGTGTTCGCGCTCGGCGGCAGCGTCGAGGCGTCCCGGCGTGCCGGTATCAACGTGGCCGCGGTCCGGATCTCGGTCTTCGCGATCTCCGGTACCTTCGCCGCGATCGGCGGTCTGTTCATCGCCTCGAAGATCGCGTCGGCCAACCAGGGCGCCGGTGGCGGTGACCTGCTGATGAACGCGATCGCGGCCGCCGTGATCGGTGGCACGTCGCTGTTCGGCGGGCGTGGCCGCACGTGGAACGCGCTCCTCGGCGTGCTGGTGATCGTCTCGATCCAGTACGGCCTCGCCCTGGAGGGCATCGCCTCGCCGGTCCAGTACATGATCACCGGTGGTGTCCTGCTCGCCACGGTCGTCATCGACGCCGTGACCCGCAAGACCCAGAAGACGGCCGGCCGCGCCTAGCGGCAGCCGACCCTTCAGGCCACTGTGCCCGGCGCCAACGGCGGTGCCGGGCACAGTCCTGTCCCGGCTCGTGTTTGGCCGGACACGATGGGGGGATCCAAGGGGCCACCGGTGATCCTCACAGCCGGAACATTAGACTCGACAGGCCCGGCGAACGCTCGACACAGCTCAACTGCAAGGAGGCACGGGTGCCGCTGCTGACCCGCATCAGGGGACCGCGCGATCTGGACCGGCTCAGCCTGGAGGAGCTGGACCAGCTGGCAGAGGAGATCCGGACCTTCCTCGTCGACGCCGTCTCCAAGACCGGCGGCCACCTCGGCCCGAACCTCGGTGTGGTCGAGCTCACCATCGCCCTGCACCGCGTCTTCGACTCCCCGAGGGACAAGGTGCTGTGGGACACCGGCCACCAGGCCTACGTCCACAAGCTGCTCACCGGCCGTCAGGACTTCTCCCGGCTGCGCACCAAGGGCGGCCTGTCCGGTTACCCCTCGCGTGCCGAGTCCGAGCACGACGTCATCGAGAACTCGCACGCCTCCACCGTGCTCGGCTGGGCCGACGGCCTGGCCAAGGCCAACCAGCTCCTCCAGCGCGACAGCCACGTCGTGGCCGTCATCGGAGACGGCGCCCTCACCGGCGGCATGGCCTGGGAGGCGCTGAACAACATCGCCGACGCCAAGGACCGCCCGCTCGTCATCGTCGTCAACGACAACGAGCGCTCCTACGCGCCCACGATCGGCGGCCTCGCCAACCACCTGGCCACCCTGCGCACCACGGACGGCTACGAGAAGTTCCTGGCCCGCACCAAGGAGGTCCTGGAGCGCACCCCCGTCGTCGGCAAGCCGCTCTACGAGACCCTGCACGGCGCCAAGAAGGGCCTGAAGGACTTCATCGCCCCGCAGGGCATGTTCGAGGACCTGGGCCTGAAGTACGTCGGCCCCATCGACGGGCACGACATCGAGGCCCTGGAGTCCGCCCTGGCCCGCGCCAAGCGGTTCGGCGGCCCGGTGATCGTGCACTGCCTCACCGAGAAGGGCCGCGGCTACAAGCCCGCCGAGCAGGACGAGGCCGACCGCTTCCACGGCATCGGCCCCATCCACCCCGACACCGGTCTGCCCATCAAGGCGGCCGCCGCGAGCTGGACCTCCGTCTTCGGCGACGAGATGGTCAGGCTCGGCCGGGAGCGCGACGACATCGTCGCCATCACGGCCGCGATGCTCCAGCCGGTGGGCCTGAAGAAGTTCGCGGACGCCTTCCCGAACCGGATCTTCGACGTCGGCATCGCCGAGCAGCACGGCGCGGTCTCCGCGGCCGGTCTCGCCACCGGCGGCCTGCACCCCGTCTTCGCGGTGTACGCCACCTTCCTCAACCGCGCCTTCGACCAGGTGCTCATGGACGTCGCCCTGCACAAGTGCGGTGTGACGTTCGTGCTCGACCGGGCGGGCATCACCGGCGACGACGGCGCCTCCCACAACGGCATGTGGGACATGTCGATGCTCCAGGTCGTCCCGGGCCTCAGGATCGCCGCGCCGCGCGACGCCGAGCAGCTCCGCGCCCAGCTCCGTGAGGCCGTCGACGTGGACGACGCGCCGACCGTGCTGCGCTACTCCAAGGGCGTCGTCGGCCCGGCCGTCCCCGCCGTCGGCAAGGTCGGCGGCATGGACGTGCTGCGCAAGGCCGACGCGCCGGTCCCGGACGTCCTGCTGGTCTCCGTCGGCGCGCTCGCCCCCATGTGCCTGGAGATCGCCGACCTGCTCGACAAGCAGGGCATCTCCACCACCGTCGTCGATCCCCGCTGGGTCAAGCCCGTCGACGAGGCGCTGGCCCCGCTCGCCGAGCGCCACCGGGTGGTCGTCACCGTCGAGGACAACTCCCGCGCCGGTGGCGTGGGTTCGGCGATCGCGCAGGCGCTGCGCGACGCGGGTGTGGACGTGCCGCTGCGCGACTTCGGCGTCCCGCCGCGCTTCCTCGACCACGCCTCCCGCAAGGAGGTGCTGGCGGAGATCGGCCTGACCGCGCCGGACATCGCCCGCCAGGTCACCGGGCTGGTCGCCAAGCTCGACGGGCGGTACGACCGTACCGGCAGCGCCCGGACGGTGGACTCGGTGGAGCCCGCCCGCGACTGACCAGGGCCCCGCTCGACCGCCCGGGCCGGTTTCTCCATTCTTTACGGTGGCGAAACCGGCCCATTTGCGTGAATCTGCCGGTGCCGGGGCATACGGAGTACGCCCCCTTTCGATCATGGCGGGGACGGCGAGCGCGGAGGTACGCCATGGGCAGCACCCTCTTCCGGACCAAGAACGTCGAGCAGTCGATCCAGGACACCGAGGCGCCGGAGCACGCGCTCAAGAAGACGCTCTCCGCCCTCGACCTGACCGTGTTCGGCGTCGGCGTCATCATCGGCACCGGCATCTTCGTGCTCACCGGCAAGGTCGCCAAGGAGAACGCGGGCCCCGCCGTCTCCCTGTCCTTCGTCGTGGCCGGCGTCGTCTGCGCGCTCGCCGCGCTCTGCTACGCGGAGTTCGCCTCCACGGTGCCGGTGGCGGGATCCGCGTACACGTTCTCCTACGCCACGCTCGGCGAGCTGCCCGCCTGGATCATCGGCTGGGACCTGGTCCTGGAGTTCGCGCTCGGCACGGCGGTGGTCGCCGTCGGCTGGTCCGGGTACATCCGCTCGCTGCTCGACAACGCCGGCTGGCACCTGCCCGCCTACCTCAGCGGACGGGAGGGGGCGCACGGGTTCGGCTTCGACGTTCTCGCCGCCGCTCTGGTCCTCGTGCTCACGGCGATCCTCGTCCTCGGGATGAAGCTGTCGGCCCGGGTCACCCAGCTCGTCGTCGCCATCAAGGTCACCGTGGTGCTGATCGTCATCGTCGGGGGAGCCTTCTTCGTCCACGGCGCCAACTACCAGCCGTTCGTCCCGAAGCCGCAGCCGGTGCCTGCGGGCGGCAGCCTCAAGGCCCCGCTCATCCAGCTCATGGTCGGCTGGGCGCCGTCCAACTTCGGTGTGCTGGGCATCTTCACCGCCGCGTCCGTCGTCTTCTTCGCCTTCATCGGCTTCGACATCGTGGCGACCACCGCCGAGGAGACCCGCAACCCGCAGCGCGACATGCCGCGCGGCATCCTCGGCTCGCTGTTCATCTGCACCGCGCTGTACGTGGCGGTCTCCATCGTCGTCACCGGCATGGAGCGCTACAGCAGGCTGTCCGTGGACGCGCCGCTCGCCGACGCGTTCAAGGCCATCGGGCACCCGTGGTTCGCGGGTGTGATCAGCTTCGGTGCCGCCGTCGGCCTGACCACCGTCTGCCTGATCCTGCTGCTCGGCCAGACCCGGGTGTTCTTCGCGATGAGCCGCGACGGGCTGCTGCCCCGTTTCTTCTCCCACGTCCACCGCCGCTTCAGGACCCCGCACCGGCCGACCATCCTGCTGGGCGTGGTCATCACCGTCGTCGCGGGCTTCACGAGCCTGAGCGAACTGGCCGAACTGGTCAACATCGGCACGCTGTTCGCGTTCATCGTCGTCGCGATCGGCGTCGTCGTCCTCCGCCGCACCCGCCCCGACCTGCAGCGCGCCTTCCGTACCCCGTTCGTTCCGGTGGTGCCGATCCTGTCGGTGTGCGCCTCGCTGTGGCTGATGGTGAACCTGCCGGCCGAGACCTGGCTGCGGTTCGCGATCTGGCTGGCCATCGGGTTCTTCGTGTACTTCCTCTACGGCCGTACCCACAGCCGCGTGGGCCGCGCCGAGGAGCCCGCGGCGGGCGGGGTGACCGGGCCGCCGGGATCCGGCAGGGCGTGACCGCGGGCCCGGCGCCCCGGCGCATCCGGCACGGCACCGCGCCTCGGGACGGACCGCTCAGCGCACGGTGCGCGGGCCCGTCACCTCCGCGCCCAGATCCGTCACCCGGCGCCGCAGCTCCCGGTCCGCCGTGACCACCAGGACCGGCCGGTCCCCGGCCTCGGCGACCAGCTCGACGATACGGTCGTCCCCGCTGCCGGGCGCCGAGTCCACCCGGATGCCGGGCACGGGCTCCACGCCGCGCGCCGCACCCTCCACCACCATCACCAGCTCCAGCGGCCCGGGAAAGCCGGGCAGCCCGTCGGCGGCGAACGGCACGAGACGGTCCCGCAACCGGTCCGCCGCGCCCCGACGGTCCCGCCACCAGCCGTCGGGCACCGACCCGACGACGTTCGCGGCATCGACGATCACCAGCAGCGGGTCACTCATGCCCACAGCCTCGCACGCGCCGTCCCGCCCGCGCTGGGGCGCCTCATTAAAATGGGCGAGTGTCGACGGTGCCCTGTGTGAACGGCTCATGGCTGCTGCGCGGCCGCGACGGCAGCCTGAGTGCCTACGCCCCGCGGGAGGAGGCGGTGTGGTGCCGGGCCGAGCGGCACCCGGCGCTTCCCTGGGCGCCCCCGCGCAGGGTCGGCGGCGACCAGCGCCTGCACACGCAACTCGCCCTCGGCCAGGGCGCCGACGGGTACGCCCATCTCGTCGCCTGGCGCCCCACGGTCCCCGGCGAGTCGGGCCTGGTGCACTCCACGCACTTCCGCCCGCACCTGGCCCCCCTGGACTGGATCCCGATCGGCCACCCGGACAAGAAGGGCGAGCGGACCGGCCCGCCGGCGGTGGCGGTGGACGCCGAGGGACGCGCCCATGTCTTCGTCCGCCACAAGGGCGGCGCTGTGAGCATGGTCGCCCAGAAGGAGCGCGGCGGCTGGAACCCCTGGCAGGACCTCGGGGGCCGGGCCGTGCACGGGCAACTGGCCGCCGTGGCCGGGAGTTCGGGCCGCGTCGAGCTGTACGCCGCCTCGGCCGACGGCATCCTGCGCTGGCACCAGGACGAGCCCGGCGCGGCCCTCGTCGCCGACGAGCCGCTGCGGACCCGTGTCCAGGCCGGCACGCTGAGCGCCCTGCCCACCTCCAAGGAGCACACCACGCTGTTCTTCGCGGACCCCGGGGGCATGGTGCACGCCTGGCGTCCGGGCGGCGCTCCGATCCCGCTGCTGCGCGCCGCGGGGCCCGGACCGGTGGCGGTGCTGCGCTGCGTCGTGGACGGCCACGACCGCACCCTGCTGGCCCAGTGCTCGTCCTCCGGCCGCGTCGCCTTCGCGGCCTGCCCCACCGAGCAGGAGCCGGCGGGCCTCAGGTGGACCGAGTCGGGGCCGCACCTGCCGGCGGGTACGCGGGTGGCGGTGGCCGAGGACGCGGAGGGACGCGTCGCGGCGGCCACGCTGACGCCGGACGGCGAACTGCGTGTGGCCCGTCAGGGGGACGAGCCGGGTCTCCTCGCCCTCACGGCCTGGCAGACCGTCTGACGGGCCCGGGAGTCACCGGCCCCGCGCACACGTGAAAGGGCCTCCGCCTTGCTCAGGTTCTAGTAGTCGTTGCAACACCCCAGCTCAGGGGATGCAATGGACTTCGAGATCCGCAGGGACCGGACGGCTCAGGGGCCTGTGAAGCT
>NZ_JBVHTR010000008.1:346384-350112 GCF_055565775.1 Streptomyces sp. NPDC028331 | reverse complement strand
AGAAAAAAAAAAGGGAGGGCCAAAAGAAAGAGGGGCGAAGAGAAAAGGGGGGGCCCCCGTCCAGAAAAAAAACGCGCAAAAAAACAACACCCCCCCCCCCCCCCCCTCCCCCCCCCCGCCGTCGTGACGGTGCCGTCGTGCGGAGGGTCAGTCCTCCGTGGTGACCGAAACGGTCGCCTGCGCCGGCTGTTCGGCCGCCGCCGTCTTCTTGGCCGCCGTCTTCTTGACCGCGGCCTTCTTGGCGGTCGTCTTCTTCGCGGCGGTCTTCTTGGCCGCCGTCTTCTTGGCCGCGGCCGTCTTCTTGGTCGCGGCCTTCTTCGCCGTGGCCTTCTTGGCGGTCTTGCGGGCCGCCTTCTTGGCGGGCGCCGCCGCCTCGGACTCGGCCGCGGCCTCCGCTGCCGGGGCCTCCGCCTGCTCCGCCGGGGCCTCCGGGGCCTCCGCGGCCGAGGGGACGACCACGACCGCCGTCTCCTCCGACGAGGTCGGCGCCGTGGCCTTGCGGACGGCGCGGCGACGCGGGCGGGCCGGGGCCGCGCTCTCCGCGGGCGCCTCGGCCGGCTCGGCGGCCTGCTCGGCCACGGGCTGCTCGGCCGGCGCCTCGGCTTCCGGCTCCTCGGCGGGCTGCGGCGCGGTCTCCGCGACCGTCACCACGGCCTCGGTGGGCGAACCGGCCGGAGCCGACACCCTGCGGGTCGCCCGGCGGCGCGTACGGCCCTTGGGCGCGGCCTCCTCCTCGACGGGCGCGGGCGCTTCGACGATCGGGTCCTCGGCCGCCACCGGCTCCGCCTCCGCCTCGGTCCGCGACTTCGGTGCGCGCTCGTCCGTGCGGGACTTCGGCGCCCGCTCCTCGGCACGCGGGGCCCCCGCGGGAGCCGACGCCCGCCGGCTCACCCGGCGCCGTGTGCGGCCCCGGGACGCGGCGGCCTCCGCCTCGGCGACGCTGCTGTACAGCTCCTCGTCGGGTGCGACCGAGTCCATCAGCGACTCCGTCACGGCCGACTCCGACAGCGCCGCCGCAACCGCGGCCTCCGCCTCCTCGGCGACCTCGGCGGCCTCCTCGATCTCGGCGGTCACGGCCTCCTGCGTCTCGGGCTCGGCCTCGGCGCCGCCCCGGCCGCGCTTCCTGCGCTTGCCGCCGCCGGTCGCGGGGGCCTGGTCCATATGGACGATCACGCCCCGGCCGTTGCAGTGCACGCAGGTCTCGGAGAACGACTCCAGCAGGCCCTGTCCGACCCGCTTGCGGGTCATCTGGACGAGGCCCAGCGAGGTCACCTCGGCGACCTGGTGCTTCGTGCGGTCCCGGCCCAGGCACTCCAGCAGGCGCCGCAGCACCAGGTCCCGGTTGGACTCCAGCACCATGTCGATGAAGTCGATCACGATGATGCCGCCGAGGTCGCGCAGCCGGAGCTGGCGGACGATCTCCTCGGCCGCCTCCAGGTTGTTCCTGGTGACGGTCTCCTCGAGGTTGCCGCCCTGGCCGGTGAACTTGCCGGTGTTGACGTCGATGACGACCATCGCCTCGGTCCGGTCGATCACCAGCGAACCGCCGCTCGGCAGCCACACCTTGCGGTCCAGCGCCTTGGCGAGCTGCTCGTCGATCCGGTAGGTGGCGAAGACGTCGACCTCGCTGGTCCACCTCTGCAGGCGCGGCGCGAGGTCCGGCGCGACGTGCGAGACGTACCCGTGGATCGTCTCCCAGGCGTCGTCGCCGCTGACGATGACCTTGGAGAAGTCCTCGTTGAAGATGTCCCGCACGACCCGGACGGTCATGTCCGGCTCGCCGTACAGCAGCGTCGGCGCGTTGCCGTTCTTCGACTTCTTCTGGATGTCCTCCCACTGCGCCTGCAGCCGCTCGACGTCCCGGCGCAGCTCGTCCTCGCTCGCGCCCTCGGCGGCGGTGCGCACGATGACGCCCGCGTCCTCGGGGACGATCTTCTTGAGGATGGTCTTCAGCCGGGCCCGCTCGGTGTCGGGCAGCTTGCGGCTGATGCCGGTCATCGAGCCCTCGGGCACGTACACGAGGTAACGGCCCGGCAGGGAGACCTGGCTGGTCAGGCGGGCGCCCTTGTGGCCGATCGGGTCCTTGGTCACCTGGACGAGGACGGACTGGCCGGACTTGAGGGCGGACTCGATGCGGCGCGGGCCGTTGGCCATGCCCAGCGCCTCGAAGTTGACCTCACCGGCGTAGAGCACCGCGTTGCGGCCCTTGCCGATGTCGATGAAGGCGGCCTCCATGGACGGCAGCACGTTCTGGACCTTGCCCAGGTAGACGTTGCCGACGTACGAGGTCGACTGCTCCTTGTTGACGTAGTGCTCGACGAGCACGCCGTCCTCGAGGACGCCGATCTGCGTACGGTCGCCGTTCTGCCGGACGACCATCACACGCTCGACGGCCTCACGGCGGGCCAGGAACTCGGCCTCGGTGATGATCGGAACGCGGCGGCGGCCCTGTTCGCGGCCTTCCCGGCGGCGCTGCTTCTTGGCTTCGAGCCGGGTCGAGCCCTTGATGGACTGCACCTCGTCGGAGGGGTGCTCGTCCTTCTTGCGCGGCTCGCGCACCTTGACGACCGTCCGCTCCGGGTCGTCGGTGCCGGGCTCGCCGTCCACGAGCGACTCACCGGCCCGGCGGCGACGCCGGCGGCGGCGCCGGCTGGTGCTGCTGGAGGACGCGGTGTCGTCCGCGTGCTCCTGGCCCGCGTCCTCGGCGTCCTCCTCGAGCTGCTCGGCGGTGTCCTCGGCGTCCTGCGCGGCCTGCTCGTCGGCGAGTTCCTCGGTCTCCTCACCCTCGCCGTCGGCCTCGGCGGACTCGCCACGGCGACGGCGGCGGCCACCACGGCGGCGGCGCCGGCGCGAACCGGTCTCCTCGGCCTCCTCGCCCTCGACGGACTCCTCCGCCTCCTCGGGCTCCTCGGGCTCCTCGGCCTCCTCCACCTCGTCGGTGGTCTCCGGCGTCACGGCCACGGGCTCCTCGTCGCCGCCGCGGCGGCGACGGCGACGGCGCGCACCGGCGGCCTCCTCCTCGACGGGCTCCTGCTGCTCCGCGGCCTCGGCGGCAGCGGCGGCGGCGGCCCGCTCCGGGGTCTGGAACATCGGCTCGGTGAACACCGGCGCCTGGAAGACGGGGACGGCCGGCCGCGTGCGCCGCCGGGGGGCGTCGGACGCCTCTTCGGCGGCGGGGGCGGGCTGCGCGGGCTCGGAGAAACCTCCGGCGGCCTTGCGGACGACGCGACGGCGACGGCGCGGGGCGGCTTCCTCGACGGCCGGCTCCGCTTCGGCGGCCGGCTCGGCTTCGGCGGCGGGGGCGACGGCAGGCGTCGATGCGGGCGCGTGGGCGCCTTCCTCGACCGCCTCGGCCTTCTCGCTCCTGCCGGTCGCCTCGGCGGCCTCGGCCTGCGGGGTCTCGTCGGCGGCGCCCTCGGGCGTGGCGGCCGGTGCGGACACCCGGCGGGTGGCACGGCGACGGGTACGGCGGGCGGGCTCTTCGGCGGCGGGGGCCTCGGGCGCCTCGGCGGCGGGAGTCTGCTCGGCCACCTGCGTCTCGGCCTCGGCGGCCTCCACGGCCTCCTCGACGGGAGCGGGCGCCGACACACGGCGGGTGGCGCGGCGGCGCGGACGAGCCGGAGCAGGCGCCTCCTCGGCCACCGGCCCGGCCTCGGCCACTGCGGTCACAGGGGCCTCACCGGCGCCCTCGCCACCGTCACCGGCCGGCACGACAACCTCCACGGCCT
>NZ_JBVHTR010000008.1:343151-346286 GCF_055565775.1 Streptomyces sp. NPDC028331 | reverse complement strand
CTCCGCCGAGGCGGGCGCACCGGCAGGCGCCGACGCACGGCGAGTGGCACGACGACGCGGACGAGCCGGAGCAGGCGCCTCCTCGGCCACCGGCCCGGCCTCGGCCACTGCGGTCACAAGGGCCTCACCGGCGCCCTCGCCACCGTCACCGGCCGGCACGACGACCTCCACGGCCTCCGCCGAGGCGGGCGCACCGGCAGGCGCCGACGCACGGCGAGTGGCACGACGACGCGGACGAGCCGGAGCAGGCGCCTCCTCGGCCACCGGCCCAGCTTCGGCCACTGCGGTCGCAGGGGCCTCGCCGGTCTCTTCGATCTCTTCTGTCCCAGCGGCCGGCTCAGCGGTCGGGGACTCCTCGCGCGCCGGTATGGCCGGCCCGGCCCCGTTCACGGGGTCGGCCACCGTGATCTCGCCGGTCGCGGCGTCGGTGCCGGCACTCGGCGGGCCCGCCGGGCGCGAGGCGACGCGGCGTCGGCGGCGCGGGGGCAGGGTGTCGCTGGGGGTGTTGTTTTCGGAACCCTTGGTGGGTTCGGTCGGTTCGAGCATGCGGGCGTTTCTCCCGTCAGGCTCCCGGGCGCCGCGCCTGGTCCGGCGTAGATCGCCGGTGACGTCCGCGGCTCGCGCTGTGCGCGGTGCCGCCGTCCGGGGCGCGGGCGCCGCACGGGAGCTCTCTGTGTCCTGTCTCGCCGGTTCCGTACCCCTTGTCGTGCACGGCCTGGCGAAAGTCTTCTGGTCGGTGCGCTGCCCGACCCAGGTGGCTCCCGAGTACGAGGGCGGCGCTACGACGTGCGTCCCTGCGCGGGACCTTCCTTACGCCGGCGCCGTCGCGGCGGCAGTCGCGGCGGCCGGATGCGGCTCGGTCGCTGCTGCCTCGCGGTCGGGCGCGAGCGGGTCGGTCACCGTGCCGGTCTCTTCATCGAACAGCCCCTGCGCCAGCCTGGTCACCGCTGCGGGGACCGGCGGCGCCAGGTCGGCCACGGCGCGGAGACCGGACAGGACGTCGTCGGGTCGTACGGCAGGCGTCACGTGCCGAACAACCAGCCGCAGTATCGCACAGGGCCGGTCGCTCGGCCTATCAGCCGGCGAACTGTCCGTTTCCACGCGCTCGAGGCCGACGACCGCGGGGCGGGCGTCGAAGGTGCGCATGCCGTTCTTGGTCAGGCGCTGGACCTCGACGCTGTCGGCCGCGTTGAAGGCCGCGACCGCGCGGTCCGCATCGGCCGGATCCACACCGTCCAGCCGCAGCTCCCACACGGAAGCCGTCAGCCGGTCGGCGAGCCCCGGCGTGCGGGCCTCGACCGCCTCCAGGACGTCGAGCCCGGCGGGCAGCGACTCGTCGAGGAGGGCACGCAGCCGTTCCGGATCGCGCGCCTCGGTGAGCGCGATCTCCAGGTACTCCGCCTCACTGCCCGTGCCGGTGGGTGCGGCATTGGCGTACGACACCTTCGGATGCGGCGTGAACCCCGCCGAGTACGCCATCGGCACCTCGGCACGGCGCAGCGCACGCTCGAAGGCGCGCTGGAAGTCACGGTGGCTGGTGAACCGGAGGCGGCCGCGCTTGGTGTAGCGCAGTCGGATGCGCTGCACCGCGGGTGCGGGCGGCGGGCCTTCGGGCTGTCGCTTGCCCAGTGTCGTTCAGTCCTTCGTGAGAGCGGTGGTACTGCTACCAAGAGTACGTGTCCGGCGGCCCATACGTTCCCGCCGGGCACCCCTGACTCCGGGGCCCGGCGGTGCCGGCTCGGGAAAACCGGCCGTGGCGGACGCCGGAAGCCCCGCATGGCGCGCCTACGGCCTGCAGACCGCGTACACGATGTTGTTGATGCCGTTGTTGACGCCGGATCCCACTTGCGACTGCCAGCCGGTGGCGGGTGAGCCGATCGGACGGTCGAACCCCTGGAAGTTCACGGCGGCTCCGGTCGTGGAGTTGACGTTGTACGAGCCACCGCCCGTGGCGAATGTGCCGGCCGGGCAACTGACCTGGTTGAACGCCGTGGCCGCTTGCGTGCCGGCGAGCGTACTGGTGACCACGACGCTCTGGGCGCCGGTCGAACCGGCGCCCTGGGCACCCTGGGTGCCCTGCGCTCCCTGGACCCCCTGCGGGCCCTGGGCGCCCGTCGTCCCCTGGCTCCCGGTCGAGCCCTGGGAACCGGTCGAACCCTGGAAGCCCTGCGGGCCCTGCGTGCCCGTCGAACCCTGAGTCCCCGTGGCCCCCTGCGCCCCGGTGGAGCCCTGCGACCCGGTGGACCCCTGGAAGCCCTGGGGCCCCTGGGACCCCGTCGCGCCTTGGGCGCCCGTGGAGCCCTGCGCACCCGCCGAGCCCTGCGGACCTGCGGTGCCCTGCGGACCCGTGACCCCCTGCGCCCCGGTGGAGCCCTGCGCTCCCGTGGACCCTTGGGCCCCGGTGGACCCTTGGAAGCCCTGGGGGCCCTGAGAGCCCGTCGCACCCTGAGTGCCGGTCGAGCCCTGCGGACCGGTCGCTCCCTGCGCCCCGGTGGAGCCCTGGGCGCCGACGGCCCCCTGGAACCCTTGCGGGCCTTGGGCGCCCGTCGAACCCTGGGTGCCGGTGGTGCCCTGCGCCCCGGTGGAGCCCTGCGCACCCGTGGTGCCCTGGAACCCCTGCGGACCCTGCGCGCCCGTCGAACCCTGAGCCCCGGTCGAACCCTGGGGGCCGGTGGAGCCCTGCGCACCGACCGAGCCCTGGAAGCCCTGCGGGCCCTGGGCGCCCGTCGCGCCCTGAGCGCCGGTGGCTCCCTGCGCACCGGTGGCGCCCTGCGACCCGGTGGACCCCTGGAAACCCTGGGCACCCTGCGAGCCCATCGGACCCTGAGTGCCGATCACCCCTTGGGCACCGGTGGAACCCTGTGGGCCCGTGGAGCCCTGCAACCCCTGCGGACCCTGGGCGCCCGTGGTCCCCTGCGCACCCGTCGCGCCCTGCGCACCGGTAGAGCCCTGCGCGCCCACCGAACCCTGGAAACCCTGCGCACCCTGCGGACCCGTCGCCCCCTGAGCTCCCATCACGCCCTGCGCACCGGTGGAACCCTGCGGGCCCGTGGAACCCTGCAAGCCCTGAGCACCCTGCGGACCCGTATCACCCTGAGCACCCGTGGCGCCCTGAGTACCGGTCAGGCCCTGTGT